>CAZBPR010000086.1:0-13335 GCA_964493825.1 uncultured Dactylococcopsis sp.
TTTCCCAAAGTTCATCAATGGGGGTTCCCAGCCAAGGATGATCGGCACTAATTACTTCTTCGTGAAGCGGCCAAGTTTGATTAAACAGTTGCAGTTGTCCAATCGCCTCATTGCCCATCGCAGCAAAGGTAAAAACAGGGGCAGCTAAGGCGGAGACACTGAGGCTAACGTGATTGGGAAGAATCTGATCGAGGCGTTGACCCAGACTATGATTATACAGTCGGTTGACAATGCGAATCTCAGGATTGAGTAAGCGGGCTTGGGTGAGAATAGCTAGATTCACCGCATCGTCATTTCCCGCTAAAACCAGACTTTGTGCTGATTCGATCCCTGCTGCCATTAATGTCGCGCGCGATCGCGCATCCCCAACAATAATATCTTCTTGCTCTTTTGACTCCGGCAGTGGAGCATCACTCACTCCCACCACCGCTACCCCCTGCTTTTGAAGCAACACAAAAATTTTATATCCAGTCCGCCCTAAGCCACAAATAATAATCCTTGGCTTCATCCTCATCTCCTTAACCAAGCAGGGATGCCATTGACCGCTCGCTTCTGCCGAAATCCTATCTGAAAGTGTAACCCTCGCTGTTGCAACAGAGATGTTCTTCACACACTATAGCGCTACCCGAAACCGGAATTGGCTGGCTGGCAACAGTAGGCTGTAACTGTATTTCTGGATTGAGAAATGCTCATGAATTCCCATGTTATTTGCTTAATTCAATAAAATAAGCTATAATTTTTAGCTGGGCTTATTTTGAATTGGCATTAATGTTGCGGGCTTGCTGCGACTGGTTTTTAGTCGCACTCGTTCTCTTACCCATTGGTGAATTTTCTTTTCCAGGGTAGCTAAAAGCGCAAATTCATGATAGCTTAAAAAAGAGTGTAAAAAAATTGTAATAATTTTGAGTACAGTTACTGCTAAATTTAGACTGAATTCCTTTACGCGGTTTGCGTTATTCCCATCGTCAAGGTAACACGCGCGTCAATAAGGAATTGAGGAACTTTGATTAATTGGCAAAAAGCTGAGTTGGAATTAATGCTTCAACAAAAAACACGATTAATGGAACAAACCCAATTAAAAATGACTTTATTGCAGGTAAAGTTCCTTAGTTTGAAATGAATAGTAACTGTATTAAAAAGTTTTTGACTAGTTAAATAATGTGAGGTATTTCTTATGTCTGTACGTCTTTACGTGGGCAATTTACCAAAAGATACAGTAGAGAGACAAGAACTGCAAGAAGTTTTTGGAGAAGCGGATGATTCCTTATCCATTAAAGTCATTAAAGATCGCAAGACAGGAAATTGCCGTGGCTTTGCTTTTGTGACGGTTCCCAGTGATGAAAAAGCGGATGAAATTATTGAAAAACATAACGGTCAGACGTTCCGCGAAAATGCTTTAAAAATTGAAAAAGCACTGCCTCGTAATAAAAATAAGGGAGACGAAAACGCATCTGAAGGAGAAAAAGAGGGGTCGGAAGCTCGTGAATCCTCTCGTCCAACCAAACAAAAGAATAAGGAGGGTGCGCCCAGTAATAAGCGACGGAACAAAGGGAGTAAAAAATCGAAACAACCTGCAGGGGGAAGTAGTAATGGCAATACGTCAACCCAACCGGATCCACGCTGGGCTGATGAATTGGCTAAACTCAAAGAAATGTTGAATGCGGTTGAGAAATAAAGCAGTACAACGAAGAGTTTTTGTTGAGTTAATCAGAGAGTACAATCAAAAAATTTGTACTCTCTTTTTTTTTAAGGTTGATTACGACTGTTGCCATTATCTGCAGAATGGTGGTCTAACCATCCTGAAAGATGAGCAGATAATTGGGATAACGATTGCGTCAGTTCTGGCGTTAATTCGACGGGTAAATTGCCACTGCGAACATGTAAATCTCGTTGTGGAAACGGAATTTCAACCCCTCTTTCTTGGAAGAAGCGGTAAATTAAAAAATAGAGATCACTTTTGATTTGAAATTGTTTGCGAGGTTCTGAAATCCAAGCGAGTAAGTCGAAGTCGAGAGAACTATCGCCAAACCCGAGAAAGAAAACATTGGGCGGGGGAATAGATAAGACATCAGCATTATCATTAGCAGCATCGAGGAGGGCTTGGCGGACAATTTCTAAATTAGAACCATAAGCGACACCCACTCGAATCCGCAGTCGAGAAATGGGGCTGCGGTGACTCCAATTGACCACTTCCGATTCTAAGAAACGAGAGTTCGGTAGAATAACCGAAACGCGATCGAGTGTCGTAATTTCTGTGCTGCGTACACTAATATGTTCTACAGTTCCCACTAACTCACCCACTTCGACAAAGTCTCCCGCTTGGATCGGACGTTCAAAAATTAAGACTAAACCACTGACAAATTCTTTGGCAATGCCCTGAATCCCTAAACCAATACCCACCCCCAAAACCCCGGCAAAAACGGTTAGTGAGCTAATATCTAACCCCCAAATTTGCAGCAGGACTAATGCCCCAATTAAAACAAAGCTATAGTTCGCGACTAACGCAATTGTTTCTTGGGCGGCTCGACTTAAACCCGTGAGACTCAGCACCCGTAGTCTTAGGACTTGTTTAATGCTTCTTGCCAAGATAAACAGGGCAGTAAAGAGGGCGAGAAGAATAATTAAATCGAGAACCGAGTATGCATTGTTGCCCAGGGGAAATAAATCAGACGTGAGACTATAAATCAGAGTGTCCCGCAATTGACGACTGAGATGTCGAGTTTGGGGAAAAAGGGTGCTGATATAGCCCAGTGCCACCAGTACCAAGAGACTGCGCAAAAAGTTGAGAAAGACTTGAAAGGCAATAAAGCGGGTGGTGGTACCGGTAAAAGGCTGAGTGTGGTTATCAGCCGGCGAATCTGACTCTCTGAGATAGGGATTAATCCAACGTTCGCAAATTAAACCAATCCCCCAAATGAGAAGCCCAGTAATGATAATGGTGACGATTGATAACAGGGCTGCGGGAACGAGATAAGCAGCGGTTCGTTCTCGTTGCGCTTGCGCGATCGCGCTTTCAATCTGCCGTTTCCAAATTCGGGCTTGTTCCTCTAAATCCCGTCCTTGGGGGGTATCCTCTGGCGTAACAGAAAGCAAATGGTTGTCGTTAATTTTGAGGGTGGGGATGGTTTGGCTGGTATCAACCGTAATTTGAACCTCCTCCCTCCCATCATCTTGTAGTGGGGCAAAACTCCTGCGAATCATACGATTGAGCGTCTGATTCGCATCTTCAGCACGCTCTTTGGCATTAAATTGTCCAGAAGCTGTCACTTCAAAAACCGCCCTGCCATCGACCAGAATCGGGGCTGAGTTATTATTTTGTGCCGCAGCCGGTAGCGTCAATAAGAAAAAACTAAACGCCAATGTACAAATGCCCAGTAACAGAGAGAAAACACGCTGAGCATTAGCCTCCTGCGGATGATCACGAAATTTCATAAATGATTATTGACCCGATTTGACCGGTAAAGGATTGGAAGGAGAACGACTTTGATTTTGGGCAAGGGCTTTAGGCTTTAAGTACAGATTTTCAATTAAGGTGGCTGCCCCTGCCACCCAAGGCGGAACAATTAATGCCCCTAAAATTCCTAAAACTTGTGCTCCGCCAATGACAGCCAAGAGTTGATAAAGGGGATGGAGGCGGACTGTATTTCCCACTAATAGCGGATCCAGGACATAAGTTTCCAAGTTTTGAATCACCACAAACAACAATAACACCCACAACACCGTCCATCCACCCTGTGCAGTGGCGACAATAAGGGCGGGAATGGCACCGAGAACGGGACCAAAAAAGGGAATTAAATTGGTTACTCCCGCGATCGCGCCTAAACCAATGGCAAACTCTGAAATCCCGAGAATGCGTAAGCTGACGGTAATTACTACTCCTAGAATCGCTGAAACTAGCACTCTGCCTTGAATATATCCCCCCATCCGTAGGGCAACCGGATGGACTTGCGCTTCTAAGCGCAGATCCCAGGGGGAAGGAAATAAGCTAATGATTCCCTTAATCAAGCGTCGGGAACCGGATAACATATAACCGGATAACACAATAGAAAGAATGACACTGACGATACCGCCAATAATGCCGCGTGTGACACCATAAGAGCGCACGAGGAGCTGTTGACTGGAGCGAATGAGCCAACTGGTTAGAGCTTTGGTATCAAATAGGCGATTAATGGGATCTAAGGTATCGGGATCGGTAACTCCAAAGCGAAGGGCTAAATCTTGCGCGATGAGACGAAGCGTGTCTAAATAACTCGGAAGTTTGCGGATTAACCGTTGAATTTGCTCAACTACTGTCGGACCAATCAGTACGCCGGCACCAGTAAATCCGGCAATCAGGAGCAAATAGACGAGAATCACGGCTAAAAAGCGGGGCAGTTTGAGTCTTTCGGCGGCGTCAATTGTGGGGGCAAGTGCTGAAGCGAGCACCACAGAAATCATTAAGACAATGATCAGGCTTTGTAATTGCCACAGTAGCACCCCGACAAAAAAAAGGGCTCCCGCAAAAATTAAAGTAGAATTCGAGATGACAACACGCTGCTGAGACATTACACAAGTTACAAATAGGACTTTGGATTATAGTTTATCTTGTTGTTAACGTTCCGATCTTTGATGCTATGACAATGCCACAGCAACTGCCCAGGTTTCAAAATACTCAGCTTTGGGAAACTGCTTGTACCCATCGCTCTTATTTTAATGAACATCCTGAAGTGGAAGAAGATAATGAACGCTTAGAATTTTTGGGTGATGCCGTATTAGGGTTTTTGGTTGGCAAGTTACTTTATCAGAAGTATCCCCAAATGCGAGAGGGAGAACTCAGTCGGCTGCGATCGCGCTTAGTCAATAATGAACATCAACTCGCCCAATTTGCTTTGAGTTTAAACCTGAACCAGCATCTTCGCCTCGGCAAAGGGGCAGAAAAAGAAGGCACTCGCCAAAATCCTGAAGTGCTGAGTGATATGTTTGAAGCGGTGATCGGCGCTTATTTTTTGGATTCTGGCATTGAAGCGGTGCAAGCCTTTATTGAACCCTTATTTAGTGCGATCGCGGAACAAGTGACCGCTCGTTCCGAATTAGATCAAAACTATAAAGGACAACTCCAAGAATGGGCACTCGCTGAGTTTGGTCTCATTCCCCGCTATTTTCTTCGCAAAGCAACCGGGGCGGATCATGCGAAAGAGTTTACTGTTGAAGTGAGAATTGGAAACCAAGTTTATGGGGTTGGTGTTGGGGAAAGTAAAAAAGCAGCAGAAAAAAGAGCCGCTCAAGCTGCCTTACGAGCGAAAGCTCAAGCTTGAGCTTGGGCACGATTTTGAAACACGACAACCCAGATATTGATCAATTTTAATAAAAATAAAGATCACAAAAAATGATAAGGGGGAAGGGGGTCACTGACTTCAATAGTCCAACTGGGTAACGCTTCTTGCCATGCTTTCAGCTTTTCTGAAAAGTCAGAAAACGCCGCACTCTCGATCAACACATAAAAACGTTCCGTGTTTTCTTGGGGATTGCCACAAATCAGTTGCGGATAAGTTTGAGTGATTTCGGTTTGGAACTGTTCTAAGGCTGCTTGTTGTTGGCGCTCATAATGACTTTGCTTTTGATAGCGTTGCTTTTTCGCTTGTAAATACGCTTTCCCTTTTTCTGTGGGGGAAGGGTTTGTGTCAGAGAAAGGAATTGGCGTCAATTTTAGGGTTAATTCCACTTTCCCGGCTAATGCTGCTAATTTTTGATGGTAGTTTTGACCGTGAAACGCGAGATGAGACCGTAAGTCTTCTTCCCCTCGAAAATAAGTCCCAAATCGCAATGGCAGCACTAGCGTCTCGCGGAAAAGTTCACAGATTACCCAATCGTGGTGAATAACCGCTTGTACGAGTTTTTGGTCATCTTTTTCCAGTTCGTCACGGGGCAATGCTGGTTCCACAACTGCCGCGATCGCGCCATTTTCGATCATCTGTAACTCTCCAACGAATCCAGGTGGCAATGAGAATGTATGATTTGGGTACAATATTAAGCAGTATGTGTATAACATTTTTTTAGTGAATTAAGCTGTATTGGAGACGCCTCATGTTACTGATTTTACTCTTTCTGAAATCACCCGCAATTCCCCTTTGATGAACTGTTTAAAAACGCTCTACTGTCCGAGAGAAGCCAAAGATTTCAGACCGACAGTTATCATTGAGGATGGATATTCATTGAAATTATTATGATTTTTTATCGCTATTCTTCATACAAAATCTAACAAAAAATATTCTTATTTTTATATAATTTAAATCAAAAAATAGCTTTATTTTTAAGCAAAATCAATGGAATCACTTAAGCAAAAACCACAGATTCTAGTCTTTGAATCTATCTAAAAGATTAAAAAAAATTAATTCATAATTAATCGTGAAATCATTGACATAGATCAGTTTTAAAACTATGATAGTAATCACAGATAAAGAAGTGAATTACTGAAAAGCAAACTGCTGGATGTTTCATTACTTCTTGATTCTTTGTCGTCAAAATTACTGAGAAAAATCATGGCTGTTGAAAAAACTAATTCTTCCTCCAGCTTAGGAGAAGTTGTTGATCGAATTTTAGACAAAGGCGTTGTTGTTGATTTGTGGGTACGGGTTTCCTTAGTGGGAATTGAATTACTCGCAGTCGAAGCACGCGTTGTGGTTGCTTCTGTAGAAACTTACCTCAAGTATGCAGAAGCAGTTGGTTTAACTTCCTCCGCTGCTGTTCCTGCAGAGTAGATCATTTATTTATTGGTTCTTCCGTACATTAGGGAGACTCAAGTTGGCGGGCTTGAGTTTCCCCATTATTTATTAATTGATTTTGGGAAAATTAACTCATGGTATCTTTACGAGAACAGTGGAAACAACAAGCGCAAAAACGACAAGCTGAAATTGATCAGCGCCGAGCAGAAATTAAAAAAAGCCGTTCTACAATTCAAGAAAATTTGCAGTTACAACAAGAAACTCGTATCGCTGAAACTCAACAATTACAATCAGAATTGAATGCCTTTCGGATAACCTTAGCTCAAAATACTGCAACTTTTTTGAGAGGAGCCCATGAAACTCGTCAACAAAGAGCAGAGCAGTTAGAACAAGAATTAAAAGATTTTATCAGCGATTTAGAAGTCACTACAGCAACCGCACTCAAGCAAGCGTCTGATCAGCGGACCCGCATCGCACAACAGCAAAAAGTGTTTTCAGAACAATTAAAAGCAGATTTAACGCACTTTCGGGAACTGTTAGCCCAAGCCAGTGTTCAAGACTTGCAAGAACTAACCTTGAACCGGGAGGTAATGGCTGAAGCAATTCAGAAAAACGCGATCGCGCTGCATCAAAGCTTAAGTCAATTTCATCAAGATTTAGAAAGCACTACTGCTCAGTGGCGCAGTGCCACACAGCAAGAACAACAAGCTTTCGCCAAACAACTGCGTCATGACCTAAATACCTTCTATACCCACTTAATTGCGCAAGTAGAAGACCTGCTGAGCGATTTACAAGCCAATCGCAGTGGCAATGCCCAACAACAAAGAGATGCCTTAGCTGATTTTCATCATCAACTCATCACCTATGTCTGGGGAGAAATGCCAATTGAAGCAATCACAACATCAAATTCTTATGTTTCATGGCAGCGGAAGCTAGAAGTGGAAAATACTCCCTTTGTTGCTGACTTTTGAACCAATGAGTGAAACAGTTATTGAGCTTCGTGCCCTGTTGCCCTTTTCACTTAAATTGACCCTTTTAATGCTTTCATAATCCGCCATAATTTCTTATGACCACTGTTTTACACGCTCGTCCCAAAGGTTTTGTCTCCACCCCAACCATTGATCGCATTAGTTGTCGGGCTTGGCGTTATCTCCAATCTGGCTTTTCCATTCATTTGCGAGGACCGGCAGGAACGGGAAAAACCACGCTTGCGATGCACCTTGCCGATTTATTAAATCGTCCGATCATGCTCTTATATGGAGATGATGAGTTTAAAAGTACCGATTTAATTGGCAGCAATACGGGTTACACCCGTAAAAAAGTCGTTGATAACTACATCCATAGTGTAGTGAAAGAAGAAGATGAACTCCGCCAACAATGGGTGGATTCTCGTTTAACAATGGCTTGTCGGGAAGGGTTTACGCTCGTTTATGATGAATTTAATCGCTCTCCGCCAGAAGTCAATAATGTTCTTTTGTCGGCCTTGGAAGAAAAACTATTGGTGCTGCCGCCGGATAGTCATCGTTCCGAGTATGTGCGAGTCAGTCCTAACTTTCGAGCGATTTTTACTTCTAATCCGGAAGAGTACTGGGGGGTTCACGGAACACAAGATGCCTTGCTCGATCGCGTGATTACTATTAATGTTCCCGAACCCGATCTTGCAACCCAACGGGAAATTATTGTACAGAAAGTGGGAATAAATACTCATGATAGCGATTTGATTGTCAATTTTGTTCGCCACTTTCGCGATCGCGCTGAAATGGAAAATTCCTCTGGTTTACGGTCATGTCTAATGATTGCGCAAGTTTGTCATCAACACGATATTGCGGTTCAAACGACAAATGAAGAGTTCCAAGATATTTGCTACGACATTCTCACGTCCCGCTGTCCCCTTACTCCCCAAGAATCAGGGAGTCTGCTCAAACAACTCTTTCAAGAATACGAATTAGAAGTTGTTGTAGAAGATGAAGCAGAAAATGTACCATCAGTGATGGTGGAGAGAAAAGAAACCAATGCATCATCCACCATCGAAACAGCCAATAGTGTTCCCCAATGGTTGTATCGTACCCTTGACAACACTACTCCTGATTCATAACTCTCACAATGCAGCTCGCATAGCGACCAAAACTTGTGGTTAACCTAAACACAAATCAACCCAAATCTCACCCGTCCAAAGGAATCACCAATAGTACTCAATCTTCTAGTCTTGCCGATATTTTAGAACGTGTCTTAGATAAAGGCATTGTCATCGCCGGCGATATTACTGTCTCAGTGGGTTCCACGGAACTGTTAAGTATTCGTATTCGCCTGCTGATTTCTTCAGTGGATAAAGCGCGGGAAATGGGCATTAACTGGTGGGAAAACGATCCTTATCTCTCTAGTCAAGCCCATCTCTTGCAAGAAGAAAATCAAGCCTTACAAAAGCGACTAGAAACGATGGAAACAGAATTGCGCCGCCTCAAAGGAGAAAACGATCCTCAAGCATCATTTCTTAGTGAATCAGAATCGGAGAACCCATGACCCCACCTCGTACTCGTCAGCACATTACCACCCAGAGAAATATTCCCCAAAGTCGTTATTTAAAGTCTTTAAATCGTTTGCATCGTACACGAACAGCGGTTTCTTTTAAAAAAGCACCCTATAGTACCCGAGAAGCGCAACGTGTTCCTGTGAACTGTGAGGCTAATTTAATTGCTGCCAGTTACCGTCATTTATTTAAAATGAAAAGGGTTCTCCCTGCAGTTCAACTGCAAGTTGCCCAAATTAAACGCCTTGGTATCGCTCAATGAGGACACTTTGATGACTACCGCAATGACACAGAAAAAACAACCGATTCCCTCAGAACAATATCGTCAAATGCTCGTTCGTGATGGTGAACGTCGCTTTCAGGAATGGCATAACAACTATATTGATCATCGCAAAAAATATCTCCAGGAAATTTCTAAAAAGGGGTAACGAACGAGTCACGTGTCTACAGACGAAAGCAACCTCAGCTCAATTAATCTGAATTCTGCCCATGCCAATGCCGATGCTGGTCTGGCACCTTTACTGTTAACGGTCACCGAATTAATCCGTCAACTAATGGAAGCACAAGTGATTCGACGCATGGATGCGGGGTTGCTCAATGAAGCAGAACTCGATCGCGCTGGCAATAGCTTACAACGTCTTGAAGAAGAAATCATTCGCTTATGTGATGTGTTTGAAATTGATCCCAAAGATCTCAATATCGAACTTGGAGAACTAGGACCGTTAATGCCGAAGGAAGGGGGATACTATCCGGGTGAATCCTCGAATCAGCCCTCAATTTTAGAATTGCTGGATCGGATTCTCCACAAAGGAGTCGTTATTGATGGTAATCTTGACCTTGGTATTGCCCAACTCAATCTCATTCAAGCCAGACTACACTTAGTCCTCACCTCACAACCGATTCATGGGAAGTAACTTATGGCCGAAGGTTTCTATTTATATGGTATTTTTCCCCCACCAGGACCAGAACCCATTGAAGGAGTGGGTTTAGATAAACAACCGATTTTTTCTCACACAGTTGAAGGCTTTACCTTTCTCTATTCCGAAGCCCAACAATCACGCTATTTAGCCAGTCGTCGTAATCTGCTTACCCATACCAAAGTGTTAGAGGAAGCAATGGAAAAAGGATCGCGTACTTTGCTGCCGTTACAATTTGGGTTAGTGGTTCCGGATTGGGAGAGTGTAAGCCAGGACTTATTACAACATCAAGCCGAAACCTTACAAATCCTATTCAAAAGATTAGAAGGAAAGCGAGAAGTTAGCTTAAAGATTTATTGGGAAACGGACACCGAATTAAATGCCCTTTTAGATGAAAATCCCAATTTAAAGGCACGACGGGATAACTTAGAAGGGAAAAACTTGAGTATGGATGAAGTCATCCAGATTGGACAAGCGTTAGAACAAGCAATGGAAGCGAGAAAACAAGAAGTGATTACCAGATTTGAGGAAGCTTTAAGTCCCTTTGCTGTAGAAACGCAGGAAAATGATGTCCTAACGGAAACGATGATTTATAATACAGCATTCTTGATTCCTTGGGACTCAGAACCCCAGTTTGGAGAACAAGTTGAAGCGGTTGATGCTGAATTTACACCGCGCCTGAAAATTCGTTACAACAATTTTACACCGCCTTACAATTTCGTTGAATTACGCGAATAATAAGCAAATAACGGCAGTGATTCCTGCATAATCAACAACTACTATTAATGAGCAGTAACAATGGTCTTTAAACTCTTACTTCTTCCCCTTACAGGACCTATCGAAGGCGTAACTTGGCTCGGCGAGCAACTTCTTGAACGAGCAAGCCAAGAATTAGACGAGAAGGAAAACTTAAATAAACGTCTGTTAAGCTTGCAACTCGCCCTTGATCTAGGTGAAATTTCCGAAGAAGAATATGACGAACAAGAAGAAGAAATTTTGTTAGCCATGCAAGCCATGGCAGATGAAGAAAATGAAGATTAGGTTGTTTTTCAAAAGCTCAGATTTCTTCTAGAATTTTTCCCTGAATGATCCCCAAAAAACAGCCCTCCTTTTATACAAAAGAAGGGATCAAGCAGAGCTTACAGATAAAGTCATTGGGGATTAAACCCAACCCGCACTTAAAACAATTGTGCTGCTAATGAATACTAAACCGAGTGCCCAAGTAATTCGATTTAAGGTTTTCTCCGCCGATTTAGTACTGGTAAACATAGAGGCTTGACCACTGAGTCCGCCTAAACCATCGCTTTTGGGAGAATGGAGTAAGACGAGAACAATTAGTAAAATTGCCGAAGCAACAGAAACGATTTCTAAAAGCTGTTCAACTGTCATTAGTTTTACTCGATGAAAGATTAGATTTCTAGCATATCAACACCTATAGAGAAATATCTACTGGTGTGCGATTTGGTTTCACTTGAACATCGCTCGTTGCAATCAGAGAGCGCCCTGTCATTTCCTCAGGTTGCGGCAGTTGGAGAATTTCTAAAATGGTTGGTGCAATATCAGCAAGACAACCTGCTTCTCGTAATTCGACTCGACCCCCATGCTGAGGAATTTTACGTTTTTCGCCTTCCACTAATAAAAAGGGAACTAAATTGGTTGTATGGGCAGTCCAAGGATTTCCTTTTTCATCCGCCATGTATTCAGAGTTACCATGATCGGCTGTAATTAAGGCAGTGCCACCCATTTTACTAATACTACCCAGCAGTCGCCCTAAGCAGCGATCCACAGTTTCAATAGCAGTAATGGCAGCATCGAGATTGCCCGTATGACCCACCATATCCGGATTAGCATAGTTGATGACAATGAGTGAATAAATTCCTTTTTCGACCGCTTCGCAGGCAACATCTGTCACCGGTTCGGCTGACATCTCCGGAGCTTTATCATAGGTGGGAACCAGAGGACTATTAATTAATTTACGGTCTTCTCCGGGAAAAGGTTGCTCTTCTCCCCCATTAAAAAAGTAGGTAACGTGAGGATATTTTTCGGTTTCAGCGGTACGGAGTTGCTTTAACTCCGCATTGGCAATCACTTCTCCAAGAATGTTGGTTAAATTTTGCGGTTTGAAGGCAACTTCAACCGGCAACGATGCATCATATTGAGTAAAGGTGGCAAAGTGGAGCGGTTCGATTTGATCGCGCTCAAAACCATCAAACTCTGGGTTAACAAAGGCTGCGGTTAATTGGCGAGCGCGATCAGGACGGAAATTGAAAAAGATAACTCCGTCTCCGGGTTCTACCCCGCCAGAAGCCACTCGAGTCGGGGGGATAAACTCATCCGTGACACCGAGATCATACTGCTCTTTGAGAACGGTGATTGGGTTTGTTTCCGTGTCGCATTCTCGTTGAACAATCACATCGTAGGCTTTTTGGGTGCGGTCCCAGCGGTGATCGCGATCCATTGCATAATAACGACCGCTAACCGTCACAATTTTCCCGACACCAACTTGTTGGGTATAATCTTTAATTTCTTCTAGGGTCGCAATGCCATCAGTGGGATTGGTATCTCGGCCATCGGTAAAGGCATGAATGCAAACTTCACTAATTCCTTGTGCCTTGGCAAGCTTGAGTAATCCCAGTAAATGAAAAATATGGGAATGAACGCCGCCTGTTGAACACAAGCCCATGAGATGCAGTTTTCCTTGACTGGCTTTTACTTTTTGGCAAGTTTCCACTAAAACGGCATTGTCTAGGATCGATCCATCTTCAACGGCATCGCTAATGCGAACCAATTCTTGCGGAACTACTCTGCCTGCGCCAATATTGAGATGACCGACTTCGGAGTTCCCCATTTGTCCTTCTGGTAAGCCAACGGCTTTGCCTGAGGCTTGAATGAAAGTAAGTGGATACACTTCCCTTAAGCTATCCACAACAGGGGTATTCGCTTGCGCGATCGCGTTAGCCGTCTTACTTTGGCGTTCCCCCCAACCGTCGAGGATTACTAGCACCACAGGGGCAATCGGTGCATTTGTCATAATCTTTTCTCTACTTCTATGCGTTCCACCGCCATGATACTATCAATTTTAATCGCTCTCCACCCTAGCCAGAATGACGTTCAGCGCTTTGAATTGGGGATCAAATTAAGTTTTTGTTGATCCCCAAACTGAGGTCATCCAATGGAAGCGATTAACGCT
>CAZBPR010000087.1:0-4651 GCA_964493825.1 uncultured Dactylococcopsis sp.
TGCAATGACTTTTTGAATATCTAATATATAAGCATATGGATTTTATTTCACTTTGGCTAGCTTACCAATTAAATGTTGTTTCACCGACACCGGAGTTGGCTAGAGACTTTAGTAATGAAGAAGTTCAGTTAATTCTTCAGGTGTCATCGAATGAGCAACAACCTAATTCTACAACGCAGGTAAATTTCAACTGGTCTTCGCAAGAGGACAATGAAAATGTTGCAGCAACAGCAGCGCGATCGCTGCAATTAGCTCTCAGTGGCGATCACTCTAATTCTTTATTGTCAGGGGTTTTAAGCAGTCTCAAACAAGGGATTATGCGCGTAATGGAAGCGTTGCAACAGTTGATTATCAACGTGCAAGGCGGCCAAACCGAAAAAGAGGCGATCGCGGAAGGGGAATTGGTAACCGAACCCACCTATTCTCAGCTACGTTACCTCGGCATTAAAGATATTAATAATTTAACGCGTCTGTCGGCAAAAGAAATTGACGACTTTGCCCCCATGAAGAAAAAGCCCGTTGTCAGTCCAGACGTTGAATCCCTGCGTCTGGCATCGGTGGAGAAGTTAGAACGGGAACCCCAGCGGGATACCTTTCAACCGCAAGTGGGAACGCGTTTCCATGATGACGGTTCACTCACCTTGCGGGTACTCGTTGGTAACGATTATGAACGTTTGCACGTCATTGGCGATTTCAATAACTGGGGCAACGTCGCTAGCTTGGTAGATTATCAATTACAACCGTTGCCGGAAAACCCTCATATCCATGCCGTTACGCTTCCCCCCGGCGATTACCATAAAAAACAATATCGTCTAGTGGATCAAGATGGTGAGCATCGGGTTGATTTAGGCGCTACTTTACTCTCAACCCCAGGCTTTAATGAACGCTTTTATAACGGGGAACGAAGCGACGAACTCAATTCTGTTTTCTGGAAACCGGATCCGCAAACCAAAGCAGAGGGGTCTCCGCTCGATTTACGGGGTAAACAATTAACCATTGCGGAAACGGATGTGCTTTCGATGGCGTTGAAATGGCAATGTCAAAATCCGAAGTCCAGTTTTTATGGCGATACGGGAGAAGATCATATTCCCCGCTTATACAATTTTGTTCGCGAGTGCGGTTTACCTGAAGCAATGGCAAAATTGGGCTACAACACCGTTGAATTTATGCCCCTGGATACTCATGTCGATTTCTGGGAACCCGGTGCGGAATATCTTCCCGATTGGCGCTATAGCTATCAAACCATCAGTATGTACGGCAAGCACGCGGACTTTGGTAGCCCAGATGAACTACGTCAGATGATTAATGCCTTCCATGATACGGATGTGGCGGTCTTGTTAGATGTGGTTTACAGTCACTATTCTCCGCGCGGGAATAATCCGCCTCGGGAGTTTGCGCCAGTTGGCTTTTCTCAATACCAAGCCCAAGATGGCAGTGAACTTTATGCTGGCGATTGGACTGAATGGGGAACTCGTCGCTTTAACTATACCCCCGAAGTTCGGAAAAACCTCATTGATGCTGGTTTAGTCAATCTCATTGATTATGGCTTTGATGGGTTACGGATTGATAATGTGAATGGGATTGATGCCCAACCTTATGGTCGGGAATTTCTCAAAGAGTTAACCGCAGCAGTTGATACCTATCGTCCGCAATCAGTCGTAATTGGCGAAGGTTACTTTGGCGATCCTTATCTCAATCGGGCCCGGGATGCGGGTGGTGCTGGTTTACTCACCACTTACAGCGATCGCTTTTACCTCTGGTTCACGGAAAACCTCTTGAAATATACCGAGGAAATCGATACCTGGAAGCTAGACTATATGCTTTCTCAAGATTGGCCCCTGGCGATGTTGTATTATCCAGGGAACCATGATGAATTTGCCAACCCCGGTAATCCCTTCCAAGCCCGCGGTCGCTACTTAGCCGATGCCATTGATGGCGGTCATCATAACCAAAAAATTCGCTCTTGGTCAGCGTTAACGATGTTTGCCAGTTCTTACTACTTGGATATGTTCCAATTGTGGACAATGCAAGACGGGAACTTAAACAGTAATGCGCCCATTGATTGGTCTCAACTGACAAATGATGAAGTGACAGAAATGGTGCAGTTCCAAGGCGATATGAAACGCTTCTTCCGCGCGCAACCCGCCTTTGCACCTTATAATATGCACCGCAATATGTTGCACTGGATCGATCATGATAATAAAGTGATTGTCTTTGAGCGCATTGATTTTGAAACCGGACAACGGGTGTACGCGGTAACCAATTTAGGGGATAACGCGATTGACAATTATAAAATTCCTGTATACCCCGAAGATGCCAAATTTGAGATTGCTCTCGACAGCGATCGCGCGATGTATGGCGGAGACGGAAAAAATCCAACCTATACCCAAGCGCAAGATCATGAGGTAGAGTTTTCTTTGGACGCTTATGGAGTGGTGGGGTTAGTCCAAGCTGACGGTTATCAACCCGAACCCACAGGAGAAACTCCTGCTGCACCCTCTATTGAGCGGCCGCGTTCCGATGACTACTACTTCTATCAAACGTACCGTCCGTAGATATGACTAAAACGTTGCCAATGGCAAGTCTGGGGGGACATTCCCCCCGGGGGAAATCCTGGAAAAGACTGATTTTATTCCCCCTTCTCTGTTTCTTTCTCAGTTGGAGTCAGCCGGCTTGTGCGGACTCCAACTCTCCTTTAAATTGGGTGGGAAATATGTTCCCCTCGGGAAGTTCCAACATTATTCTCCCCACCGGAGAATCATTTAGCGTTTACACCCAAGTCTATAAACAAGGGGTGACTGATGCGTATGGTCGCGGAGATGACATTACTTGTACGCTCTATTGGGGAGAAGTCGAAGTTTTTGGCGGACCCTGGCAAAATGTCATGACTACGCCCATGTCCTACATTGGGGATGCCAATAATAATGATGAATATCGCGGGGCAATTGCTCCGGACACAGGCTTGTATGAATACACGACCCGCTGTGTCCAACAGGAAACCTCAGCGGTTCGCTGGCAAAGTGGGGGCAATGGTCGTCTCACGGTGAGTCCTGTTCCTAATGTCCCTAAACAAAGAAAAGCCATGTGGATCGATCAGGAAAATATTGCTTGGAATCAAGACCAGGGAACCACATATGAACTGCATTATGCCCCCAATGGAAATTTGCTGGTGCCTGTTCGTAGTGGCGATGGCATTAACTTAAGGAATGGAGATACCCTGAGTTGGGATACCAGTTACAAATTTCCCAATATTGACGGTTATCACGATTTACAGGTTCCTCGTGCCGCCAAGCCTTTGATTCCCGCCATTGTCAAAAGTGAAACCGCGATCGCAGCTTATGACGAAAATGGCAAATTGATTGATGCCACAGGCGTTCAATTGCAGGGCGTAATCGATGAACTCTACAGTTACTCCGGTGAATTAGGAGTGATTTATAATCAAGGCACTCCTACCTTAAAAGTGTGGGCACCAACGGCGAAGTCAGTGACGTTACATCGCTTTGAAGATGCCCAGCCCAATACGAAAGCCACCACTCACGAAATGGACTTTAATCCGGAAACGGGAGTTTGGTCGGTCGTTGGCGATCGCAGCTGGGATAAGCAGTATTACCTTTACGAAGTGGAAGTATATGTCCCTTTTACGGGTAAGTTTGAGAGAAATTTTGTCACGGATCCCTATTCAGTGAATTTGTCTCAAGACAGCCGTTTCAGCCAAATTGTTGATCTGTACGACGATCCGAGCTTAAAACCAGACGGGTGGGATAGCATGGCTAAAGCCCCACTGGATGCGCCAGAGGATATGGCCATTTATGAAGCCCATGTGCGGGACTTCAGTCGCGATGATGAAAGCGTTCCTGAGCGCGATCGCGGTACCTTTAATGCCTTTAGTTACAGTGGCAAAAATGGCAAACCCCTTTCTAACGGGATGAACCATCTCCAACAACTTGCTGAAGCGGGCTTAACCCATCTCCATTTGTTACCGGCCTTTGATTTTGTTTCTGTTGAAGAAAATCCTCAAGCCCGGATTAACCCGGATCCCAATCTCCTTGCTAGCTTTGGACGAGATTCAGTGCAACAACAAGCCATTGTTGGTTCGACCCGGGGCAATGATAGCTTTAATTGGGGCTATGATCCTTATCACTACGGCGTCCCAGAAGGCAGTTATGCCACTGCCCAAGATGACACCACTCGCATCATTGAATTTCGGAAGATGGTGCAATCCCTCAACAATATTGGGTTAAAAGTCGTGATGGACGTCGTGTATAACCACACCTTTGCCAATGGACTCTATACCCAAGCCGTTTTGGATAAAGTGGTTCCCGGCTATTACCATCGCTATAACAAAGATGGCTATCAAGAAAACTCTAGTTGTTGTCCGGATACGGCAACGGAGTTTAATATGATGGAAAAATTAATGGTGGATACGATTCTGCGGTGGATCAAAGCCTACAAAGTCGATGGTTTTCGCTTCGACTTAATGAATCTGCACACCGTTGAAAATTTAGTAACCTTACGAGATACCATTAATCAGCTGACTCCAGAACGAGATGGCGTTGACGGAGAAAGTATTTATCTTTATGGCGAAGGTTGGGACTTTGGTTCGGCAAAAGGGAAAGGACTCTATGCCGCCACTCAGTACAATATGGCAGGA
>CAZBPR010000087.1:4661-13159 GCA_964493825.1 uncultured Dactylococcopsis sp.
GGAACGGGGATTGGCACCTTCAACGATAAAATCCGCGATACGGTTCATGGGGGCTACTCAACCAACCCGCAAGCCATTCATCGTCAAGGGTTTATCAATGGTCAATCCTACGACTGGAATGGTTACTTTTACGACAAGCGGTTTCGCTATGACTTACGAACGATTAGCGATAAACTGCGGATTAATCTAGCCGGTAGCCTCCAAGACTTCCAAATTGTTGACCAAAATAACCGCCAGGTATCCGGAATTGACTTGCAAGGAACGGGCTACACCAAAGATCCCCAAGAAAGCATCAACTACATTTCCAAACACGACAATGAAACCCTGTTTGATCTCAATATGTTTAAACTGCCTCTGGGCAAATCGGGAACGGCAGTGACCAGCATGAACGAACGGGTTCGCGTCCAGAATTTAGGGCTAAGTTTAGTGGGGTTAAGTCAAGGAATTCCCTTCTTCCAAATGGGAAGCGATATGCTCCGTTCCAAATCTTTGGATCACAATAGCTATGATTCAGGAGACTGGTTTAATCGGATTGATTTTACCTACAGCAAAAATAACTTTGGTGTGGGACTCCCGCCTGCCTGGAGTAGTAACCAAGAACGGTGGGATATTATGTCGCCGTTACTCAGAAACTCCAAATTTGACCCGGAAAAAGAGCATATCTTAGCTAATACTCATCATTTTCAAGAAGTTCTGAAAATTCGGCGCAGTTCTCCGCTCTTCCGTT
This sequence comes from uncultured Dactylococcopsis sp., assembly GCA_964493825.1. Classification (GTDB taxonomy): domain Bacteria; phylum Cyanobacteriota; class Cyanobacteriia; order Cyanobacteriales; family Rubidibacteraceae; genus Halothece. The sequence goes on from CAZBPR010000087.1 coordinate 5,389, forward strand.
TACGAACCAAAGAAGACATTGAACAGCGACTCCAGTTCCATAATATGGGGCGGGAGCAAAAAGATGCCTTAATTGTGATGTCCGTGGATGATACGGTGGGAGAAAACTTAGACCCCAACTACAAAAAGGTTGTGGCTTTGTTTAATGCCGATAAATTTGGGCAGAAATTTAAGATTCCAGAATTAGCGGGAACTTCTATGGTGTTACACCCGGTACAAGCGAATTCTCATGATGATGTGGTGAAATCAGCTAATTTTGATGTGTCAACGGGCGAATTTGAAGTCCCGGCGCGGACGACTGCCGTTTTTGTCGCACCTGAATCAAGCTAGGCTGTTTTATGCCTTTGTCTAGATGAAGAGAGGGGGAGAAGTGAGGATTAATTTTGAATTGTATCCTCCTTTCTCTTCCCTCTTTTTTGATTCAATGACTAATCACTAACGACTTAATTCTTAATTGCTAATATGCTCATTATTCATAATGAAGAGTTACTGGATCTGATTCAGAGGAGTTACACCCCTTCCCATCTTGAAAAACTATTGACGCTGCTTGTAGAAAAGGAAGCACTAACATTTCCTCGCTTGAGTAATGGTCTATTTCCCGCAGCAGTCTTAGATGATCAAACCGAATACACCGGATATTCTAATGTTTGGGTCCGCGATAACATTCATGTTGCCCATGCCCATTATGTGTGGGGAAAAACAGACATTGCGGTTAAAACGGCTCAAACCTTAATGGCATACTTTACCAAGCATCGATCGCGCTTTGAAAGTATTATCAAAGAACCGAGTCTAGGGCAAAACGTGATGAATCGGCCTCATATTCGCTTCAAGGGAGAAACCCTGGCAGAAAACCCCGAATATTGGCCCCATGCGCAAAATGATGCCCTCGGTTACTTTTTATGGTTCTATTGTCTGTTAGCGCGGGATGGCTTACTCAGTGTGAGTGAATCGGATGTGGAAACCTTAGCTTTATTTCCGCTCTATTTTCGCGCGATCGCGTACTGGCAAGATGAAGATAGCGGACATTGGGAAGAAACTCGCAAGATTTCAGCGTCGAGTATTGGTACCGTAGTAGCAGGGTTAAAAGCCCTGAAACAACTGAACTTGAATGCAGAGTTTGTTGCCCACTGCTGTCAGTACGACGGAGAAGTCATAACCCCCCAACTTTTAAATGATTTAATCGACAACGGCAATACTGCCCTCCTGCAAATTCTCCCCGCAGAATGTCTACAAACCGATCCCAAGAAAAAACGAGAAACGGATGGGGCATTACTCTTCTTGATTTACCCCCTAAAAGTCGTCTCCCAGACAACGGCGATTAAAGTGCGCGATCGCGTTTTGGATACCCTCGAAGGCAACTATGGTATTTCTCGTTATGTTGGCGATTCGTTCTGGTTTCCCAACTACAAACAGATTTTAAGTCAAGAACAGCGCACAGCAGAGTTTAGTAACGACATAGAAAAGCGAGATGCCTTCTTGAAACCGGGGGAAGAAGCCCAATGGTGTATTTTTGACCCCATCGTTTCCGTTATTTTTGGCAAGCAATATCAAAATACCCATCACGCTTCAGATCTCCAACAACAAATCCATTACTTCAATCGTTCTCTCGGTCAAATCACTGGTAATAATAGTCAATTTAGGGCTTACCAATGTCCAGAACTCTATTACCGCGAACAGGGGGAATATGTTCCGAGTGATGCCACACCTTTACTCTGGACACAAGCTAACTTAATCTTGGCGTTGAAGGAAATGGAAAACAGTTTAACCGTTTAACTCAGCATTGGAGTATATTAGACACAAACCGTTGTGCACTCTAACTGTTTGTAACGATAGAATGAACAGCTAATATCAAATTGGTAAATGTTTGCTACAAATTGATCGGGGAGAGGCTTCGACCGTGAGGAAGGGTGAGGGTATTTCTCTTTGATCCCTATGTCGCATGAGTTAATCATTTTCATACAACCCCTTGTTAATCAGCCCATGTCAATCCGCAAACTTCTCCCCTTGATCTTTGTCATTCCTCTACTTTGGGCCAATTTAGCAACTGTTGTTTTTGCTCAACTATTAGAGAAAACAAGTTGTGACATTACGCCAAAAAATGGGGTCCGATCCGGTTTTCAAATCCGTACCTCCAATATTGGTCAAAAAGAAGTTGTTAGTGCAACAACGCCCTCACAAAACGAAATGTCAACGCCTAGTTTATGGTGGGCAGTGGAACAATTTGATCCCTTAGACGGGAAATTAGTGACCTATTGGGAAGCTGATTCTAGGACCAAAATTATCAATTTAGTCGTCAATAATCGCTTTTGGCAAACCTTAGACTACTTGGATCAATATAGTTTAGTCAATCAATTTGGAAGCATTGCCCGCGAATATAACTACAATTTAAGTTTAATTACTCAACAACAAGATTGTCTCGCTACTTATACTTGTAATTTAGAAGTGACTCCTCCTAATTGTAAAATTAATTTTAATACTTTCTAAAAAATAAAATAATCCCAAACATTGAAGGCTTTTCCAGGAAGATTTTTTATAGGCTTGGAGCAATCAATAGTTCGCTATAATGAAATTGATTCGGTCAGTTTCTCAATCAAATAATCGGGGGGTTTGAGTTATGAGTAGCAAACAACAGTTCAAGTCTTATCGACCTCACAACTTTGGGCAAATTTCTCTCTCCTTTATGTATCTCTTTTGTGCCCTAGTGGGAAGTATGATTATGATTGCTCCCAAAACTGAAGCAAAAGTCTTCAACTCTTCCCTCCAAGATTCTTTACTCGGTCAAACCGATGACTCAGGTTACTTAATTAGTGAGTTTGATAAAGATCGCTTAGAAAACATTCGCGATCGCCGCCAACAACGCCGAGAAAATATTTTTGACCGTCGCCAGCAGCGTCGAGAAAACACTTTTGACCGTCGCCGACAACGTCGCGACAATTTTTCAGATTACTATTGGGATAATGATTACCAAGGCAATGACTTTGATGGGGATCGCTTAGAAAGTATTCGCGATCGCCGCCAACAACGCCGAGAAAATATTTTTGACCGTCGCCAGCAGCGTCGAGAAAACACTTTTGACCGTCGCCAACAACGTCGCGACAATTTTTCAGATTACGATTGGGATGATGACCGCTTTGATGATTAAAAAGGATTGACCCGCTCTAGTACACCAACACACTCTAAATGCTTAGTTTGGGGGAATAAATCTAACCCGACCATATCCTTGAGTTGATAGGTTGATTGGCACAAAGCATGGAGATTACGAGCAAAACTTTCAGGACTGCAGCTAACATAAACTAACTGTTGCGGGGGTGACTTTAAAATTTGTTTGAGGACTTTTTTGGGAAGTCCACTGCGAGGCGGATCAACAATTAAGCTGGATTTTTCTGAAGGAAGAGTATTGAGATATTCAGAGAGACAGTCTTCTGTTTTCCCTCGAAAAATACGGAGGTTAGCAACACCTAGATTTTCTTGATTTTGCTTGGCAGCTTCAATTGCTAAAGGATGTTCTTCAATCCCAATGACTTCTTTAGCAAAGGGGGCACTCATTAAGCCAAATAAGCCCATGCCACAATAACTCTCGATCAGCATCTCGGGTTGAAAAGCTTGAATCGGACGCACCACTTGTTCCACTAAAGTCGGTAGCATGGGAGTACTGCCTTGCCAAAAGGCATGGGCAGGAACGACTAATTTATAAGTGACACCGGTCAGCGGATGGGTTAATTCTTCATTTAACCAAGCGATTTCATCCGGTTCAGGATTTTCCGGTCCAATGTAGGTTTCACCAATTTTAGTACCGCGAATGAGAACATTGAGAATCCCTTTACTGGTAAAGCGGTGAAAATGGTCTTGACGTTCTTTTTGGAGGGCGCCATCAACGGTTTCGACACAGATTGGGCATTCTTCGTTCCGGATCATATCTACCCCCAAGACTTGCCAAAATCCCGGTTCACCAGGTCCGTGCAGTTTGATACTGTTGCGATAGCGGTAAGGGGTTGGCGAACCAATGACACCGCGTAAAGGCAAAGGACTAGCTGGATGATCCTCGTCGAAATAACTTCTGAGGCGAGACTCTTTAATGGCTAATTGGGCTTCGTAGTTAATGTGTTGGAATTGGCACCCCGCACAAGTCGTGAAATGTTGACATTGAGGCGTTGCGCGATCGCGGCTGGGGTCTAAAACTTCTACCGGCTTCAATAACAGACGACGCTTCCAGTTGCGGATCACTTCTCCTTTTATCGTTTCTCCGGGAATACTCCCCGGAACGACAATCGTTTTCCCGGCGAGAGTCGCTTCTCCAAGGTATTTATTGTTAAACCGTTCGATGGTAACGGTGAGAAAGTCTCCGCGTTGTAACTGTTTAAGATTAACTGCGTCTTCTGATTGAACCATTAATTCCGACAACATGAGAAGAGACAAAATAGGGGCGAATCATCATTCGCCCTGACAAAAATGATGTAAGGTAACCTAGACACTGGCTAATTCAGGTTCGGGACGCTTGCTGTTCCGGATGCCTTCAATCGCAGTCGCATAATCATCCGCTTTAAAGACTGCCGATCCGGCAACAATGGCATTGGCGCCCGCTTCTAAGACCTGCCAAGTGTTATTGCCTTTCAAACCGCCATCAACTTCAATCCAAGGGTCAAGTCCACGTTCATCACACATTTTCCGTAATTGACGGATTTTCGGCAGAATGGCAGGGATAAATTTCTGTCCGCCAAATCCGGGGTTAACACTCATGATTAGAACTAAATCACAGAGTTCAAGGGTATAGTCAATGAGTTCCAAAGGGGTACCGGGATTGAGAACGACTCCCGCTTGCTTGCCTTGGTCTTTAATGAGTTGCAGCGTTCGGTGTAAGTGAGGAGATGCGTTATGTTCGGCGTGAACCGAAATAATATCAGCACCAGCTTTGGCAAAGTCGGCAACATATTTTTCGGGTTCTACAATCATTAAGTGAACATCAAGGGGCTTATCCGTTAAAGGACGAATGGCGTTAACGATTAATGGACCAATCGTAATATTAGGAACAAAGCGTCCATCCATGACATCCACATGAATCCAATCGGCACCGGCTTTGTCAACAGCTTTAATTTCTTCTCCTAAACGACTGAAATCAGCAGATAAAATAGAAGGAGCAATAACGGTTTGTTTTTGGCTCATTTTGAGCAGTCCTCAATTATTTCTTATATTTAGTGTCAATTTTAACAAAAACTTTAACATTTCTTCGGACATATTGGAACGCAACATATGAAAAAAAGGTTAGTGGGGGTATTGGGTTGTCTCAGTGGTTTTGGTTTAATTAGTCCACTGCTTGCCCTTGATTATTCCGTTGGTGAACTGGGAATTAATGCCCGTCGTCTTCAGGAAGCACCGTATCATTTACTGGGACGAAAAATTGGAATTGGACAAGTTGAAATTGGTCGGGCGGGAAAATTTGGTTGGGATAAAGCCGCAATGGGCAATAATTATCCGTTTACCCTTGCTGATGTGTTTTATCGCGATCGCGCTGCCAATCCGAATCAACATCTCGATCCCCATGCGGTAATGGTGGCAACGGTTATGGTGTCTCAAGAAAAAGGGTTACGGGGGGTTGCCCCAGCCGCCAAACTCTACAGCAGTGCCGTGGGATCACTACGGCAAGCGGGGCAGCCAGAAGAATGTCTCACGGCACAATATACTGCTTTACAAAACAGTGGGGATGTCAGGGCGATTAATTTTAGTTTTGGCGATTCCTTAGAACGCGATCCGCGAGAGAATGCAGCATTGGATGGTGATGCCCTCCTGACTCGTTGTGTAGATTGGTCAGCGCGGGTTCACAATACCTTGTATGTGGTTGCCGGGAATCAGGGAAAAGGCGGGATTCCCATTCCTACGGATCAGTACAATGGGATGACAGTCGCTTACAGTACGCAGCGCCATCAAAAATATACTAAAGTCGGTTTTCCGAATCTCGGTGGGGAACCGACCGGCATTGGTCGCCGGTTAGTGGAAAAGGAAATTAACACGAAAGGACGGTCAGGGGTGAGTTTAGTTGCCCCTGGGGATGATATTAGTGTCTATCATCCTGAACGAAAAACAATTAGTGTCAGCGGCACGAGTTTTGCGGCACCTCATGTCACCGGTAGCGTAGCACTTTTACAAGAATACAGCGATCGCGTTTTACAGACGCTTGCGAGCCGTGAGCCTTCTTCCTATCCTCCGCGTTGGAGTCTCGATGCCCGTCGTCATGAAGTCATGAAAGCGGTTTTACTCAATGCCGCCGATAAAATTAAAAACCCAGGGCTCGGTATGACGCGTACCCTGTATAGCAAGCAAAATCGCACTTGGCTGGACTCTAAAGCCTACAACAATGGAGATATTCCACTGGATTTAGAAATGGGAGCCGGTCATCTCAATACCTTTCGCGCTTATCAACAGTTTAGCGCCGGACAGTGGCATCCGGAACAAATTGTCCCCAATATCGGTTGGGATTACCGCGAAGTTACTGCCAATTCCCATCAAGACTATAACATTGCCCAACCGCTAGCTGCTGGTAGTTATGCGACGGTCACTTTAACTTGGGATCGGTTGGTGGAACTGAACGATGAGAATCAGAATGACCGCTATGATCTGGGCGAAACGTTTCGCGATCGCGGCTTAAATAACCTGAATCTCTTTTTAGTTCCCATTGACAAGCCGTCGAGAAAAATCAGCCCATGTACCTCAATCAGCGAAGTGGATAGTGTTGAACATATTTTCTGTAAAGTCCCTGAAACCGGACGCTACAAAATTCGCGTTCAATTCGCTGAACAGACTCACAAGCCAAAGCAATCTTATGGGTTAGCTTGGTGGACCATTGCGGAGTGAACTTGCTTTTGCACTTGCTCTAAATATTGCTGTACGGCTTGCGCCTCAGTTCCGGGTAGGGGAAAGCCACCTAATACTTCTAAAACCGTTTGGTCTGTTTCCCCATTCATCTGCATCAGTGCTGAATCAAGGGGTTGATCATACACCCAAAAAGTTTCTAACTCCCAATCCAAATCGGCTGTTGATGTTTCCTGAGTTGTTGTTGGTGTCAGTTCTTCTGCGCTGAACGGTTCTGTCTCTCCTCCAACATTTTGCTGACGAATCATCCGAATTTCTTCTAAAATTTCTGAGCGAGTTCGTCCGCGTAGCTGAAATAAAACAAAAGGATCTTCACTAAAGCGATCCGCGAGTTCATAATAAACGGCAGCAATGTGTTTACAAGGATTCTTGGGATCAGGACAATTACAACGGGAATGAACATCAGAAAGAGAAAACGGAAATAAACTTAAGCCATTGGCAATAAAAACTTCCTCAATATTTTCTGGCATTTCGCCGGCTAATAATTGTGCGGAAAAAATGGCTTTTTCGGCTAAAGTTTGAATGATATAGTGCCAATCTTCATCACTAAAGGGATCTAATTTAATCCAGAGGTGATACGGTTCATCAGCCGTCCCTTGCACATCAGCCGTTACTTTCGCCCCTTCAAAATTAATACTAAGAATATTGCCTTCTCGGGCATAGTTCCGACCCCGTTCCAGTCGTTTTTTAAACCGGTATTTTTCTAACAGATCCAGCCATTGCAGCGCCCACCATTGTCGTTCGGTCATAATATTTTGTCCTTCGTCTTTATAGATGAGGGTTCTCTAATCGTAACGAATGACCAATGACTAAAAATAAAAACAGCCTGCCTTGAGGACAGACTGTTTGTTGGGGCGAGAGAAGACAGGAGAGGGAATTACATCATTCCCATGCCTCCCATGCCTCCC
>CAZBPR010000088.1:0-2958 GCA_964493825.1 uncultured Dactylococcopsis sp.
TGCTACTGCGAGTTTTTGGCTTAAGTTCGCAAAATGCCGGGGTCTGGAGTCAAGCTTTGCTGGTAGCTGGTTTAATTGGCTGGGTGAGTACCTATCTCTTTCGGGTGTTTACCCAAGATATGACCTATAATAAACAACTCCAAGACTATGAAGAAGCAGTGCTGCAAAAACGCTTAGAGGAAATGACCCCAGAAGAGTTGGCGCAACTGCAAAAAGAAGTGGAAGAAGAGAAAGCCGCTGAATCTTCCACGACTCAACAATCAGAAAATAAGAACGAACAATGAACACGGTTTCCCAATGTTTCGAGAATCTCCGCCAAGCCGGAAAATGCGCCTTAATTCCGTTTCTCACCGCCGGCGATCCGGATTTAGACACAACCATCAAAGCTTTAGAAATTCTGGATCGCGCAGGGGCAGATTTAATTGAGTTAGGGGTTCCTTATTCTGATCCGCTTGCGGATGGACCGGTGATTCAAGCAGCAGCAACTCGTGCCCTGAGACGAGGGGTAAAATTGGGAAATGTCTTGGACGTGGTGGAAACTGTGCGAGATCGGGTACAAGCCCCCATTGTCTTGTTTTCTTACTACAACCCGATTTACCATCAAGGAATTGATCGGTTTTTAAGTCGGATCGCGCAAGCAGGGGTGAAAGGATTAGTAATTCCCGATATTCCTTTAGAAGAAGCAGAAACTGTTCTGAAGCCGGCTCAAGCCTATGGTATTGAAGTAACCTTGTTAGTGGCACCGACTTCTCCAAAAGCGCGAATCAGCGCGATCGCGCAACAATCCCAAGGTTTTATTTATTTAGTCAGTGTCACTGGCGTTACTGGAACCCGTACCGAAGTCGGGGTAAGAGTCAAAGAATTATTACCTTTATTACGGAGTGTCACGGATAAACCCGTTTGCGTGGGCTTTGGCGTTTCCCAACCGGAACACGCCCAACAGATTCGAGAATGGGGCGCTGATGGTGTGATTGCTGGCAGTGCCTTTGTGCGTCGTTTAGCGGAAGCTTCCTCCCCGGAAGTAGGATTAAAAGAGTTAGAAACGTTTTGTCGCAGCCTCAGAGCAGCAATTTAGGACTACTGTAATAATTGTCCCCAACTGAACCCAACCCCAAGGAATAACCAACTGAGAAAACAAAGGCGAGTTAAGTGTAAGGCTTGCTCAATTTTTTCTTCGGTAATCGGTTGCTCTGGATTACCCAGTAACGGCTTTTCTTTAATTTCTCCTTGATACGTATTCTTTCCCCCGAGTTGCACCCCTAACACCACCGCATACGCACACTCACTCCAGCCGGCATTGGGGCTGGGATCTTGCGTCGCGTCTCGCTGACAAATTCGCCACACCGTCAAAGGTTGACGAGCAATTAAACCAATACTCACCACTGTGAGGCGACAGGGCAACCAGGTCAGAATATCTTCAAATTTGGCACTAAACCATCCAAGATCTGTATACGGTTCTCGTTGATAACCCACCATTGAATCAAGGGTACTGGCAGCTTTATACGCAATCGCTAAAGGAACACTACCCACACCGGGAAGGAATAATCCAACTAGTGCATAAAATAAAGGAGCCGTCACACCATCGGTTGTATTTTCCGCAATGGTTTCTAAGACAGCTCGTAAAATTTCTGTTGCAGATAAATTTTCTGTATCTCGCCCGACATAATAACTGAGTTGAGTGCGAGCCGTGGCAATTTCATTGTTTTTAAAAGGAGTTAGCACCGCGATCGCTGCTTGACGTAAACTTCGACCGGCAAAACAACTGGCAAGTAAAATAACTTGTAAGCTGAAACTCAATAAAATAGAAATATCTTTACTCAGGGCAATTGCTAGCCAAGCTAAGCCGCCACTCCCCAAAATTAAACCCATTCCCAAAACGACTCCAGCCAAACGACGCCCAGTCGAATTCTTAGTGAGATTGATGACGATTTTGGTAAAGAAGGAAATCATCCTTCCCATCACTTGGACAGGATGAAGAAGCCTTGGCGGATCGGCAATCAAATAATCGAGAAAAGCAGCAATTAGTAATGCTGTTGCACCAGAATTGATCATGTTTAAACTACAAAATTGGTTTCTTCTCCTTGCGCTGCTTGCCAACTCCGAGCATCATAATATAAATCAGCCAGACTAATACTATATAAGGCTTCTTTTAGTTTTTGATAAAGTTGTCGCCAGAGACTATAAGTAACCCAATCTTCGGTTTGTTCAGCATCAGGAGTATGACGAGGTAAAGGGTCAATTGTCTCGCCAACCGCTTCTAAAATTTGTCCTAAAAAAATTTCTTGAGGTTCTCGAGCAAGTTGATAGCCCCCTTGCGCGCCGCGCACTGACTTGACTAAACCCGCTTGGCGTAAGGCAATCAATAATTTTTCTAAATAAGCTGGCGGTAGTCCCTGACGTTGCGCGATCGCTTTTACAGAAGTGGGACTCAGACGCGATTGTAAACTTAAATCTAGTAATGCTTTAACGCTATAGTGTCCACGAGTCGTCAATTTCATTTTCGTCAAGTTAATAACAATGAGCGCGACTGAAGCCCTCAGGTTGAACTAAAAACTTCCTGATCTCAAGGCAAATACTATTACCATATCATTAATTGATGGCATTAGGAGAGAAGCCGATCTTAACTGATCTGAAAATTTGATCCCCACCTTCATTATGGCAACTTAACTCATGATTGCTCTTTTGCTGTCAATCTTTTCCGAAAAAAGAAACGGTTATCGATGTTACCGGGAAGAGTTCCTGATCATTCCGCTCAAGATTTGAAATTTTCCAAGCAGAAAATGCTTATGATTGATTTATTCAAACAAATGTAATATAGTTTTTAGAAGGTGCTGGGCTAAGCGTTAGTAATTTAATTGCGCTTGGATATAAAAAACAGCTAAAGTAGAAGTGTGAAAATTAATAAATTAAGAGTTCCAGTTGATGGCACAAAAACAAGGAAATCCCTTAACTGGTGAG
>CAZBPR010000088.1:2986-13052 GCA_964493825.1 uncultured Dactylococcopsis sp.
TTACTACACCGAAACAAAAAACGGTGTCCAACGAGTCAATATGATGAAATTTCTTAATGCTCTAATGGATGCAGAGGGAATTCGTTTAGATAGTAATGGAAATGGGCGAGGACGCGGTGGGCGTTCAGCAAGTTATAAAATTAGTGTCCAGTCCAATGGCAACTTATTAATTGGGGCTGCTTACACCAAAAAAATGGGCTTAAAACCCGGGGATGAATTTGAAATCACCTTGGGGCGGAAGCATATTCATTTGAAACAAGTTAGCGGATTTAATGATGAAGATGAGTCAGAAGATGAAGATAATTAATCATTATCTTTTCCGATTTTTCGCTTGTCAATTCCCCCCCATAACAAGCTATGATCGGATATAACGCGGATTAAATTAATCCCTCATCTCAAACCATTGCTGCAACGTTGGTGACTGCCAATATAGTTTTTTGATCTACAAGCAAGACCTATAAGGGAACCAACCCCTCTCGTGGCAGTAAACCGGGCTTGCACCCGGAAACTTAAAGCGAGACGTCGGTGCCCACCTGTTTACAGGAGGTCATAAACTGAGGTAAAACGGCGTTGCGGTAACTCAGAAAAAGTGACCCCTTAGCATGGTGGCTGAGGGGGCTTTTTATTAACAAAAAAAGAAAACAAGGGGCAAAATAAAATTCCCCTTGCTATTATAAAGAGTTGCTTGATCAACTGATGATGCCGGAACTTTAACTCGCAGCAATATATTCTTGAACGCCTGCTCGCCGTCTGCGCAGTTTGGCGAGTGCTTGATGTTCAAGTTGGCGCACTCGTTCTCGGCTCAAGTTTAATTTTTTCCCAACTTTCGCTAAGGAGAGTTCATTGCCATCTTCTAAGCCGAAGCGTAAGGAGAGGACTTCTCGTTGCTGAGGCGTCAACTCTGAGAGCATGGAATCAATATCTTGACGCATTGACTCCTGTGTTAGATAGGTTTCAGGAGAGTTTTCGTCGTCTTCTAGTAATTCTGACAGCTCAGTATCTTGATTATCGCCAACTCGTACATCTAAAGAAATCGGTTGACGAGCAATGCTGAGATACTCACGAATTTGCGAAGGTTCTAATCCTAATTCTTCTGCAATTTCAGTGGGAGTTGCATTCCGCCCCAGTTTTTGTGCGAGTTCCCGTTGGACTTTCTTAATTTTGTTGAGTTTTTCAGTGATATGAATGGGTAAACGAATCGCACGGGCTTGTTGCGCGATCGCGCGGGTAATTGCTTGGCGAATCCACCAATACGCATAAGTGGAAAATTTATAACCACGGGTGGGGTCAAATTTTTCAACGCCCCGTTCGAGCCCTAATGTTCCTTCTTGAATCAAATCCAAGAATTCCATGTTGCGCTTTTGGTATTTCTTCGCGATGGCGACGACCAAACGCAAGTTCGCCTCGATCATCTTCCGTTTGGCGCGATTACCTTCTCGCATTGCCTTTTGTAGCTCTGCTTGGCTAATACCGGCTTTTTGCGTCCATTCTTCTTCGGTCGCTTCTCGCCCCAGCTCTTCTTCTAATTCTTCTTTTTGCTCTATAAGCTTCATCATTTTCTGCACTTGCTTACCTAAGATAATCTCTTGTTCATGGGTCAGCAAGGGAACACGACCGATCTCATGGAGATAGGTTCGCACCATATCAGCAGAGAAGATTGGCTTATCGTTGTTTTGGTCTAGTTTTGCAGTGGGCATCTGTAATTGTCAGTGACTCCGTTGATAAGCAGTTGTTTTTGGAAACTTGGGTTGCTTTCACTGGGTAGGGATTCATCCCTTACCCTTAGCATAGCTGCGATTAATCAAACATTGCATCCTGCTCTTGACAGATTCGTTGGTGATTTGCTTTGAGATTAATACTGAGCAGTTCTAGATTCAGATTGCCCGGTATGATTCTCCTGTCACCGCTTGCTTGATTATGCGAAGTAGTTATGAGTTTATCTTAATAATAACCTATGTCGCTTGACGTTCTTCAAAACAGAATAGTTTCCCTACCCTGATCATTCCCTAAATTCATCTTAAGTTGATCGTTATTTTTCACGTTTATCGCCGGAAGCACCAATTCACTTTAAACTTTAATCTTAGCAGTTTTGTTGCAAAAATCAAGTTGCCGCTGCTTCTTCTAAAATAAGATTGAAAGCCCAATCCAAGTCACAATTGTTGTCACAATAATCATGGTGGGGACAATGAGGGCCGCTAAGGATTCTGATAAGTTGAGGAGTTGAGAGCATCCGCCATAGAGCAAGAGAATGGTATGGGAAACAGCAAAAACAGCGAAAATTAATACAATCAGGTTGGGAATCAGACCAAATAAGGGACTGCACAAGGAGAAGACGGCTAACGGTAAAACGGTACTACTGGCTAAAAATAAATCTCCAGTCCAATGGCGAGAACGGTGCAATAGAGAACGGATGATCCCACTGAGTAAAAACAGGCAGAGAATAGGAATGATGCCGAGTGTTATCCAACGCAGGGTCAACTCTTCAGTTCTGGGAAATCGAGACGACATACCAACGACAAATCCTGCATCACTGAGGATAATAAATCCTAAAGACACCAGCGTTGCCATTTTGCGTTCGAGACGACTGTATGCTGATAAGGTCCCCCCAACCGGGTTCTTTAAAACTTGCAGCAAAGCCATAATCCAAGTTTGCAGGGTGAGTTGAATTGATCGGAACAGGTTGCTCAAATGCTGCTCTGGTTGCCGTAGCGATGAGTGCGGATTGCCCTTTTGAAACAACATCTCCACACCCTGACGCCACCACTGTTCTAGAGTACGGTTGCCAATTTTTATCGGCAGGCAGCTGTATTGACTCAAAGCATTCATGCCCAGACGATAGCCTTGTAGGTTGCCTTGTTGCTTACACAGTTCTGCGTATTCTCGCCAGTCTGAAATGGCGTGATTGCGGTATCGGAGTTCGTGGTTAGCAACCCCTCGGTAATAGTAGGAGGGAGCAAAGTTTTTATCTAAGCGAATGGCTTTACTATAGGCCTTGATGGCAGAATCGGCATACCCAAGACGTTGACGAGCTCGTCCCTGATAATAGTACGCGATCGCGCAATCGGGTCGATATCTCAAAATGCGTTGACAATCTTCTAAAGCGGCTCGTTCTTCCCCAAGCGCAATATAGGCTTCACAACGCTTTAAATACGCTTCAATGAAGCGACCATTGAGACGAATGGCTTCTGAAAGGGCGATAATGGCTGCCCGATAATCTTTAACCAGAATCTTTTCTACCCCTCGCACATAATAAACTTGCGGACTCATTTGGTCCTGATTGCGAGAGAGATTGATATTACGCTGGCGATCATAGCGGTTTCGTCGTGCGGAGTCGCTGAGGACTTCGTAGGCTTCTCGGAGGACGCGAAAACGTTCAGCAGCACCCGCATCATTCGGATGTAAATCGGGATGACAATCGCGGGCAAGACGCCGGAAGGCACTTTTGATGTCTTCCAAGGTGGCGCTTTCTGAGAGCTGTAGAACTTTATAGTAATCCTGATGTTCTTGCATCTATCCGGGGAACCAAGACTCGCTCTTGATTGTACCTTATTCAGCACAGGGAGCGAGGGTCTTTGCTTAAGGATCAAAATTAACGACTTTTGAGGGTTGAGATGCCGCGATCGCGACGATGCCAATTACTTTAATTCCGACTTGTTCCAGAGTAATTTGAGCCGCTTGTGCAGTTGTTCCGGTTGTATAGATATCATCTAAAATGAGGACGCTTTGTCCGGTTTTCAGACCTTTGCCGAGCCGAAACGCTTGCGCGATCGCTGCTTCTCGGGCTTGCGGGGTTAAATTAAACAAAGCTTGTGTATTTTTAATGCGGGTTAAGCCTTGCGGTTGCCAAGGTAAACCAGTAACGGCACAGAAGGCGCGAGCAATTAACTCGGCTTGATTATATCCCCGTTGCTTTTGTTTGTCTCGATGCAGTGGAATCGGGACAACAGTGGGGGTGAAAGCAGTGGCACGGGGTGTAATGGTTAACCAGGTTTGGCCCAAATATGAGCCCAGGGCGCGAGCAATTTGAGATTGCTGTTCGTATTTTAAAGCCGCGATCGCGCGTTTGAGCAAGCCACCATATTGTCCCCACGCCACCACTGAAATCCCTCCTTTTCCTTGAAACTGCGGGGGAGATAATTGACACTGGTACAGTTGACATTCACAATTTCGGCAAAATACAGCTTTTGCACTTCGTCCACACAAGGGACAATTGGGATGCAAAAATAAGGATAAAATATCCTGAGAAAGTCGATTCCAATTGGGCATGGTTCAGCACATCAGACTAGGCTTGGCGATTGCGTCGAACGTCTAATAGACTGCGAGAAGCGCGATAACTGCTGCGCACCCCATCCAGTAACAAATAAGGAATACGTAAATTAAGAGGGGCGAGAATTGGACGATAGAGCCAGTAGTAAGCCGTTTTCAAATTATTCCACGCCGAACAAGATTCCAATTTCAGAAAATCCGATACATCGACAACATATCCTTTGCCATTCCACATCATGACATTTTTACCGTGAACATCATGGGGAAATAATCCTTGTTCTCGGGCATAGTCTAAGGCAGCATCAATATCTTCAATCACTTGTTTCGGAATTTTCAATCCCCGATTGACACTATCGTAAAGCGTCACGCCTTGCAGTCGTTTGAGAATTAAGCAATTATCTTCTGCGTAAAAGCATTGTGAATAAGCCGGATGCTTTCCTAAACGCTGATAAACTTCTTTTTCTTCCTCAAATCCTGGGCGATCGGGTGCGTAGATCTTCACGACAACCTCCGGATACACCGGATGAGAAAAAACGGCAGCGTAGTTTCCTGTTCCCACTTTTTCCCAAGGTTGCGGTAGATGATAAATCACAACTGGATTATGGGGATCAACGCTTTTAATCTGTAGTTGCGGGCGTAATTCCGTATTTGTTTTGTGGATTAGTTCTTTTAGACGCAGTTCGTCCATTATTCACCAACAATAATAGGTCAATTGTTCTTATATCTTAATACTTGGGGAGGCTCAACTGAGCCAACAAAGTCCTATAATCAATGTCGTCTTTCTCCAATATAAAGTAGAAACGAATAGTAAGCTGAGAGAAAGCTAATCCTTGGCTCTTTTCTCAAGTTAATTTTTAATTGCCATTAAGATGAAAATCAAAACAAGTTTCAGTTTACTTTGCATTTTTCTAGTAGTTGCTTGTGGAAAACTAAACCCCAATCAATCTCCTCGTTTATCCGCTCACCCTTCTTTGAATGTCGCTAAAGCAGAAAAGTGGCTGGTTAAACCAATTAACCAAAAATGGCAGACTGGCAATTGTGAAAGCAACAATCAACCTTGCTTTGAAGTGATAGTTAATTATCCTCATTTAGAAGGAAAAAATGATGCCATTACGGCAAACATTAACGAAGTAATTCAACAACAGGTCATTGCTTTACTAGGAAATTATCAGTTTGCAGACAGTGCTGACCGTCAAAAGCAAAGCTTAGAGACAATTGTGCAAAACTTGTTTCTGGATTTTAACCAACAAATTGAAGGTAATGCTGTGCTAACTAACCATTGGACAATTGAAGTTAATGGAGAGCAAGCTAGCGCAACCCAAAATACAATTACGATTATCCTTTCCCAGTATGCTTATACGGGTGGGGCTCATCCGAATTCCTTCCAGACTTATCTTAATTTCAATAAAGAAACTGGACAACTCATCCAAATTGAAGATTTTGTTACCGATAAAAAATTGCTTCTAACTGTTGTAGAACAGCAATTTAGAGAAGCTTATGATTTGACAGCGGAGCAAGATTTAACTGCAGCGGGATTATTTGAGAATCAACTCGTGTTACCGCAAAATTTTGCAATGACCAAAGAAGGATTACTTTTGTTTTATAATACCTATGAAATTGGTCCCTATGCCGCAGGACCTTACACAGTGAAGATTCCTTGGACAAGGTTAGAAGACGTATTAAAAGAAGATAGCGTTATTGCTCCTGATTAATCATTATTATTCAATGAGACTTTAATCGTCACTTGATTATTCCATTCATCGCAGAAACCAGGGCTTAAACAGCGAAAAAAGTCAGCATCACTAAAAGCAGCGCGATCGCGTAGAAAATACCAACAACTTGAATTTCTGACCAACCACTGAGTTCTAAATGGTGATGTAACGGCGCCATTTTCAATAAACGTTTTCCCACCCCATTTTCATCTTTTGTTGCTTTGTAATATCCTACTTGGGCGATGACAGAGAGTGATTCTGCAAAGAAAATTCCACTAATAATAAGTAAGGGAAATAATTGCTGTGTGCTGATGCCCACAGCAGCTAACCCGGCACCGAGGGCAAGAGACCCCGTATCCCCCATAAAAACTTTTGCCGGATTGCGGTTGTGAACGACAAAACCAACACACGCCCCACTCATACAAGCACAAAATAGCGCTAGTGGCGGATCGGAAATGAGTAAAATGCTACCTAAACCCAAAAACGCGATCGCGCAAGTGCCACCCGCGAGCCCATCCACACCATCAGTTAAATTCGTCGCATTACTTTCCGCAGCAAAGACAAACACCGCTAAGGGCCAAAACAGAAAACCGAGCGGAAGAATCATGCCAAAAGGCAAGGGAATATCAGTAACTGGAGTCGGTGCACTCACTCCTAACCAAACACAAAACGCGATCGCCGCGAGAATCTGTAACCCTAGTTTTGCGCGAGGGGAAATCCCTTGATTCGACTTTTTCACTAAAATTTGCCAATCATCGACTAAGCCAATGAGGGCATAACAAAGTGTCACCAGTGCAACAGCAATGACCTCTGGATTAAAACCTGACCAGAAAACGGCAATTAAGAGTGCAATGGGAATAAAAAATACACCGCCCATGGTGGGAGTTCCCGCCTTTTTGAGATGGCTTTGGGGACCATCTTCACGAATAAATTGTCCAGCTTTTAAGCGTTTCAATACAGGAATAACCGCAGTTCCCATACCGGCACTCCCTAAAATAGAAATGAGCAAGGGCAGTGTCATACCAGAACTAAAGTTAACAAAATAATCTAAAGCGACAGCAGCAGCAATAATGGTGACGCTCAAAGCCACTAATAATCCTTTTCCAGAACCGGCGATTACCTCTCGCCATAACTTGGTTTGTACCACGTCTTCACACCCACAAGCATTTTGTTTCAAGGATATCAGAGAATTGAACGTTGATAATTGCTCCCCTGTTCTCGTCACTCCGATTTAACTCAGGGGAGGATCAATGGGCGTGCTTAATCCTGCTATCGTTTGAGCGGAAGCACTAGGAATCTTTCTCTAGCGAGGTATGCCCTAGTAGGGGATGTTAGGCTAACATTGAGACAGTAAGAAATTTCAGCATATCCCAAGGAATTTTAGAAAAATCTGGAGTTTAGACTCTCCAGAGGCTTCTTTAGAATCCAGGGTAGCATCTAGACAGCAAAGAGGATTGAAACGTGGTTGCAGTACCAGAAAAAACAGAACAAACGAGCCAAGAAAATATTAACAGCGGCGATCGCGTTGCCGTCTTATTAATGGGCTATGGTGAGGTCGAAAGCTATGATGACTTTGCCAATTACAATGAACAAGCCCTAAACTTACTCACTGCAAAATTTGCTCCTGTTCCGACTTGGATGTATCCTCCCCTTGCGAAATTGCTGGCGATTTTTGATTTCCATGAATGGAGTCACCAACACGGCAACTTTATTTCCCCTCATAACAAAATTTTTGAAGCGCAACGGGAAGGCATTGAACAAGAGTTAAAGAAAACTTGGGGCGAAAAAGTTTCTGTTTTTAAGGCGTTTAACTTCTGTAAGCCCTATCTCCCTAACCAAGTTTTAGCGCAAATTAAAGAACAGGGATATAACAAGATCTTGATCTATCCCCTACTGGTAGTTGACTCCATTTTTACCAGTGGCATTGCCGTTGAACAAGTCAACGAAGCCCTGCATGAACTCAATTCTGGAGAAGAACAATGGGTCACCGGAATGCGTTATATTCCCTCCTTCTATAACCAACCGGACTACATTGACTTAATGGCGCGGTTAGTGGAAGAAAAAATCCAAAGTGAACTTTCTGAGGCTTATCTTCCCTCGGAAATTGGCATTGTTTTAATGAATCATGGCTGCCCTCACAAAGCCAAAGGCTTTACCTCTGGCATTATGGAAAGCGAAGCCCTGTACGAAAGTGTACGGGAAAAATTAATTAACAAATATCCCCTGATTTCTGTGGGTTGGTTAAACCATGACACCCCTCTTATTGAATGGACGCAACCCAACGCTGATTTAGCGGCGAAAAACCTGATTGAACTCGGGGCAAAAGCTGTCGTCATGATGCCTATTGGCTTTGCCACCGAAAACCACGAAACCATTTTAGACGTTGACCACATTATCCACGATGTCAAGCGCCAACACAAAGATGTTCATTTTGTACAAATGGCTTGCGCTAACGAGCATCCTGAGTTCTTAAAAATGGCAGCTAACTGGGCTGATGAACAAATTGAAGCGTTACTCTCAGAAACGGCGGTAGTGGTTAATCCCCAACTGGCAAGTGAAAAAGCAACCCATGATCATGACCATAGCCATAGTCATGATCACAATGGAAATCATCATCACCATCATTAATTAACGTTTAAGGCAAACGCTTGTTTGCTCTACCCCTTGCTTCCCCTTTCCTAGGATGGAGAGGGGAAAATTTTTTTCTCCAACTGAAATTGAACCGTTGATGGGAAACTGCAATGACCAAAGACACATTGTATCACCAAGATTTTGCCAAGTGGGTGAAAGTAACCGTTGAGCAATTAAAGCAAAAAGAGTGGTTTATTCCCAACCCTGAAGAAAACAGACGCTAACCATCGGGAAACTGCCAACAGCGAATCTGTTCTAAATTCTTACTCCCACACTGCCCACAAATCACCTCTTCCTGGGAGTCCACCCACTCTTGGCCACAGTCTCGACAGTGACAGAAGATATTGTTTTGGTTGGCAAATTTGATTTTACGCTGCCACTGCTGAATTAGATCGTTATTTTCCGTCATGGTTATTTACGCTACAGCTAAAATGGGATACTGGAGAATGCGAAAAAGCTTTTTAACTAAAAATCATAATGGATTTAATTGCGCTACAACATCAACTGGATAATCTTTCTTTTTTGGTGCTTTTCCTAACCATGCTGACTTATTGGGTAGGCACGGCTTTCCGTAACCTGTCATTTCTTCACCCCCTAGGCACCGCAGGAATGGCAATTGGGAACTTCTGTATTGCCGGTTTACTCGGTGCGCGCTGGATCGAAGCAGGCTATTTTCCCATTAGTAATTTATATGAATCTCTCTTTTTCCTCGCTTGGGGCGTAACAGCGGTTCATTTAGTGGTGGAGTTGAGTACTCAAAATCGCCTCCTCGGAGTTTTTAGTGCCCCCTTGGCAATGGGAATAACGGCGTTTGCCGCCTTAAGTTTGCCACCGGAAATGCAGTCGGCTGAGCCTTTAGTTCCCGCTTTGAAGTCCAATTGGCTAATGATGCACGTGAGTGTGATGATGTTAAGTTATGCAACATTACTGGTTGGCTCTCTGCTCGCGATCGCGTTTTTAATCGTGACCAAAGGCAATTCGGTGCAACTTCAAGGTAGTTCCTACGGGGCTGGAAATGAACGCCTGCGTACCATCAAAAATCAAACCGAATTTGCCACTGCAACTGCAACATCTAGTTCCAGTAACACCCAAACTGCCGTTCTGAACAAGTCGGAGACAACTGCCCAACCCCAGCTCTCGCCACAACGACTCAATTTAGCACAAACATTAGATAACCTAAGCTATCGTGTGATTGGTCTAGGATTTCCCCTACTCACCATTGGAATTATTGCCGGTGCGGTTTGGGCAAATGAAGCTTGGGGATCATACTGGAGTTGGGATCCCAAAGAGACGTGGGCATTAATTACTTGGCTTGTTTTTGCGGCTTATCTTCATGCGAGAATTACTAAAGGATGGCAAGGTAGACGACCCGCCATTTTAGCTAGTGCCGGCTTTGTTGTCGTTTGGATTTGCTATTTGGGCGTTAACTTATTAGGAAAAGGGTTACATTCCTACGG
>CAZBPR010000089.1:0-7458 GCA_964493825.1 uncultured Dactylococcopsis sp.
CGACAAACGTTTTGAAGCTTCAGATCAACGTTTTAATCGCATTGAAGACAACCTGAAACGGCAAGATAATCGCTTGTGGGGGTTTTTGGTAGCCTTTGGCATTGCCCTCCTCGGGTTACTTGCGAAATACGCTTTTTTTATGCCAAAAGTCTAATCAAGCCGTGCTTAAACTCACTCAACAACAGCAAGAACAAATGTATCGTCACGCCCAGCGCACTTATCCCGAAGAGTGTTGTGGGATTTTATTCGGAACGTTTCAAGCGAATCGAGAAACCATTGTCACAGAAGTATGGGAAACAGAAAATGCTTGGGAAGCAGAAAGTCAACGATTTGAAGCCGTATGCCCGGAAGCTGCTGATGACGGACTAAGTAAGCGCAACCGCTTTACGATTGATCCGGCAGTTCTTTTAAAGGCACAGAAATATGCCCGTACTCATCATTTAAGTATTGTCGGCATTTATCACTCTCATCCTGACCACACCACCGATCCTTCAGAATTTGATCGCGCGATCGCGTGGGATACTTATTCTTATCTCATTATGTCCGTACAAGACGGAACGGTGGTTGATTGTTGCAGTTGGATTTTAGATGATCAAGACCAGTTTCAAGAAGAAGCAATTGTAACAGAAGGTTGCCATTAACCCAACCCAGCCCTTATCCTAAAAGACCGCACGGCTATCTCAATTAGTCAGCAGCGGCGATATTATACTGAATACGTCGCCCCATCTCCTTCCCGTAGCACAATAGTAGATAGCAAATTAACCCCTTATCGGGCGTGAGACCACTATGCTCAATCCAAACTTAGAAGAAATCGAACTCAATAAAGAAGAATACGAACGGTATTCTCGTCACATTATCCTCCCAGAAGTCGGACTAGAAGGGCAAAAACGCCTGAAAGCAGCTAGTGTCGTTTGTATTGGTACCGGCGGACTCGGTTCTCCTCTCTTGCTATATTTAGCAGCAGCGGGTATCGGACGCATTGGCATTGTTGATTTTGACATTGTGGATCGCTCCAACTTACAACGTCAAATCATTCACGGCACTGCCAAAGTCGGTCAACCGAAACTCGAATCAGCCAAACAGCGTATTTTAGATATTAATCCATTTTGTCAAGTTGACCTTTACAATACTCGCATTAGTTCGGACAATGCTCTGGAAATTCTCAAGCCTTATGATGTAGTTGTCGATGGAACAGATAATTTCCCCACTCGTTACTTAGTGAATGATGCTTGTGTCTTACTCGGTAAACCCAATGTTTACGGCTCGATTTTCCGCTTTGAAGGGCAAGCAAGCGTCTTTAATTACCAAGAAGGACCTAACTACCGCGATGTCTTTCCTGAACCCCCACCGCCGGGAATGGTTCCCTCTTGTGCTGAAGGTGGCGTTTTAGGCGTCTTATGTGGTGTCATTGGTTCCATTCAAGCCACAGAAACGATTAAAGTCATTCTCGGTATGAATACGACTCTCAGTGGACGTTTGTTGCTTTATAATGCACAAACCATGACTTTCCGAGAATTAAAACTTCGTCCTAATCCAGAACGTCCTGAAATTAAAGAACTCATTGACTATGAACAGTTCTGTGGCATTCCGCAAATGCAAGAACAAGAAACCGATGTTCCTGAAATGACGGTTCAAGAGTTGAAGCAGTTAATGGAACAAAAAGCGAATGACTATGTTCTGATTGATGTGCGTAACCCCAACGAATACGAAATTGCGAAAATTCCTGGGGCGACCCTCATTCCTCTCTCGGAAATTGAAGATGGAAGTGGCGTGGAAAAAGTGAAACAATTGACCAATGGTCATCGTTTGATTGCTCATTGCAAGATGGGGGGACGTTCTGCCAAAGCCCTGCAGATCTTGAAAGACGCTGGAATTGAAGGGACAAATCTCAAGGGCGGAATTCGCGCTTGGACTCAAGAGGTGGATTCTTCTGTTCCGGAATACTAAGATCAATCTTGATCAGTGTTTGCTTCAAACTGATCAAATCTTTGATTCGCTGCTAGAGGTAATCGAGGTGAGGGACTCAATTCCTTTAACCCAAATTCTCCAGGTTAGAAAGGAGAGATATGGTATTTGGGTTTGAGTCCCAAATCCTACTTTTTTTAGAGGTGGAACGAGATCAATTTTGTTCGGCTTCTAATGCAGCGACTTGAGTTTCTAAAGTTTGTACCCTTTCTTTGAGTTCAATGACGAGGGTTGCTAAGCGATCAAACATTTCTGGAGAAGGAGGAACCGTGGTTCGATTAGGAGAAGGAATTTGTGGGGCTGGTGTTGGTGTAGAAGCGGGAGTGCGAGAAGGTTGATTAACGCGAGATACTTGTGATTCAAGATTAGAAAGGCGCGATCGCAGCTGGAAAATTTCCGCTTCTAAACGAGAAATTCGAGATTCTAAGCCAATACTTTGGGCATTACTGAAACGTGGGACGAATGCCAATAATAATAGTAAGAGTACCAATAGTAACCAGAAGCGTTGAGTCATGCGTAAAATCATCATTGGCGTCATGGGACCGGGAAATGGGGCAACAACAGAAGACAAGACCTGCGCCTATGAACTGGGACGCGCGATCGCGCAGCAAGGGTGGGTCTTACTCACCGGAGGGCGCAACCAGGGTGTGATGGCAGCCGCTAACCAAGGGGCAAAAGCGGTTAATGGATTAACCTTGGGGATTCTTCCCACTGCTGATGAGGCTAACATATCGGAAGCAGTGGATTTGGCAATTTTTACCGATATGGGCAACGGACGCAATAACATTAATGTTCTCTCTAGCCAAATTGTGGTCACTTGCGGCATGGGCATGGGAACCGCTTCGGAAGTTGCACTTGCCCTCAAAAATGGGAAACCAGTGATTTTATTAAATTCTTCTGGGGTGGGAATTCAGTTTTTTCAGTCGTTAAGTCCAAAACAAGTTTATGCAACTGATACCGTTGAGGGCGCGATCGCGCTCATCCAATCTCTAGTCTAAATTACCCCAGATGGTGAACAAGTCTTGCGAGTTTGCCCTGAAAGCGGTACGCTCTAAACCATCCTTCACAATTTGCTTTGAGATTCAAGAGTCAACCATGGTCGCAGTCGCAGTTTTAGCCGCCGGACGAGGCACCCGCATGAAATCCAATCTTCCGAAAGTGTTGCATCCTTTGGGAGGTAAGTCGATGCTTGAGAGAGTTTTAGACAGTTGTGCGTTAATTCAACCCTCGCGCTATTTTGTGATTGTCGGTTATGCAGCAGAGGAAGTTAAAGCCAGTCTGAGTCATTGGGACAATGTGGAATTTGTGATTCAAGAACAACAATTAGGAACTGGTCATGCAGTTCAACAGTTATTGCCCGCCTTAAGAGGAAGTGATGAAGAGGTCCTCGTCCTTAATGGCGATGTTCCCCTCTTACGCCAAGAAACGCTACAGGAATTGCTGGCAACCCATCAAACCAATTGTAATGCGGCAACCTTACTGACAGCGCAATTAGAGAATCCGCAAGGGTATGGACGAGTGTTCTGTGATGAAGACAACCACGTCCAAGCCATTATTGAAGATCGCGATTGTACCCCAGAACAAAAGCTCAATCAACGAATTAATGCTGGCGTGTATTGCTTTAACTGGCAAAAGCTAGCCGAAATTCTACCTCATCTGTCTGCAGAGAATGACCAGAAAGAATATTATCTCACTGATGTGTTTACTTCTCTCTCGCCAGTCATGGCAATGGATGTTGCCGATGTGAAAGAAATTAGCGGCATTAACCATCGCCAACATCTCGCTGATGCCTACACGACTTTACAACAACGCATTAAGGAAAAGTGGTTACTCGCAGGCGTCACTTTAATTAACCCCGATAGTATTACCATTGACGACACCGTTGAGTTATCTCCTGATGTCACCATTGAACCCCAAACTCATCTGCGAGGGAAAACTGTTATTGGCTCGGGGTGTCGTCTCGGTCCAGGCAGTATGATTGAAAATAGTCAAATTGGGGAAAATGTTACGGTTCTCTATTCAGTGTTAAGCAATAGTACGGTAGAAGCGGGAACCCGCATTGGACCTTATGCCCATCTGCGAGGAAAAGCGATAGTTGGTGCCGGTTGTCGGGTCGGAAATTTTGTGGAAATGAAAAATACCCAACTGGGCGCAGGTTGCAATGTTGCACACTTATCTTATCTGGGTGATGCCACTTTAGGCACTGAGGTCAATATTGGTGCGGGAACTATTACCGCTAATTATGATGGGGTCAATAAACATCAGACCCAAATTGGAAATTATTCTAAAACTGGCTCGAATAGTGTGTTAGTTGCCCCGTTAATCTTAGGCGATGAAGTAACAGTCGCTGCTGGATCGGTTGTCACAGAAGATGTCCCATCTGATGCCCTAGTGATTGCGCGATCGCGCCAAATTGTCAAACCAGGCTGGCGCTTAAATCCAACTGAGTCCGAATCATAATCCTGAAACGGCTATTGTTGATCGCGCTTACTCTCCACACTTTTACCAATTCCTTGCAGAATGCCCCGTCCAATTAAACCAATCCCGCGACCAATCACTTGCGTCAATAAATAGACTACCGCTTGTCCCACGACGCCAAAAACGGCTCGAAAGCGAGGCGCGATCGCGTCCCGAAATTCTAAAGCAATGGTCACCCCTAAACGAAGACCTTGCAACTGTTCTAAATCTTCTTTGCGAGGGGCATAAACCGATACGGTTTGGATGCGATTGCCCCGTAAAACCAACAATTCATGACGACTCTCAAATATCGCTTTCGGTTCTTGGATATAGTAAGTTTGGCGATATTGCCAAGATAATTCGTTGCGGAAGCGAGCAATTTCCCGAGAGGAGCGATATTGATCGGCATAGAGAGCATTTTTGACCCTTTCTTGCTCCCCAAACTGATTTAAAATCACTTGCATCACGGCATTGGCAACCACCAAAATTAAATTATGCAGTAGCATTTCGGCACGGGCTTGGGCTTCTGGGGATTCGGGGCGATAGGAAACTTGATCAATCTGTAAAGGTTCTTCGTAGAGTAAATACGCCAATAAAGCGGTCACATCAGGAAGTTTATTCAACCTCATGCTTTCCACCAGTGGGGCTTCACGAATGACAAACTCCACAATTGAACCCGCCGTCGCTGGAAATTGAGAGAGTTCGACATATTTGCTAATCCAACGGGTGAGGCAGGTTTGCCATAATTCTCGCAGCAGCAGCGATCGCCGCTCAGGTAAATCTTCTAAAGCTAAGTGAACAAATTCTAATTGTGTCAAGATTTCCTGAAATTCTTGAACCACTAAATATAAAAGTTCTCGCTTTTTTTCCGGGTTCAGAATATCAATTTCTAGGGTATAACCGCTATTATTAACGATGCCCAGTTGAATTTTCCCTAATGTTGTCTGTAAAAGAGTTTCACTCAGAGATGTCGGTAAGGAAGTTAACAATGGGGGCGGTTCTGCTTCTGAATTGGAATTTTCTTCAATCGCTTCTGGTTCTGCTTCTTCGCTAACCACGACCACCTCCACGGGTAACAGTTGTTGAACAATCCAGCGTGCTGTTTTTAATTCTCGCCGTAACCCACTCCAGAACAGCCAATCAAAATTTGACAGTTCGTCTTTTTCTAAAATCGCTTCCACGCGCGCGAGGTTCTGTTCAATTTCAGCTAAACCCGTTTCTCTTTGTCGGGTCAGCCAACGGGGAGGCGTAATCGGTTGGGGAGGAGAAGCCGGGGGGAGTTGACCTTGGGAGTCATTCACTTTCACTTTTCCTTGTTGCCAATACAGTTCTCCTCTCGCCACTTGTTGCAAGGCGTGGACTAATTCGTCAAGCGGAGTCCGTTTTCGGCTGTAGCCTTCAATGCCCAAACTCCGCAGCGATCGCAGCACCGAATCAGCCGTAACAGTCGTGAGGACAAATAGAGGTAAGTTAGGATAATTGTGTTTGAGTTCCTGACAAAACTGTACTCCCAGTCGGGTCTCTTCATCCGCCGTGAGATGAATATCTAAAACAAAGACATCCGGAAGCGAGGTTGAGGCAGTCAGTTGGTGACGGGCTTGTTCTAGGGTTTGAGCTTGGGCGATAATATGGGTGTCTTCTCGGGCATTGAGAACTTGGGTCAGTCCTTCTGAGAAGACGAGGTCAGCATCAAGCAGGAAGATTTGGATAGCGCGATCGCTCACAACAATGAAGTTAACTCCTAGCTAAGTCGCAGCAATTCTAACACAGGTATTTATGAAGGAATCATCTTGGCACATTTCTCTGGCTGATACGAAGGCAACACAGGAATTAGGAAAACTCTTTGCAACTTTTCTTCCCGCCAATAGTGTGGTTTTGCTCTTTGGTGATTTAGGGGCAGGAAAAACGACATTTGTCCAAGGGTTAGGAGAAGGCTTAGGGATTACAACACCAATTGTCAGTCCTACCTTTACCCTAATTAATGAGTATCTAGAGGGAAGAATGCCGCTGTATCATCTGGATCTGTATCGGTTGGAAAATAAAAGCGCGATCGCGCAACTGTTTCCAGAAACTTATTGGGAAGGAAAAGAAGTCACCCCAGGAATTACTGCTATTGAATGGGCGGAAAGACTCCCCTACTTCCCTCCCTCTTATCTGCAAGTGAAGTTGCTGAAAACGAACACCTCTCGCCAAGCAATCATTGAAGTGATTCAATCATGAAAATTGGTCTTGCAAGATTGGGGTTATCGTTTCAATTGTGTGGGGCTTGCACTTGGTCAATGTATTCCCGAAAGCGGTCTAAATCGGCTTTTAGGGTTGATTCTACCACTTGCCCTAAAAACAAATTATCCATAATTTGCCCGATTACCCCCGGAATCGAATACGCAACGGATAAGCGGACAATACTAGTGGTTCTGCGGTCATAAAATCGAACAGCCCCCTTATTGGGTAAGCCATCGACCGATTCCCACTGAATAATTTGTTCGGGCACTAAGTTGGTAATCCGAGATAACCAACTAAATTCCCAGCCCCCTGTGGCGAGTTTCCAACGGGATAAATCGGGATTATCAGCTAAAACTTCGACCGAATCGATCCATTTCATCCATCGCGGCATTTGTTCTAAATCTGACCATAAATCCCAGACCAGATCCATGGGGGCATTTACTTCGATTTCGACACTATGTTCTAGCCAGTTAGCCATTAAATTGTACTCAGAAAATCAATCACAGGAAAAAGGTTCCTCTCCATAGATTAGCAGTTATTTTACCAAAATCGAGGCGTTCTCAAGTGGCTGGGAATAAGACACTCATTGAGAAAACGCTATGTGCCCAGTCTAAAACGAGTTGCCATCGATGAGAAATCCCTTCTCGGAAAAAGTAAGTAACAGGTTCCCACATTGAATCAGCGATTACAATGTGAACGTGTTTTTGGTTATGGTCTTGTGTGTTCAGTTACTAATGATTTAGATATCAAATACCGTCAGTTTCTTGAGCACTTTGCAATTGTTGTCCTGTACTTAAATTGAGATGACGTTAC
>CAZBPR010000089.1:7468-12968 GCA_964493825.1 uncultured Dactylococcopsis sp.
CTCGAAACAAAAAATTGAACAAGCACTCTCGGCCATCAGTCAAGAGTCCTTAGTGGCTAAAAACGCCAACACTGAAGAGTAGATTCGCAGCGCGATCATGTAGTTGACTCAGAGATTACGCCTTCTTGAACAGAAAACGTAATCTCTGACCGTTGGTCAGTAGTAACCAAGATTTGTTTCATAAAAACAAATTAGAAAAAATACTGTTATTAATTAAATCAAATATTCTTTTAAAGTATTTATAAATATATTTAATAATTTAACACTTGCTTGCAAATCATCTCGATCAAACTGGGAATTGTTAAAATTACAAGCTTTAATAGTTTTAAGTCACATCAAAAATAACAAATATGTTAACGGAAACCTATAATCCTTATTTGGTACTGCTTTCTATTTTTTTTGCAATCTTTGCTTCTTATGCCACCCTCAACATTGCTAACAAAATACTGACGGCAACAAATTCAGATCGGAACTTCTTAATTGTCCAAGGAGCGATCACCATGGGGTTTGGCATTTGGTCAATGCACTTTATGGGGATGCTTGCGCTTTCTCTACCGGTAAAAATAGGCTACAGCCCCTTATGGACTTCTGTTTCTATTCTCCCCGCCATTGGCGCTTCTGCCATTGCCCTCTACCTCATGACTCTTCCTCAAATCAGCCAGTTTCTTGTCCTTGGCAGTGCCATGGTAATGGGGAGTGGTATTGCAACCATGCATTACCTAGGTATGGAAGCAATGCAAATGGAAGCAAACATGAGCTATCAACCTTTCTTATTAATTCTTTCAGTGGCAGTTGCAATTATTGTTTCTGCCATTGCTATTAAAGTTTTTGCTTGGATTCGTGAAAAGGTTTTGAAGCCAAAAATGTCAACATTTATTTTTACCGCAACCGTGATGGGATTGGGGATTGCCGCTATGCACTATACAGGAATGGCTGCTACGCTCTTTGAGCCCAACTCTAATCAAGCTGTCAATATTGTGAGCGGTAGTAACATTGCGCTGGGTGCTGCGGTTGCAGTTGCCAATCTCTGGATTTTGATAGCTTCAATTGCTTTTAAAGACTGATTAGAAATTCTCTTGAGCCAAAGTTGACTGATATAGCATCCGCTTAATGAATCGCTATTAACACAGCTAGCAAGCATTACTTCTTGTTTCAAAGGCGTTGTTGATTTGGTAAAGTTGGGAAAAGGGTAAAGCTTAAGGGCTAATCAAGCAAAATTGCTTCATCGAAAGCTACTTGACCCTTGACCCTTAAGCCAATCAGACCAACCAGTGTCATTACTGAACGAGAAGTATTGAGCCAACAAGCCGTTAACTCTATCTTGGCTAATGCTGGATAACCGGATTGCAGATGAGTTCTTTGGCTCAGAGTCGTCTTGACTATTGAATTGAAAAAAATCATGTCTAAACGGCGATATGCAATGATTGGCACCGGTGCCATCGGGGGTTACTATGGTGCCCGTTTGCAAGCAGGAGGGTTTGAAGTTCACTTTCTCCTCCGCAGTGATTACGAAATGGTAACAGAACAAGGATTAGTCATTGATTCGTGCGAGGGGAATTTTACCTTACCAACG
Source organism: uncultured Dactylococcopsis sp. (assembly GCA_964493825.1). Lineage (GTDB taxonomy): Bacteria > Cyanobacteriota > Cyanobacteriia > Cyanobacteriales > Rubidibacteraceae > Halothece. The sequence goes on from CAZBPR010000089.1 coordinate 9,042, forward strand.
GTCAACGCCTATCGTGATGTTACTGCGATGCCGGCTTGTGATGTCGTAGTGGTGGCATTGAAAGCGACGCAAAACCATTGGTTACCGCAGCTTCTCCCGCAGGTGGTAGGTAAAGATAGTGTGGTTTTACTCCTGCAAAATGGTTTAGGGGCAGAAGATCAAATTGCTCAGATTGTTTCCACTCCCATTGTCGGCGGACTCTGTTTTATTTGTGCCAATAAAATTGCCCCGGGTCATATTCTGCATCTCGATTATGGCAGTGTGAAACTTGCCCAGTATTCTCCTGAGGGTCAACCCTGTGGCATGACGGGAAATTTAAGCGCGATCGCGCAAGACTTTCAAGAGGCAGGGATTAAAGTTGAAATGAGTGAGGATTTACTGCTCACCCGCTGGGAAAAACTCGCTTGGAATATCCCCTTCAATGGTTTATCCGCTTTACTAGAAGCGACAACGGCGGAGATTATGGCGGATGAAGGAACCCGTGCCTTAGCGAAAACCCTTGCTGAGGAAGTGGCAGCAGGGGCAAAAAGCAGCAATCGCGCTCTCAGTGCAGAGTATCTACAAGCCCTCATGGCACGCACGGAAAAAATGCGCCCTTACCACACCAGTATGAAGTTAGATCGAGATGCCAAGCGTCCTTTAGAAGTAGAAGCGATCTTTGGCAATCCCCTACGTCGTGCAACCACGCAGGGCATTGCTTTACCCCACATCGAGATGCTCTACCAGCAATTAAAATTCTTGGATCGGAAAATTCAAAGTAGCATTAATGCGTAAGCATCATCGCTTTCACTTGTTCTGCCGTGGCAGGGGCGAGTAACACCCCATTGCGATAATGTCCGGTCGCAACAATGACATTTTCGTATCCCTCTAAATATTTAATCACAGGCGCAGCTTGTCCTTCGGGTCGCGGTCGCTTGCCAGACCACGTTTCCAAGATTTCTCCGGCGGCTAAAGCCGGACAAAAGGCCACGGCTTGTTCCCATACCTTATCTAGGGGAGTCTTCACGGGTTGATCGGGAAATTCCACGGTTGCACCCACCCAATACTCTTGGTTGCCCAAGGGAATCAGATGAACATCATTTCCTGTTACCACTGAAGATAAGGTCAAACGGCTGGGGAGGCGGACGCGCATCGCCTGCCCAAATACCGGTTGTAACGTTACCGGTTGTTGCAGTTCCCGGGTGAGAGGAAATGACCCTAACCCAGCCGCAATAATCAGGGCATCCGCTTCGTAATTGCCCCGATTGGTCTGGACTGTGTAACTCTGGGAACCGTCTGCCGTTTCCGTCACAGCAACTCCGGTTGCTTCTACCCCCCAATGACAATTCACGCCCTTTTGCTGACCAGCTTTGAGCAAAGTCTGGGTTAACGGTCGGGGATGAACTTGCAAATCTTGAGGGGAATAAACTGCGCCCACAAGCCCCGTGGTATTCAAATCCGGACAAGTTGTTTGCAGTTGTTCAACCTCCCAAAGTTCTAATTGCCAGTCTTGAGAATGACGCAAATTCGCTAGTTCTTGCCATTGTTCCCGCTCTTCTTGAGAAAAGCAAAGATTAATCAAGCCTTGGCAATGGGAAATCAAATCTCCGGTTTGTTGAGTCAACTCTTGTAATAACTGAGGATAGCGACGCATACTCGCTTCTCGCAGTTGCCACGCTCGTCCCTTTGTTTTTTGGCTACTAATCCCGATTAAAATGCCCAGTGCTGCTCCAGTTGAAGCTTGCGCCGGTTCATCTCGATCAATCATTGTCACTGCAAACTGATCGGTTTGGCTGAGTTCGTAGGCGATGGTTGCGCCAACAATCCCACCGCCAATAATTAAGACCCGCTTCATGTTGTTTCACCCGACTCCGCTTCCGGCAGCAGGTTAAGGTATTGATCAAAATCATTTAGCGCCTGATCATAGTTTTGTAACGCTCGCGAATAGGCTTCTTTTTGGACGGCTAAATCAACCTCTTCCAAGTCTTGAAATAACTTTTTCGCATAGTTCCGGGCGGGTTCCTGGTCTTGAGCAAGGAGATTACGAGTTACATAAGTCATTTCGCGACGCAGCCCTCCGAGCGGTCCATGGAGTAAGCTAGACGCATCAGACCATCTTTCTTGCTTCAGAAGCGATTCGAGTTCAGTGAGACGCTTGCGGGCTTGTTTGACTGGGGTTGCAGCACGCTCAATTTGTTCAATTTGTTCGCTGCTATAGGTTGGGGGAGGTGTATTGTTATTGGCACCGCCACAACTCACCAGAACGACTGCGACAACAGCTAGTAATAGCGATAAAATAGCTCGTTTGTTTAGCATGATTGTTAAATCTTTAATAAATGCTTTTGGTTTCTTGATTATCAGGATACCAAGTTGCGGGTGTTGTCCTGAAGTGTCTAAACGATTTGTTGACGAAGAAAAGTCAGTAAAATCGGGCTAATTTCGTCTGACCAATGTTCTTGGGGATAATGCTTGGCTTCTTCTAACTTGGCGAGACGAACGTTTTTATTTTCCTGCGCGATCGCGCCTGGGACCTCGGCAGATAACCACGGATCGCTCATTCCCCAGATAATTTGGGTGGGTTTTTCCCAATTGTTCCATCCGGCTTCAATTTCTGCCATCGCTTTGGGCAAATTCAAGTTTTTGATCGTCGCGACAAGTGAACGTCCCGCTTGCGAGTTTTGCAGAAAAGGCTTTCGATAAATCCCTAAGTTCTCCTCCGAGATGACATAACCACTACCTTTTTCTAACGTGCGATCCACGAGTAAGGGGTCTTGAGTCAACATCTCTCCCATCAGGGGAAATGCCCATTGCCGCATGAGCCAAGGCAAACGAACTGAGGATGCGAGTGGGGTATTAAGAATGACCAAGCGCTCAATTTGTTCGGGATGACGAAAGGCATATTGCAACCCCACAGAGCCAACAAAGCCTTGTACAACTAGATGAAATCGCGATAAATTTAAGGCGCTCAAGAATTCTTCCAATGCTGTGATCAAAGCAGACGGTTGGTAAGAAAATTCTCGTGGTGACGGTTTTGCCGATGAGCCTTCTCCTAGCCAATCTGGTGCATACGCACTCAGCCCCGCCTCTGCAATGTCTTCTAAAAGGACACGCCAACAATAGCTATGGGCGAGTAGTCCATGTAAGAGGACAATGGGCGTATCTTGGGTTTCATTTCTTGGAATTGCTTGGCGGTAGAACCATTTTTGGGAATGAATCGTCAGGGTTTGAGTTTCGATTTGGGTCATTACTAATGATTAAAGCGTGACTTTACTTCAACTTACACTTAGCAGCGGTTATTCGATCAACTATTGCCTTTTGTTCCTCCTTGAATGGGGATTATAGAAGATTGTCTCTTTATAAAGTTTTGTAAATTTATTCTTATATGTGATTTATATAATATATTATTTGTTATCTTAGGTGTTGGATAGAAAACACGGTGTTATGAGCCCTAATAGCCAATCAAGTAGTGATAATTAACAGTTTTCTAAATTGACTTGCGCTAACATCCGTGAAATCTGTTATTATATTTCTAAAGCAATTGTCAACCTCAGTGAAACTCATTAAACAATCTCTGAAATGTGCAATAAGTTACAAATTTAAAAGATTAAGATTACCTAAAACTTACAATACAAAGCTAGAGTAGCAACTTTTATTGATAAAAATCACATATATAAAAGGACTTGATTCAGCCAAACCCCGATCATACTAATGTTTTTGAGAGAGCAGGAATGGATGGTCTTTCAAAGCTAACTGTATCACTTAGGTCAGAAATCGTATTCACACTTACTCGCACCCCCAACGAGGCGACTTAGACGAAAAACTGCAATTAACTAGGAATGTCCAAGATGCAAAACCGAACCGAACAACGCCTAACTTGTAATCGTATTTTCCGCCACCTTGTCTTTTACAAGTTACAAAAATTCACAGGGAAAATTCAGGTTTCTACCC
>CAZBPR010000090.1:0-1462 GCA_964493825.1 uncultured Dactylococcopsis sp.
CAGTTTTTCCGATTCAGTTTCGGTAATTTTGCTGACCGGAACGCCTGTCCAGGAAGCGACGATGTGGGCGATTTCTTCCACATCAACCACCGGACCGACTTGGTCGTCTTTGCTGGTTTCTGAATTTTTCGCGGAGGCAAGAGAGCGAATTTCACTCTTGATTTCCATTTCGCGATCGCGCAGTTCTCCCGCTCGATCAAAGTCTTGGGAGCGTACCGCGTCATCCTTTTGCTTCAGCACTTGACGCAGTTCTTCGTCCAGTTCTTTCGCTGCCGGCGGCAGTTGCGAGTTGATCAAACGTACCCGAGAACCGGCTTCATCAATCAAGTCAATCGCTTTATCGGGAAGATAGCGATCGCTGATGTATCGATCCGAGAGTTTTGCCGCCGCATCCAGCGCTGCATCGGTAATGCGGAGCTTGTGGTGCTGTTCATACCGATCGCGCAAGCCAAAGAGAATTTCTACGGTATCTTCTACAGTGGGTTCGCCCACCATAACCGGTTGGAACCGACGTTCTAGGGCTGCGTCGCGCTCAATGTGTTTGCGATATTCATCGAGGGTGGTCGCCCCAATACATTGCAATTCTCCGCGCGCCAGGGCGGGCTTGAGAATATTTGCCGCATCAATGGCCCCTTCTGCGGCACCGGCACCGATTAAGGTGTGAACTTCGTCAATGACCAGAATGACATTTCCCGCTTGACGAATTTCATCCATGATTTTTTTCAGGCGTTCTTCAAACTCCCCGCGATATTTGGTGCCGGCAACGAGTAAGCCAATATCGAGGGTCACGACCCGTTTATTTTCCAAGATGTCGGGAACATCTTCATTGGCAATGCGTTGCGCTAAACCTTCTGCAATCGCGGTTTTACCCACACCCGGTTCACCAATTAAAACCGGATTATTCTTCGTGCGACGACCCAAAATTTGAATCACCCGCTCAATTTCATTCTGACGTCCGACCACCGGATCAAGTTTACTGTCCGTTGCCAGTTGGGTCAGATTGGAACCAAATTCATCGAGCGTCGGTGTTTTCGTCCGCCCTTGACTGGAACCACTGGAAACTTCAGCGGTTTCTCCCAACATCCGAATCACTTGGGTCCGGACTTTCGAGAGGTCAACACCCAGGTTTTCCAGGACGCGGGCTGCGACGCCTTCTCCTTCGCGAATTAAACCAAGGAGAAGGTGTTCCGTTCCAATATAGTTATGTCCAAGTTGCCGTGCTTCTTCAAGAGAGAGTTCTAACACTCGCTTGGCTCTAGGAGTGAAAGGAATTTCAACGGCAACGAATCCGGAACCGCGTCCGATAATTTTTTCGACTTCAATGCGAGCATCTTTGAGATTGACCCCCATTGATTTGAGAACTTTCGCGGCAACCCCTGTTCCTTCTCCGATTAAGCCAAGAAGGATCTGTTCTGTGCCAACGAAGTTATGACCGAGGCGACGTGCTTCCTCTTGGGCAAGC
>CAZBPR010000090.1:1472-12873 GCA_964493825.1 uncultured Dactylococcopsis sp.
TTTTCTGTGAAGCGTTCAAACATAGCCTATTGTTATCACCTGCTGCGTGCCCTTGTTACGCTGATTCTAACATAGGCGATCCCGTGGTTTGTTGCTTGGCTATGAGGGGGTTGGGCTAAAGACAGGTCGGGGTTTCCTTACTTTTTGGGGAGAAGAAGCGAATTACAGCAGGTTTTACACATTTTTAAAAATCAAGACCTTAACTACTTTGCAAGATCTGCCATCCTTTCGTCAAGAGGGTAGCCGATCTTTTTTTCTGTAATTTTTGTAACGTTTGTGTAAAGTCGGGATCATCGAGGTGAGAACGCCACAAAATAAAAGCATCTTCTGGAGGGATCGGGTAATAGTCTTTCCGTCGTCCGGCAATGGTGAAGCCAAGTTTTTGGTAGAGTGCGATCGCGCTTGCGTTGGACACTCTCACTTCTAGAGTGGCGCGTTCGAGGGGCCAATGAACCGCTGCGAGTAATAACTGACAGAGCAAGAGTTCGCCGAAGCCTTGTCGACGGTAATTAGGATGAATCCCAAGCAGAGTAATATGGGCTTCTTCTACAATTGCCCAAAAACAGCCAATCCCCATCAGATATTCTTCTGCCGTGGCATTTTGTTGCACAATAGCCAGTAAAAGACTGTTAGGGCTATCAATTTCTCGTTCATAAGCGCCTTTTGTCCAGAGTCCCCCAAAGCAGAGTTGATCTAAGGCTTTCACTTGGTCTAATTGGGTTTTTCGTAGCGGTTCAATGGTAATCATTCGTTGTGAGTCATCGGTCATTGGTTATTAGGCTTTAGCTGAACGGGAACAGGCAATAAATCATTAAGGTTTTTTTGATCACCGCACAATTATTCTCCCGCTTTTCTCCTCACTTGTACCCCCCAAGCGAAAGCACCGGCTAAGGCTTCTGCACTGAGGCTCAATAAGCGAAACAGGGCAAGGCTACTGAGAAGAATGGCAGGGGGAAAGGTTGAATTTAAAAGCGCGATCGCGCTACTTTCAAAAACGCCAATGCCCCCGGGAGAAGGCACCACTAAACCAAAGAACCAAGACAGGCTAAAGGCACCGAAAAGCAACGGCACTTCTTCTATACTCACAGGAGTAAAACTGGCTAGGGTGACCAGGAAACCGCTAGCCCGTAGCAGAACAAAACCAACTTCCCCACATAAGGGAAACCAAGGGTATTGTTTAATTTGCGGATAGCTGTCGATACCCGATTTTTTTTTGAAGCGTCCGGCGAAGGCGAGGAGAGGATTGAGGAAACGCGGATGAATCATCATCAGGATGGTTCCTGCAAAGAGAAGGGGCAAGATCTCATAAAATTGATTGTGCGCGATGATTAATCCACTATGGAGAAGGGTCATCATCGCAATTAAAACCGCTGCCGTTGCCATTAAAAGCGGTTCTAAAAGGGTAATTAAGGTGGCAGTATCTAAATTAGCCCCTGCTGTTTGCATCGCTCGAATGCGCCCGTAAAAGTGCCAGACATTTCCCGGAATATATTTAGCGAGATTAGTTTGTAAGTAAACAGGTAAGACCCAAATCAGAGCAGCGGGTTGTTGCAGAAACTTTAAAATTCCTGCCCAAACCAGTCCCGACCAAATATGCGCGATGAGCGTCAGTAGAAGCGCGATCGCGCTGGAGTAAATTTGTGAGGCTTTTAATTCAATAGCAATGACATCTTCCCAATGTTGACGAAAGGTTGTGACTAAAAAAAAGAAAGTAACACCCAGCACAAACCAACGTAAAACTTTCACGATTTCTCCTCAATTTTTTCCCGATGATGTCTGGGTTGATGATGCCATTTTTTCCAACTGGTTGAACTGCGAATGGCAAGCCAAATTAACATCATCGCAATCAAACCTCCCTCTTCTGGGGCACTAAAGGCATAAAAAACCAGTAAGACCGATAAGATATCTTCACCGAAGGCGATCCAAGGGGGAATACCTCGCAAACGAAAGAACCACCCCACTTGTACAAGTTGTAAAAAGAACGCCAACATACCGCCACTAATGCCAATTAGCCACAGTTGTGTGGGGTGGTAGTCTGCCACCTTACCCACCGTAACCGCTAATAATAAGCCAGCAATTGGGCTTAAAACCAGCTGAATCAGTTGTAAGATACGTTGTCCCAATAATTGCTTGGAACCCAACAATTCCAATAAAGACCAACTAATTAAAATCGCTAAAACAACTTGCGGATGAATCTGATTGAGTAGAGGAACATTCGACCAAAATGGTTCGCTTTCCACGAAGCCAATGATCAGTAAAGGGAGAGCAATTCGCATTCCCGCTGCTGTCGAAATGGCAAGAATTGCTAAAATACCAGTTAACATAAAATAGTTAGGATAACAAAAATTAGGAAGCGAAATACAGGGGAAACTAGCTCCAGGGCAATCAGGAAAAAATTGAGTCATCCATGAAGGCTTATTCGCTCATCACAGTTGAGCGTTCCACTAACAAAATCGCCACAATATCATCAATTGGACGGGGAGGGAGTCGCATTCCTTTTGGAATCAAACGCATTAGCCCTCGGGGAGGATACAATTTCCAGTACCGATCGCGCGCTTCTAAGGTACTATTGCGCTCATCCACCAGGGTAATGGGTAGACTGGGAAAGTTGGCCTGCAAGAAGTTTTGCCATTGCTTAGACGTGGTTTGATTTCCCATAACAATTTTCTGAATTGAATAGTCGGCACACCATTGTTGAAGGGTTGGTAACGCTTGTTCGGAAGGGATAACTTCATGACGAATAACGGTGCCAGTGCCATTAACTAACGCTAAACCACATTTATCTCGTCCGGGATCAAATCCTAAAACTAACATTTTAATCAGGATTAATTACTTAAAATTACTGTTTCATTTTGCATCACTCTTAATTCTAATTGTAAGGGACCTGCCGTATGTGTTTTTTGTGCCGCGATCGCTTTGATGAGATCATAGGATTGATTTAAAGCTTCTAATTCTTCTATAAATTGAATGATATCTAAGTTATTTTTTCCAACAAAAATTTCACCAATGACGCCAGAACGCCGGGCTCGAAATCGGGAAGTACCTAATAATAAATCAATCCGTTCCGGCAACTCTCCTTTTTGAACTTCTTCTGGCGTTAAAGAAAGAGAAGCAATCACATCTCCTTTTTCAAAAACTGGCTGATTACGAACGACATCTGCAAAAACACGAATTTTTTTTTCGCCACTTAAATAGTTGCCTGCGGTAACGATTTGCACAACATATTCCTGACCATCCTTCAAAATTTCTCTAAGGCGTTTAATTTGAGATTGAGTAATCACTAGAACCTGTTTTTGAAAATTTTCATTTCCGGGTTGGGTGGCTTCAATGGCATTGTAATTGGCTTGCCGCAGCATCTGATTAATCACCGTTTCCATCTGTTCTGGATCATCAATTTGCACGACATTAAACGCTAAAACTTCTCCTTTCCCTAAAGCCACATTGCCTCGTCTCAGCGCTTGATAATTCTGATAGTACTGTTCTAGAGCTTGAATTTGTTCTTGCAGCTTACTAATTTGAATTTCTAATTCAGAAACCTGTTGCTCTTGAAACTGTAATACTTCATCACGAGTTTGAATCGTTTCATCGAGTTCTGCAATTCTTGCGTCTTGTTGTTCAATCTCAGCTTGAAATCTCTGGCGTTGTTTTTCTAATTCTGCTAAGCGTTCTTCTGTGGCTTGTAACTGTTCTTTTTGATTAGCTAATTCTTTGTCTTTTTTAACTATTTCTTGTTCCAGTCTTTTTCGCTGTTCTAATAATTTTTCTCGTTCTTGCTTCAGAGTGGAAAGCTGCTGATTTAATTGGCTGAGTTTTTGGGAAACCGCTGCTAATTCTTCTTGCGTCGATTGAAATTTACGATTGACCTGGTCTAAACCGGATTGCGCTTCGGCTAATTCTTGTTCAACTTGTTCCTTATCTTGAACAGCTTCAGCTAATTCATTACGGGCATCTTGTAAGCGATTGAGATATTCATCTAAGCGGAAGATTCCTTTCCGTAACGATTCACTGGTTGCAAATAAAATGCCGAGTGTACTCGCAGCAATTACAGTTCCTGTAAAAATCGTAACAAAGGTAGCCGTTTGGCGAGGACGAAGTTGGAACATTCGGAGGCGGGCTTTCCCCACTTTGGTTCCTAAATAATCTCCCAGTGCAGCGAGTAAGCCACCCAGCAGTAGAATTGCTGCAATTAATACAAGCGCACTGGTCATCATAGGGAAAAACCGTTAGGAAAATTGTTGACTGAGTACCACTGGATTATGAACGGTAATCTTTTTCTTGTAAATAGAAATCATCCCTTCTTCGCGTAATTCTCCTAAGAGACGAGTGACCGTAACGCGAGTGGAACCAATGGCTTCCGCAATTGCTTGATGAGATAGTTTTAAGTCAATTTGAATCCCTTGATCGGCAGGCTGTCCAAAATCGCGACACAAAATTAAGAGAAAACTGACGAGTCGCGACCCCATATCGCGATGAGCAAGGGTTTCAATCATCATTTCAGTTTGGAGAATGCGCGAGGATAAACCTTGGAGCATTAAGCGGGTTAGCTGCGCATTTTCGCGAAAGGCAATTTCTGCTTGTTCAATGGGAGCAGAGAGAAGTTCGACTGGGGTAAAGGCAACTGCATGGTAAAACCGATCTGAGTGTTGACCCGTAATTAAAGATAGAACACCAAAGATACTGTTTTCTCGCAAAAGTGCCACTGTAATTTCTTCTCCGGTTTCGTACACTCGGGAAAGTTTAACTGCACCGCTGAGCAAAAAGTAAACGCGTTCTGCAGGATCACCAGGAAAAAAGATAGTTTTTCCCCGATCAAAGTTTTCCACTACTGGCGTGATACCACCCCCCCCAATCTGACGGAAGACTTCTTCTAGGGAGGTTTCTGGGGTTGTAAATAAGTTCATGTCACTGACCAACACTGATACAGTTTCCGGAATTGACAATTGACAATTCGTACTTGACTAACCGTCAGAGTAGTATCTGTCTTCCGAAGAAGGAGTCTTCTCTGAAAGAGGTAGTCATTTCTGATAAACCAAAAGTCAGAGGAGGTGTCTTCTCTGAAAATTGATTGATTGCTTCCTATTATCTACTAAGTACACCGTTAATGAGTGACAAAAGCAATCAGAGGCGGTAAGTTAAGGGACAATAGGATCGGAGTCGCTAGAATGACAAATCGCAATTCATCGTTAACAAAGGGTAGCTATTGATTGTCCTTGGTCTGTGATTAATTGTCTATTTTGGCTATCTGACATTTTTAGCGATTGCCGTCAACTTGTTTTTACAAAATTTACTGTTATACAACAAAAATACATACAACTAGTCAGGGCGACTTTGACAGCTGTTTCTTAACTAAGAACGATAGAGTGAGGGTTTTAGGCACTTCCAAATCATTCAGACAGAAATCCCCCGGATTATTATTTTCCTTAATATACCGGAAACGTCGCAATTTCGTCAATCTTCTCTTGCTTCGACTAAAATTGAAGTTTTGTAAAATAGCTAGTTTAATCGAAAAATATAAAAAAAACTGAATATAAAATTAGTTTTACTAATATAATGCGGCTGAAACTGAGGTCGGTTGATGCAAGAAGCGGCGATCTAAGCAGGCTAAAATTGCGAGTCGATCGCGCTCATACCATACGGTAGGATTAATCTGATAACGTCCCTGTTTACGCATTAATTTCACACCAATCAGTTGTAACAGTTGACGAAATAAGGGAATCGGTTGTGAGGCGTTAGCCTGTAACTTGAGCTGGGCAGTGAGGGGGGAAGCTTGGGTTTGACGGGATAATTGTTGAAGTTCTTGGGAGTGATGAGTCCAAGTTTTTTCCAGCTTTAGCAAGTGGGGGAGGTCGAGGGTAATTAAGCCTTGAATCAGAGACCATTGCTGGTGCATTTCGCGGATCAGATGTTGTTCGATTGCGGAATACCAAACGGATTGCATCATCTGTTGGGCAATCTCAGGATGATGAATGAGCCAAAATCGTTCTTGTTTGGTAATAAAAGCGCGATCGTCGTATAAAATACGTTTGATAAATTGGGGACTCCAAACAGCTGTTTTTTCAATTCCAGGAAGCTGTTTTTTCAGTAGTTTGTGGGTTGTTTCTGCTTGTTTCCCATGCTGATCTTTTCCCCAATAAATGGCTTCCGCATTTGTCAGTTTCACTGTTTCTTTTGCTGTCTTTTCCTGCTTTTGAGCGGCAGGACAACTTTCCAAAGTAACTAACTCGACATTCTGACCTCTATTTACTAAAGCCTGATAAAGACAGTCCCATAGGTGAGATTGTTCATAGTTTTGAATCGCTTTCAAAATACAAAATGTTTGGTAGTGACTTTCTTGAGTCACTTTTATCACTTTTTGCATAAATTGTTCAACCGCCTCTGTTGTTTCTTTCCCTTTTAATAAAGTGCTGCCCGTCTGCAAAATAAAGGATTGCATGGCTTGCATTAATGCTTCTGGAAATTGGAAACTGGGGGCATGATTTTTCACTTGTCCGTAACGGGAACACCACAACCAACGCTTTAATTTGGGATCGCGGACTCGACTCATCATTTGGAGTTGGGCATTGGTTTGTAAAATGCCAAAAAAGAGACAAAACTGATCAGTAAAATAATTTCGGATGCTAATATCCACACCCGCTTCTGCGGCTGGTGTATAAATCAGATAGTCAGGACAATGGGTTGTAATAAAATAATTCGGATCTTTGAGAAAAGATTGAATATCAGGAGAAGCAATTGTTTTAGAATCAATGCGAATTCCTTGCTTGCCAGTTTGGGATAAGACTTGATCGAGTGCTTCGGCTTCCAGTTGACTATCGGTACAAATAACGGGTTTAGACCCCTCTTCTGCCAGTTGTTCCAGTAAGGGAGAACGATCGCTGCTTTTTCCTTTGCCCTGGGCATCGCGACTTGCTTGGAGAAATTTGACAGTAAAGGGTTCACCTTGATGACGATTTTCAACTTTGACTAAGGTACGGTTTTGTCCTGCTAAACGATGGAGATAATCCACACACCAATCCGTTAACATCCCATCTAAACAAAAAATACGTTTTGCTTGTTGTAAGGCTTGGGAAAAACGTTGAATAATTTCCTCTCGTTTTTGTTTGAGAGTTTCTCCCATTAACAGATGGGTCACGACAGCAATTGCTTCGTCAATGATGATATTTTTGCCAGCAAAAGCGTCTGGCGAAAAATGATGCAGACTATCCACACATAATGCTAATTGTGAGTGGGGAACCGCAATTAAATCAAAGGCTTGTTCCGTTTGGAGATGAATAAAGCCCCAGCGTTGACAAGATTGGAGGAGTAAAGAATTGCGATGCCCTAAAGCCAACCATCCTTCGTCTTGTAACTCCGAGACGACTTTCCCTAGCCAAGTGGTTTTCCCGCTACCTAAACTCGATTTAACAGCCAGTAGGGTTCCGGCTTCGGGGGTTTCCCAATGAAAGTATTGTTGATTGATCAGATGGGTTGCTTGATAGGTTTGATGGGGTTGAGAAGAAGACTGATTGTCTAGTCCTGCTTCTGCTGCCAATTCCTCCACGAGGGAACGAAAAGCCTTTCCTCTCGGTATGCCATCTCCACCTCGTAAAAAATGGCGATATTGAACGGCACCACCACCCACTTCACAGCCAAAGCAATACCATTCTCCGGTGTGGGGATTTAAACTAAATGCTCTACCGCTTTGAGATTGATGACGAGGACAACAACCGCGCCAAGTTTCCCCAAATTGCTGAAAGTGATGTCCTGACCAATTATAAATTTGCGCGGGACTCAGCCGAGAAGTTGCCTCTTCTAAAAGAGAACTGAGTGCTGGGTTCCCCTTAATTTCCTTGGGCAAGGCACGGATTTGCGATGTCATAACAGGATGACTTTTTGGCGGTTTGGGTTGATGCTGGTTAATCAGAAATTCACATAGCCAAGCCGGCGCGATCGCGACTGCTTTTTCCTGTGGGGGAACCAACCACCGATAGTGTCCAGTTTCCCGATGAAATGACGGTGGAAGAACCGATTGATGCTGGTTATAACGAAATTCCAGTAACTCTCCGGGAGTGGTGGTTAAATCTCCCCATTGGGTAATCGTTTTCCGACGAAAAGACTGTAGCTTTTCCTGATACGAAACAGGCACTTGATAAAGCAGTTGACGGCGACCGGATTTTCCCGAGGTCCAAGATACCGTTTCCGGAAGTGAAGTTTCAGCAAGAATCGTTAATAATTGTTCTGCACTACTGCCATCAATATCAAGGGCTAGTAAGCCCCCTGATACATCTCCCAAACGTAAACCATAACCTGAACAAAACGCATGATAAGGGTTACCGGTGCGTTTACTAATCCGGTTTTCTCCTTGGTTGAGAATCTTAGCAATCTCTTGATGAGGAATAAAGGCTTCATTTTGCCAACCTTCTCGATAGGGGCGTTTTTCCCACAAGGGAGTTAAACTCCAGTGAGAGGGCAAATCAGCAAGGGCTTGGGTGAGTTGTTCAGCGTTGGGAACCGGTTGAAAAGGAGTCCAATGAAGCATTTGGCAAAGTTAGGGAACCAATGTGAAGATGAGGAGGAAAGTAACTACTATAGCGAATCCTACCTTAGGTTTTGTAGGGGTTGAGAAAATACTTCAGTAGAAAAGCCTCAAGATTATATGAAAGGAGTATTAGATTTTTATTAGATTTATAGGTTGTTGAGATCCCGAAATTTCGATAAGTTAAGAGATGTGATATAAGAATAAATAGTGTACTGATCTAAGCTCCAGTTCTTCTGAATTGCCCTCACTTGCACGGAATCCAAATCATTTTGATTGAAGAAACAATGCCAGCCTTGACTCGTACGAATACAGCCCAAGACTTAAAGCAGATCCAAGCTCGCATAGCAGCGCTAGTCAGAGGCATTCGCACTCAACCGGATAACATTGCAGATTATACAGAAGCCTTAGAGGTACAGTTACTCTTGCTCGATCAAGTCATTGAAAACTTACCTCAAGATTCAGAGTTGTATCCTTCTACACCAAAATATTAAGTTAGCTTTTGAAACCCGTATCAAGGAAATTGCTGGCGGTTTCAAACTCGTTAATGATTGTTTGGGTTCCTACCATTAAACTCCAAACAAAAACAGTCTCTTCGTAATCAAATTATTTGACTTGTATTCCGTGGCTAGTTAATTGTGTAATCCAAAACTCAATGGTCGGATCCTTGAGTTTGGATCGCACCTTTTCTACTAATTTTTCTCCGACAGTTGAAGCCGGACAAAGTGCAAAAACAGTGGGTCCACTTCCTGACATCAGGGTACCAAGAACTTCATTTTCTTCCTGAAATGCGGCTTTTAAAGCTTCTACTTGCGGATAAGCAGGAAAAACGACTTTTTCCAAATCGTTATAGAGGAGTTGCCCAATTTTTGTGTAATCTTGTTGCGCGATCGCGCTGACCAAGTTAGCCGAATGCGCCTGTTTTCTTCCCGCTTCGACCTGTTCTGGCTGTTGCAAATAGGTCTGTTCAAACTGTTGACGATAGGTTTGATACGCCCAAGCTGTGGAAACATATAAATTGCGATGTTTAGCGAGAATCACCTTTGCCTCGCGCAACTCATCCAAGGGCCAAATTTCTTCTCCTCGTCCTAAAGCAAGGGCAGTTCCCCCCTCTAAGCAAAAGGGAATATCGGATCCGAGTTGACTGGCTAAGGTTTGTAATTCCGGCTGCGTTAATCCCAATTTCCAGAGCAAATTGATCCCCACTAGAACCGCTGCCGCATCGGTTGATCCCCCCGCTAAGCCGGCTGCTACTGGAATATTCTTTTCAATGCTGATATCAACGCCGCCATATTGGGCGTAGGCTTGGGGATATTCTTGGCACATCAACTGTGCTGCCTTGTAGGCAATATTCTGATCTCCCAAGGGGACATCAGGATTTTCACAATGGAGATGGATGTCTTGGGTGCTACCGGCATCAAGCTGAATCCGATCTTCTAAACCGATTCCCTGGAGAATCATCACTAACTCATGATAACCATCTGCGCGATCGCCAATGATTTCTAGGTGAAGATTAATTTTTGCCGGTGCCGTCAGTGTGTAATGGCGCATTGATAAGTCAATCTAATTGATAACTAAGCCTAACCTAGTTTGACACGCTCAGGTTAGGGGCGGCTTATTCTTTTATTGTTCCAGAATGAGTCGTCTTTGTTACAGAGAAATAACACTCTTTCTAGATTTTTGTAAAATTTGACCCGTTTACGCTGAGTTACCGTTTAGATTAAAAGTATCAATCCTATCAATTATTTAACTGAGAAGGAAAGGAAGTTTTTGAGGGGTTGTTCCCTGAAATATATTTCAGAAGATTTCTGGATCGTCTTATTAATCAGTATGTGATCCAGAAAGTTTCTTGCTATCTGGGGACAATCAACGAAAAAGTTCTGCATATCATATTATTACTGAAAATGAATAACAATATTACAACTACCAGTGGCAAATGTCCGGTGATGCACGGCGCGATTACGAAAAATAGCATCTCCAATACTGAATGGTGGCCCAAGGCACTCAACCTCGATATTCTGCACCAGCACGATCGCAAGACCAATCCGATGGGAGCGGACTTCGACTATCGGGAAGAGGTCAAGAAACTTGATTATGATGCGCTCAAGAAAGACCTGCACGCACTCATGACGGACAGCCAGGACTGGTGGCCAGCAGACTGGGGCCACTATGGCGGGCTAATGATCCGCATGACTTGGCACGCAGCCGGTACTTACCGAATCGCTGATGGTCGTGGTGGGGCTAGTACCGGTAATCAGCGTTTTGCGCCCATCAACTCCTGGCCGGATAATACCAACCTGGACAAAGCGCGCCGTCTGCTTTGGCCCATCAAACAGAAATACGGCAACAAGCTCAGTTGGGCCGATTTAATTGCCTACGCGGGTACTATGGCCTATGAATCCCTGGGTCTAAAGACCTTCGGTTTTGCCTTTGGACGGGAAGATATCTGGCATCCCGAAAAGGATATTTACTGGGGTTCGGAGAAGGAATGGCTGGCTCCCAGCGACAATCCCCATAGCCGCTATTACGGTGAGCGGGATCTGGAAAATCCGCTGGCTGCTGTCATGATGGGTCTGATCTATGTCAACCCCGAAGGCGTGGACGGCAATCCCGACCCACTCAAGACGGCGCATGATGTGCGTGTCACCTTTGCTCGGATGGCCATGAATGACGAAGAAACCGTCGCCCTGACCGCTGGTGGTCACACGGTGGGTAAATGCCACGGTAACGGCGATGCTGCCTTGCTTGGCGCAGAACCCGAAGCCGCCGCTCTCGAAGAGCAGGGCTTGGGCTGGAACAACAAGACCAGCCGCGGTGTTGGTCGTAACACCGTGACCAGCGGCATTGAAGGTGCCTGGACGACCTATCCCACCCGATGGGACAACGGCT
>CAZBPR010000091.1:0-12764 GCA_964493825.1 uncultured Dactylococcopsis sp.
AATTCCACAGATTTAAAAGGTGATATTAACCCTAAAATTTAAGTTTAAAAGAAACAAAAAAAGAGTGATGGTAATATTTTTAAGGAATCAATTGAGTCGTTGCCGTGCGACCAGTTTCTTGGCATGAAAGTGATGATACAGTTAAAAATTTGGCAATGGATTGTTTTAGTCATGCCCTTTGTTTTAGTAGTCCTTTTTCTCTTAGTGGCAGCAGGATTGCAAATTCAAGCTTGGGGCATCAGTTGGATTTGGGGAATTGTTGCTTTGATTTTTCTGGGCTGGCGATCGCTGCTAGCCAAATGGACCCAACCGGCTTTTGAAGATATCGAAACCCTTACTGAACAAGTCACGCAAGAGTTAGAAGCCACCCGGATCGATACCTCAGCTGATGAAGACATTAATCAGCAAGTGGAAACTGCTTTACAAAAGATCCTGACCGATGCCCAAGGGGATACCCCAATTTGGGAAGATTGGCAGTTATTTTGGCAGCGATGTCAGGAAGTAGTCAGCGCGATCGCGCAAATCTATAATCCCGAAGTAAAATATCCCCTCCTCAATATTTACATTCCGCAAGTTTATGGCTTAATGCGCGGGACAGTAGATGATGTGGATCAGTGGATGCAAAAACTCTCTCCCGCGTTAAATCAAGTGACCGTAGGACAAGCCTATCGCGCCTATGAAGTCTATCAGCGGGTGCAACCTTCGGCACAAACCGCCCTGAAAGTTTGGAGTTGGGCACAGTGGGTGATTAATCCGGTGGCTGCAGCAGCCAGACAAATCGGAAAAGGCTATACCCAACAAGCCAATCAGGAATTACTGGGCAACCTCTCGCAAGTCTTGCGTCAAGTGGCACTGAGACAACTTGCCCAACGCGCGATCGCGCTGTATGGGGGTCAACCTGGAACTCTTTCTCTCCCGGAAACCCCCTCCTCCCAGCAAGACTTTCCCCAAGCCCAAACCCAAACGATTCAAGAGATCCTCGAACAAGCGAAACCGCAAACCGAAGTGGAACAAAAACCGGTGAATCTGCTTCTGATTGGTCGGACGGGTGCGGGAAAAAGCAGTGTCATTAACACCCTCTTCCAGTCGCAACAAGCCAAGGTGGATCTGCTACCCAGTACTGACAAAATTGAAAGTTACGATTGGGAAAGTATCACCGGCGACCAATTAACGCTTTGGGATACACCAGGCTACGAACAAGTCAGTGGCAGCGAGTTGCGCGGTTTAGTGTTGGATTATGCGACGACGGCTGACCTTTTGCTATTGGTAACCCCTGCCTTAGATCCCGCTTTAGCGATGGATTATGACTTTTTATCCGATGTGAAATCGGAAATTAATGATTTACCGGTTATCACCGTGGTCACGCAAGTGGATCGCTTACGTCCGATGCGGGAATGGAATCCGCCTTACGACTGGGAACAAGGAACGCAACCGAAAGAGAAAAGGATTCGTGAAGCAACCGAGTACCGAAAAGAACAACTGGGAGAATTTTGTCAGGACGTCTTTCCTTTAGTCACTTGGGATGCGGAAACCCAACGGGAAAGTTGGAATACAGCGCAACTGTCTTTAGCATTGATGAATCGGATTACACCCGCCAAACAACTACGTTTGGGGCGATTTTTGCGCGATCGCGAAGCCCGCAGTGTTGCGGCTGCCAAAATTATTGATCGCTACACCAAACAGATGACTACGACACAGGGGGTCACGGCACTGCTGAAAAATCCCATTCTCGAGTATATCTCGACCTTCTCCACTGGTTCCCCCGCTTTAGGGAAACTCCTCCTCGAACAAATCCCAGTGGAAGAAGTGCCTTTGGTCATTGGTAAGCTACAAATGGCGTATGAACTCTTTCATCTGTTTAATAGCGAAAGCAGTCTGCAACAATTTGATCTGCGATCGCTGTGGTCGTTATTATTAGACCATTCCGAATCCCCAGAAAAAAATGCCTTTGCCTTTGGTCATGCCTTAATCGCTTATTGGACCCAAGGATTAAGTGTGAACCAACTGCGAGAAACCTTTGAAGACTATCTTTAACTGGAGTTGAATCCAGCAAAATCAGCTATGAGTCAATTAGTTTTAGTCACCGGCGTCAGTCAAGGATTGGGTCGCGCCATGACCGACAATTTTATTGCGGAAGGATGTACGGTTATCGGTTGTGCCCGCAATGAAAAGGCAATTCAGGACCTCAATCAAACCTACGGCAAGCCGCATCATTTTACCGCGGTTGATGTTGCTAACGAAGGGCAAGTTCAACAATGGAAAGAGGCTGTCCTAGCCGAATATGAACCCCCAGAACTGTTAGTCAATAATGCCGCCTTAATTAATCAATCCACCGAATTCTGGAATGTCCCCACAGCGGAATTTGACCAGATTATTGACGTGAATATTAAAGGGGTTGCCAATGTGATGCGGCAATTCTTACCGGCAATGATGGCAAAACAACGGGGGATTATTGTTAACTTTAGTTCGGGCTGGGGACGATCCACTTCCCCCCATGTGGTACCGTACTGTACGACGAAGTGGGCAATTGAAGGCTTAACTCGTGCCCTCGCCCAAGAATTACCCTCCGGGATGGCAGCAATTCCCTTAAATCCGGGAATTATTCACACCGAAATGCTAGAAACCTGTTTTGGCAGTAGCGCTGCCAGTTTTACGCCGGTTGATCAGTGGGTGAAAAAAGCAGTTCCTTTCTTATTAAAAATTAAACCCAATCAGAATGGTCAGCCCTTAACTGTTCCGGTTTAGACGTTTGGGAAAGGCTAAACAGCTTCCAAGAGGAGGAGACAAGGAGAATTTTTTTACCTGTTCCCTGTTGCCTATTCCCGACTCCCTAAACTCATCAATTTTGTACCTCACCCGCTTAGAAAGTGCTATAAAAAAATGACTGACGAAACGCAAACTATTCTCGAAGTAAACGATGCCTTCTACCGGGCTTTCGAGAAAAAAGATCTGACCTTGATGAATCAAACCTGGTGGCAAGGTGATAGCAGTATCTGCATTCATCCAGGTGGCAAAATGATTCAAGGCTGGGAAAACGTTCGTTCCTCTTGGGAAAAAATTTTCCAAAACACTGATTATCTGGAAATCGATACCAACGTGATTGTCACCGAAGTCGATTACGCGATCGCGTATGTGGTGGTGATGGAAAATGTGACGCAAGTGCGCCGAGGCAGAAAGCTAAAAGCGCAATCGTTAGCGACCAATAGCTTTCGGAAAATGGCGCAGCAGTGGTATTTAGTGCATCATCATGGCAGTCCGATTATGTCTTCTTAGCCAGGGGTTAATGCTGTCGCAGTGGTTGCACAAATTCCTGACAAGCCGTGGTAAAGGCAGTAGGCGACTCGTAGGGAAGAACATTACGTCCCGGTAAAATTTTCCCTTCTCCATTGGGAAGCACCCGACAATAGTTAATCATTCGTTCTTCCGGTGATTCAACGGCACTGTCTCGACTAATACTCGAAGCCGCTTCTCCCATCAAAACCAGCGTCGGTTGAGAAAGTTGCGCGATCGCGCTTTCATAATTACGACGCCAAAACCCAGCTAAAAACGAAAACACCGCATGACGGGTCTGTAAATTGCGCGCCCCGGCTTGCAACATATCCAACCATTCTTGGTCCACATCATCTGTCTTTTCAAAAAGCTGACGCACCGAGAAAGACTGTAGAAAATTGCGACGACGGGCATAACGATAAAACAAACCTCCCAGGGGAGAGTTAAACACATTCCATAGCAAGTTTTGTTGTCGGGATGTTTTGCCCTCAGTAATCAGTGACCAAGCTGGGGGTCCTCCGAGAATTAAACCCGCAATTCCCGGTGAAGGATTTAATCCTAATAAAGCGAGTGCAATGGGAAACGAAGCCCCTTGGACAATGAGAACCACTGGCTTTTGAATCACTGTTTCAATCAGGACTTTTAAAGGTTGTGCAAACTCTTCTGGCGTATAGGGAATGCGCGGTAAAGCACTTTCCCCACAACCCAATAAATCAGGATTATAAATGGTTTCTAATTCTCCCCGTCCTTGCCACTGTTGACAAAATCGATGCCAAAATTTTCGAGATAAACCGACACCAATGGGATGAATTAATAAGAGGGCAAGGGGAGAGGTTTGGTTGGTAGCATGAGAAGGGAAAATTTCATAAGCACATCGATAATTATGACTGACATAAAAATGAGTGTCTTGAGTTCCTTGAGATAGCATTTTTCTCTGATCAATTATGTATAAGTTCTTATGAGAGTGATACCGTTATTAATATAGAAAAGGCTAGAGGATGAGCAATTAAGCAAAGTCAATTCCCCAATCTCTAACCACTGAAATCCAACTATTTTTCAGAAAAAGCAGTAAAAACTACTTCTTGTTAATGTCCCGCGCCATATTCCTAAACCGATCTAAGCTGGAATCAGATTGACGACGCTCTTGAATTTGAGGATCGTCTTTCGCAGAATACATTTTCTCTTCTTGAGTCGTTTGCTCAGATGATTGTGAAGATTGTTGACTTTGTGTTTGAGGATTTTTTTGTTTAGAAAGAGACTTTTTTTCAAGAGAGGAAACTTCCTCAACTTGCTCCCCACCTTCCGGATTACCGACACTTTTTGGGAAGCTTCTTTTTACTGTCCGAGACTGGCGCATATAGTCAATATCGCCATACGTTTTTGCTTCATCTGGGTTAAGAAAAAAGGCTTTTTGTCTTTCCCGTTTTGGTTTTTCCTTTTTCTCATTGTTATCGTCTGACTTGCCGCCAAAGATATTTTTAATGAATCCGACCATGAGTAATTATTCAGTCCCTAAAAACAGCAGTTCATATTGCTTAATCTTTTTTTAAGGTAACATAGTTTTGTTTACTAATGCAGGGAAACCCTATTTTTAGCGCGACTTATGACTGACTCAGCTCTTAATTCTAATCCCCTTGCTTCTGGTCTGACTGCAGAGATCCGTCTTGTTGTGTTAGACATTGACGGCACGATTTCCGGAGAATCTAACGAAGTGAATCCAGGGGTGATTGACGCCCTACAAATGGCGAAAGAGCAAGGGATTCAAGTCGCGATCGCGACCGGACGGATGTATCGTTCCGCCTTATACTTTGCTCAAGCAATTGGTGCCGATTTGCCCATTATTTGCTATAACGGCGCTTGGATTCAAGATGCAAAAACAGAAGAAACCCTTTGGCATTTACCGGTTCCCAGGGAATTAGCCCTAGAATTACTCGATTATTGCGAACATCCAGAACGACGCGCGGATCTCGATGTGCATTTTTATCTTAACGATGAACTCTATGTGCGGGAAATAACAGAAGATACGCGCTTATATATTGAACGCAGTCGCATCGCAGCGAATGCTGTGGGAGATTTGCGCAATATTTTAGAAGAACCGCCGACAAAAGTACTGGCGATGAGTAGTAAGCCAGAAGTTACCAAAACTTTGCTTTCGACACTGCAACAACGGTATTCCCGAGAGGAGTTATATTTAACTCAGTCCAATCCTTACTTTTTTGAAGCCTGCCATCCGGGTGCGAGTAAAGGAAAAGCCGTGCGTTATCTCGTAGAAGAGGTTTTGCACCTAGAAGCTAAAAACACGATCGCGATCGGGGATAATTTTAATGATCTCGAAATGTTGCAATATGCAGCAGTTGGGGTGGCAATGGGAGATGCACCGCCAGAAGTGAAAGCCCAAGCCGATTGGGTGGCACCGAATGTGGAAGCAGATGGTGTGGTGGAGGCGTTGGAAACGTTTATTTTAAAGCGCTAACGTAAAATGATCGGTAGTTGTCCCCATTAACGCCTTTTTTTCCTCAACGTCCAAGATAACTGCTTCTATGTCTGAGTTTAATGCTTTATTTAACACCATCGCTGAGTTAGTGCTGTGTCATTCTCCCAGTGGTGCCGAACAAGAAATTGATCGGATTCTTCTCCAAAAATTGAGTGCAATTGGCGTCGAAAACTGGCAGGACGAAGCGGGAAATATCATTGCCAAAATTCCTGGCACCGCTTCCGATGCCCCGCTAGCGATTACAGCGCACAAAGACGAAATTGGCACGATTGTGAAACGGATTCGGGAGGATGGTGCCTTAGAAGTCCGGCGTTTAGGCGGTTCTTTTCCTTGGGTTTACGGAGAAGGGGTAATGGATATTCTTGGCGATCGCGCGACCCTTTCTGGAATTCTTTCTTTCGGTTCCCGTCATGTTTCTCACGAATCCCCGCAAAAAGCACAACAAGAAGACCAACCGCTCTTTTGGGAAGAGGCTTGGATTGAAACCAAGTGCAGTGTTGAGGAACTGGCAAGGGCTGGTGTCCGTCCGGGAACAAGAGTTGTCGTTGGAAAACACCGCAAGTTGCCTTTTCGTCTCAATCATAACTATATTGCCAGCTACACCCTCGATAACAAGGCATCCCTAGCAATTCTCCTCGATTTAGCCCAACAAATTAACAATCCGCCCCAAGATGTTTATCTGATTGCTTCGGCGAAAGAAGAAATTGGCGCGATCGGGGCATTATACTTTACACAAAATTACCGCTTAGGGGCATTGATTGCCTTAGAAATTATCCCCCTTGCTGCTGAGTATCCTTTCGAGGCGGGAGTTGCCCCTGTGTTACTGTCTCAGGATAAATACGGCTTGTACGACGAAGGCTTAAATGAAGAGATTGCCCAAGCAGCAGCAGGTGCGAAAGTCCCCCTACAACGGGCAATTATTGATGGCTTTGGCAGTGACGGCTCGATCGCGATGAAAATGGGTCATGTCTCTCGTGCCGCTTGTCTCGGGTTTCCCACCGATAATACCCATGGCTATGAAATTGCTCATCTGCGCGCGATCGCGCACTGTACAGAAATTCTCGCTTACTGGGCTAAAAATGCTGTCATTTCTGCAGCAGATAAAGGCTGAGAGAAATATGCTCCTTGAGCAATCTGATAATCACACCGCTTTAAGATTTCAGTTTGATCAACGGTTTCCACCCCTTCGGCAATCAAGTCAATCTTGAGACTATGGCTTAAACTACGAATGGCCTTTAAGATTTGCTGATGTCTTTTTTCCTGAAGGCGAAGATTCACAATTAAACTCGGATCCAGCTTAATCTCATGAATCGGAAACTGACTGAGATGACTTAAGGATGAATAAATACCACCAAAATGGTCTAAACAGATTTTGACGCCAAGGTTGTCTAAGCCCCTCAGAACTTTTCTGGCTAAATCTTGATTTTCAATTAATTCTTGTTCAGTCAGTTCTAACTTGAGATAAGAGGGATCTAAACCCATTGTTTCTAGTTGTTCCCGTAATAAAGGGACAAAATTTTCAACGGCAAGTTGTGAGTGTGACAGATTAATGTGCATGGACGCTGCAGCCAGTGAGGAAAAGTCCGCTTGCCATTGCTTCAACTGCAAACACGCGGTTTGGATAACCCATAACTCCAGATCCTGAGTGAGATTCGCTTGTTCGGCAATCGGCATAAACGTCGAGGGGGAAAGTAACCCTCTGGTTGGATGTTGCCAAGCAATAAATGCTTCAAACCCTTGAATGGTCTCGTGAATAAGATGAATAATCGGCTGGTATTGTAAAGTAAACTGTTGTTTTTCCAAGGCTTTCCTTAAATCAGCTTCTAGTTGGACACTTTCACTGACACTGACCTGCATCGAGGAATGGAAAACGACATACTTTAAATGATTGCGCTTTGCCTCATACATAGCAATATCAGCATCGCGCAGCATTTCTTCCGGATAATTATAGTCTGAGTGATGCAAGACAATACCAATACTGGTACTAATCTGAACCGCCTGACCATTCAAATAGGCAGGAGGGGTAAACGCTCGATGAATGCGATTAGCGATCTCAACCGCTGCTTTTTCCCCAGTAATTTGCTCAATGATTACAACAAATTCATCTCCGCCCAGACGAGCTACTGTATCCATAGCTCGTAAGCATCCTTCCAGTCTCTCCGCAACCGTCACTAACAGTTCATCTCCCGCTTCATGACCCAAGGTATCGTTAATCAACTTAAAGCGATTCAAATCGAGAAAGAAGAGGGCAAAGTGAGCATATTGATCGCGATCCCGTCGCCGATAAACTTGAAACGTATGCTGCAAGCGATCCATGAGTAAACTGCGATTTGGCAGTTGGGTGAGGGCATCATGCATGGCTTGGAAGTGAAGTTGGCTGGCTAATTGTCCTTTTTCCAGCAGTTCAACATTCACTTTTTCATAAAGTTCCGATTGTTGGATGGCAATTGCCACTTGTTCGCACAGTCGTTGCAGGAATCTAATTTCACTGGCTTGCCATTGCCGTTTGTCTCGACAGTGTTGAGCAATTAAAAAGCCCCAGACTCCTTCTTCTTGTAAAATACCCAAGACGACATGAGCTTGAACTTGTTGTTGCTGCAATAGCTTCTGATAAGCCGGATCTAAATTTGCTGTATCAACATTGGGAATATTTTGAATATACCCTTGATCAAATTGACTTAAATCATATTCAGATCGTAAGTAAAGATCGTTAAATTCTTGATTCAGTAAAGAGTACCATTGTTCTCCCACGGATTCGGCAATGACTTTTGTCGATTTTCCGGTAATGCGATAAATTAAAACCCGATCCGTTTCTAAGTAAGCACGGATTTCTTGCACCGTTTGGTCTAAAACCGTTTTTAAGTCCAGGGATTGCCGGATGCGAGTGGCGACTTGGGTTAATAATTGTTCTTGTTCCGCTTTTTCTTGGAGTTTCGACTCTTGTTGTTTCCGTTCAATGGCAAGGGCAGCGACTTTGGTCGCAATTTCAATTAACTGGCGTTCATCGGCTGTGGGATGGCGAGGGGTTTTCCTGTAGAGGGCAAAGGTCCCTAAAACTTCACCGCTACTGGAAAAAATGGGCATTGACCAACAGGACTGGAGGTTGTGGGTTTGAGCCAGTTCTCGATAATTTTCCCATAACGGATCCGTTTGAATATTGGTGACAATTACGGGTTCACCACAAGCGGCAGCGTGACCGCAACTACCCACACCTTCGCCAATTTCCAAGCCATCAATGGCAGCAAGATAGGGGGTCGGCAATTGGGATTGTCCACAATGCCAGAGTTGTTTACCTTCTAATAATAAAATCGAACCCATTAAGCCCTGAGTTTGCTGTTCAATCAAATGCACCAGTTCAGTACAAATGCTGTCTAACTCATTGCCTTCTGCTAAGTCTTCGAGAATTTCTTGTTGCGTCCCGAGCAGCCGTTCTTGCCATTTTTGCTGGCTAATATCGACTAAAATGCCATTCCAAATAATACCGTCTGCGATCTGTTTGGGAACGGACTCCCCTTTAATCCATTTTTTCTCGCCCTCAGGCAGGGTCACTTCAAATTCACATTGCCAAGGGCTCAGGGTGGCTGCTGAATATTCGAGAAATAATTTTAAGCGCGATCGCGTTTGCTGATCCATGCGCTCCCAGATCAATCCTGGGTTAATCATGACTGCTTCTGGAGACAGCCCGAAGAGTTGCTGTAATCCTGCGCTCATAAAGAGAAAACGTTCGTTACCGTTGCCGTCGAGTTGATACTGATAGACCGCTCCCGGAACGGTATTCGTAATTTCTTGCAACTTCTGTTCGCTCTCTTCCAAAGCTTGTTCCATTAGTTTTTGCTCTGTGACTTCAATAATCACGGTGTCCCAAGCGATCGTTGCTTTATTTTCCGCTTTCGGATTTCCTCGTCCTTGTAACCATTTGGTTTTTCCAGAAGGCGTGATAATGCGCCATTCAAAAAACCAGGGTTGTAAGGTCGCCGCCGACAACTTCATAGATGCTTGCATTGCTTCTAAGTCATCCGGATGAACCATCTCCCACAAAATTTTTGCACTTGCTTCCACCTCACTGGCTTTCACTTCCCACAGTTGTTCGCAAACCGGACTCATGTGCAGAATTTTATCCGAGCCATCTGCATACTGGACATACCGAAATAAAGCACCAGGAACATTCTGAACTAACGCTTTGAATTGCATTTCACGGTCTTTTAAGTCAGTTTCTACTTGTTGACGTTTCCTAAGCTCTTGTTTGAGACGTCGATTGGTGAAGAGAATGATCCCAACAATGCTGATTGTGCTCATGATCAGGAGACTTGTCATGAGTTGAGCCACCCATGGCGAATTCAGTTGCGATCGTTCCCCTTGTAAGAGCCAACGCTGTAAGGCTTCGTGATAAGCAGAGTTCGGGGTATCTTTGAGCTGCACTAACTGCCGATCCAGGAGTGTGAGTAACCGCTGATTTTTTCCCTTGGGCGTTGCGAAGTGAATAGCAGAAGTCTCTAGTAAAATATCGCTACGTTGAACATCGGGATACGTTGGCGCCAGCCGTTCACCGAGAAATTCATTGGCTACCCCAACTTCGACGGTACCGCGATTTAATTGCTCAAAGAGGTCTTTAAAGTTCGAGACTTCAACCCAGATGGGTGTAAAATCTAATGCTTGAGCGCGATCGCGCAGCCACTGCTCTTGAATGCTGCCGTTCAAGACAGCCACTCGCTTTTGATTAAGATCAGCCCAATCCTTCACCTCTACACCTGCTGCTGTGTATAAAAACGAGCGAGCCATAAAGACAACTTCTGTATTAAAGTCAAAGCGTTGCTCTCGTTGGGGTGAATAGGCAACATCCACCATTAAATCTAAATTTCCCGTTTCTAGAGCAGACAAGCAGCTTTTCCAGCTACAGGGAACATATTGAAGCGTGAGGTTTTCTGGTTCCGCGATTTCACTGAGAAGAGCTGGAAAAAAGCCTGCGGGATTCCCCGCTTCATCGATAAAAACTTTCGGTCGGTTTTGATAAACTCCCACCTGAATGACTGCTTCTGCTAAGGTTCCTTTCCCATTGCCAAGCACTAAGGCTGACAGTGTCATTACACATTTCAATAAGATATGTCTCACTTTTTTGTTTGTGCTTGACATGAAAATGAAATTGACTTAAATCAACAATTATCATCAATTGTACAGATTTTTTTAAGTTAATGAGTGTTAGATAAAAAACTTCGCTCGTAAGCAGAAGCGAGTAAAGAATCGAAAATCACTAATTCTAGTCTAAAACGGAAACAGACTATCTGCTTGTCACTGAAACGAGTGCTTGTCAGTTACAACTGGAAAATAAAAGTTAATGAAATCCGATTAAGTGAAAATACAGATTTTTGCTCTAAAATCAATATTAACAATTTTTTGAGCGATGGGCGACAGCCCCGCGCTCTCGCAAAGGGAGCCTCGGGAAGGTGTTCCTGAGCAGACGGTAGCACTCTCCCTAAGCATTAGACCCAATTGACTCGAGCAAGTTAAGCTAAAAAGTAGGGATAGTAATAGTTTCCTTGGGAGGATTGATTAATCCATGTCAAACCAATTTGGATTCGGCGATATGTTACAAAAAGCCTTCTACTTTGGGGTAGGCCTAGCTGACTACGCACAAGAACAAGCCACGGAACGATTCAAAGAACTCCGTATTCAAAGCCAAAAACTTGCCGACGAGTTAGTCAAGCGCGGAGAAATGAATTCAGAAGAGGCACGTCAGTTTGTTGAACAACTCATTTCCGAAGCGCAACGCGGACAAAACCATGCTTCTACTGACACAGGGCAAAAAGGTGAACCCCGACGCATTGAAATTATTGAAGAGGAGGAGTCTGTGAGCCAAGCTGAACCCTCTTCTTCAGCCAAAGCCGGAGACGAAGACATTGATACGCTGCGCCAACAAGTTGAAGCCCTCAGAGAAGAATTAAAACGTCTTCATAAGGAATGATTCCTGAGCGGTGAAATGAGAAAATGGTCAGTGTAAAGTAGTTTTTTACCGTCTTGGGGTACAGGTTTTTTCTATTGTCATTTGTTCTGATGAATAACAGGCGCTAAAACATTGTGTACCTCAATTGATACCGAAAAGCTATAGCGCACGCCCAGTAAGGAGAAAAAAACACCTTGACCAAGCAAACCACCCAAAGCCTGACTGCAATTATTGGTGGGATTATTGCAGCTCTCCTCATCCTAATTGGTTTTAACTCTTATGTTGTGATCAACCCAGGGGAAGCAGGAGTGCTCAGTGTTCTCGGAAAAGCCCAAGAAGAGGCCCTTCTCGAAGGGATTCATTATAAAATTCCTTTCATCTCTAAAGTTGATGTGTATGATGTGACCGTCCAAAAATTTGAAGTTCCCGCCCAAAGTGCTACCAAAGACTTACAGGATCTCAAAGCGAGTTTCGCGATTAACTTTCGTCTTGACCCGGTTAAAGTCGTAGATATTCGCCGGAAGCAAGGGACACTCAGTAACGTCGTTTCTAAAATTGTTGCGCCGCAAACCCAAGAATCCTTTAAGGTCGCAGCAGCACGAAAAACTGCAGAAGAAGCGATTACCCGACGGGATGAATTAAAAGAGGACTTTGATATTGCCCTTAATCAACGCCTCGACAAGTACGGTATCGTTGTTTTAGATACCAGTGTCATTGACCTCAACTTTACCAAAGAATTCGCGCAAGCGGTTGAAGACAAACAAATTGCGGAACAAAGTGCCCAACGGGCGGTTTATATTGCCAGGGAAGCCGAACAAAAAGCCCAAGCCGATATTAATCGCGCGAAAGGACGAGCCGAAGCGCAACGACTTTTAGCGGAAACTCTGCGCGCGCAAGGGGGATCCCTGGTTCTGCAAAAAGAAGCCATTGAAGCGTGGCGACAGGGCGGTTCGCAAATGCCCAATGTTTTAGTGATGGGGGGCGAAAACAAAAGCAGCGTGCCCTTTTTATTTAACTTAGGGGATCTCGCTGATATCGACGAAGAACGTCCTTCTCCCGAAG
>CAZBPR010000092.1:0-12702 GCA_964493825.1 uncultured Dactylococcopsis sp.
TTGCTGACCATCCGGACTAAATTCAAGGCTTCTTACCGTATCCCCATGACCTTGGAAGGTCACCTGTTGTTCTCCTTGTTGATTCCACAATTGCGCGGTCATATAACGTCCTGTGGTACCAATCAGTTGACCATCGGGACTGAAGGTAATGTCTCCAACCGGTTCATCCTCAGTCACGTTCCAATGCCTCGCCCGATCCATCACTTTGGCGTGTAGATCCGCACCGACTAAATTCCATAGCCTAACCGTGGTATCTTCTCCCCCAGATGCCAAAATCTGACGATCCGGACTAAAGTGAACAGCCGTTACCGCATTGGTATGACCCCGTAAAACTTGTAATTCTTCCCCTTGGCGGTTCCAGAGACGAATGGTGCGATCCCAACTGGTTGTGGCAACGCGATCGCTGCTGGGACTGAAAACAACACCGGTAACAGTATCTTGATGCCCTCGTAGGGTCTTTAATTCATTGCCTGCTAAATCCCAGAGTTTGGCTGTGCCATCTCGACTGGCTGTCGCCACCCTTTCCCCATCCGGACTAAACGTGGCATACATGACCCAACTGTCATGTCCAGTAAAAGTCTGTAGCAAGTTTCCTTGTAAGTCCCAAAGTTTGGCTGTCCCATCATGGCTAGCACTCAGCAGTTTCTCTCCATCCGGACTAAAGCTAATCGCAACGACACCCGCTTCATGAGTATTAAAGGAATTGAGTGCTTCTCCCTCCCGATTCCACAGCTTCAGCGTGCCATCCCAGCCCATTGAGGCAATGGTTTGACCATCCGGGCTAAACGAGACGCAAGCCACCCAATCCTCATGCCCCACTAGCGTAAGGACTTCTTTCCCATTTGCCACGCGCCACACTTTAACGGTTTTATCTCGACTGGCACTGACTAAATACTGACCGTCTGGACTATAGTTAACACTCCAAATGGCATCATCATGACCCATTAGGGTGTGCAATAAAGTACCATCCCGTTGCCAAATTTTAATCGTTTTATCCCAGCTGGCACTGACGAGGGTTTGACCATTGGGACTAAACTTGACCCGAGTGACAGTATCACGATGACCCAGTAAACGATTCCGTTCTCGCCCCCAATACAAAGACTGGCGCAGGGCTTTTTCTAAACGAGCTTTAATTTCGGGATTCGCATCTTCCCAGCCTAACTCATATAGCTTAAATCCGGCTTTGAGGCTTTCCAAGAGGGCTTCTAAAATTTGTTGCGATTCAAACGCCGTTTCCGAAGCCAGGGTCAGGGTTTTGATTTCACCAAGGGCTACTTGCCGTTTTTGTTGCGCGGTGCGCCAGGTTTGCCATCCCGAAACCCCTAATAAACTGACGGCAATGACAGAAACCAGGGAGAGTCCAATTAAGCCCCGTTGAATGGTTTGTTTTGCCCGTTGTTGTGCGGTACTGAGAACCTGATTCGCTTGTTCAGAAGCCAGGAGTTGGTTTTCGACTTCTCGTTTCTCTAAGGCTTCACTGGCTGCCAGAAAGCGATAGTCTTGATTGCTTAAGACTTTCCCTTGTGCCCAGCTTTGGGCTTGCTGCAGGGCTTGTCCACGGAGAAGCGCATTGTCATCTTGATAATTTGAGGCAATCCAGGCATTGAGTAAGTGGGCATAAGGGCGTAAGCGGTTCAGTTGCTTTTCCACCCAGGCTTGGTTAAAGACGGCTTGGTAAATGGGATTATAAACCTGTAAGTAACCCTGTTTTTTGACTACTAATCCCGAAAGAAGCAGTTCAATCACTTCCGGAGAATCGTCAGCAGGGATTCTTGCCCCTTGTAAAATTTGGAAATAGAGTCCGAGGAGACGACTGGCGCGTTGTTCACTGCGCAGAACGCGATCGCGTATGGTTCTTAAATGAGGGGGTTCGTCTTGAGAAGCCCAGTTCTCTAAAATTTTCTCTTGCACAACACTCGCAACACAATTGATTAAGGTTTGCGGTTGGATCCAAATTAATTCATTACGATCCGTTTCTTGTTCCTGATTATGAGTTGTTAACGCCTGCGCCACTAAACGACAGAGTTTCTGCGTTAAAAACGGTTGTCCCCCCGTCCAATAAATAATTTCTTGTAAAATAACCTCTGGCTGGGCTGTGGTGTGCAGGAAACCTTGCTCTAAGGGTTGCACTTCCTCTAAACTAAAGCCAGTCAGTTCAATGGCGCGACCAATATTAAACGGCGTTCGCCCTTTATCCACAATTAAATCCGATGGCGTCGCAACCCCCAGTAAAGCAAACGTTAATTGTTTACATTCATGACAGGAACGAATCAGGGCAAAAAAGTCATCGGTGTTGAATCCTAAACTGAGAATACTATCAATTTCATCAAAGAAAATCACCAGCGATTGCCTTACCAATTCTGGCAACACTTCTTGGAGAAATTCCCCTAACCGAGAAACTGCCGATAGGTCACTTCTTTGGGCTAACCATTGCCGAACGTTAAACTGAGGTGAAAGTCTAAAACTGCGCACTAACCGCATAATAATATCGGCATACCACTGTTCAGGGGTAATATTATGGGTGCCAATCCCGGAGAGATCGACAGTTGCACAAGCAATGCCTTCGGCTTGTAATTGCTGGGTCACTTGCACACGCAAGCTTGATTTTCCCATTTGGCGACAGTTAAGAACATAGCAAAATTCGCCCGCTTTCAATGCTTGATACAGTTCTGCATCCGCCTTACGAACGACATAAGTCGGTGCATCTACAGGAAGACGACCACCAACTTGATATTCATAATCTGTAATTAGCTTTTGCACAGGTCTAATTGAATCGGTAAAGGGTTGCTATCAATAAATTTCAGTGATGAGAATAGGAAACACGAATCATAATTGACTCAGCAATGGATCAGACTTAGGGTCTTAAAGTTCTTATCGCTCAGAATAATAATTGATGTCATCAATTTTTTGGAAAAAGCGGAGTTTTAAAAATTCAGGGGCGTGAGACATCCCAACGGGTTACTTTGTTAAATCGCTTAATCAGGATCCTACCTCATCCTAATTAAGGACAAGAGAGAGAGTTTTGGTTTGACGAAAACACTGAACTCTGGCATCACAGGACGATTCATTACAAAATTCCTCAAGCAGAATCATGCTTTTACTTATAAAGGGATTCTGATGAGTCGTAAATCTAGGAAAGTTGTAGAAAACTTAAGGATTTAGAGGAATGGCGTCAAGAAACTGACCCTGTTTAATCTCTGTACGGGACAAAACTTTTGATGACATTCACTATGTTTAGTTAATGCGTAACTCCTAACCTTGTCTGATCATCCAGAAACTGGGTTGATAGCATTTTTAAGATTCACTCTCAGATAGTTAAAAGTTAAGTCGTTTCTAAAAGTTGAGTTCCCTAACTAATCTGTATCGACTGCGCATGAGAAACGCCGTATAAATAAAAGTGTCAATATTCAAACGGTATTCATCATGCAAACTCAAATCAATTCCCAAGCTATTTCTTCTTTAACCTACCGTGGTGTTTCTTACTCTAAAATGTCTCTTGCTATTGAGACAGTGCCGACACAAACGCCAGTTCGCTATCGCGGGGCAACCTACTTCCTGCAACGTCCAATGGAATTACCGCTCGTTCCCCAACATAACTTAAAGTACCGTGGTGTTCCTTATCGTCGTTATGAAAATACTGCTATAAATCTTGGTAATCAGGCGATTCCTTGCCCTGCGTGAATAATGTTAATATCATTGGCTTATTATCCCGCTACCCTGCTTTATTGCACTCAGGCGGGTTTCATTTTTGCTTTCAAGCTTCTACAAGACCGCGCCTAATGATTGTAAAGTGGATAGCGTTGCTGGGGTTAGTCCTTTGGCGTTGTGAAGATTCATCCCTTCATACAAGCGTTTAGCAATTAAAGTTCTTAAGCATTGACCGTTTTTTGCATCCCAAATTTTGACCGTTTGATCTTGCGATCCGGTGGCGATCGCGCTGCCATCGTTACTATAGGCAACCGCAGAAATCAATCGATTATGTCCTCGACAAATGTGTAAACACTCTCCAGAAGCTAAATCCCAAATCCTTAAGGTTTGATCGTGAGAAACACTGGCGAGGGTTTCACCGTTAGGACTCAGCGCGATCGCGAAAATCCAGTTGTCATGTCCAGTTAAGGTCTGCAAACACTCTCCGGACTCAACCTCCCATAACTTAATGCTTTGATCGGTACTGCAAGTGGCAATAATGGGGGTACGGGGACAAAAAATTGCACTATACACGCGTCCGCTGTGTCCGGATAAGGTTTTGAGACAATCGCCAGTTGTCGCATCCCATAATTTCGCGGTTTGATCGGCACTGGCACTGGCTAATAATTGTCCATCGGATCGAAACCTTAGTGTGAAAATTTTATCCGTATGTCCTGCCAACGTTTGTAAGCAGACGCCAGTTCGCCAATTCCAAACCTTAATCGTACAGTCGGCGCTGGCGGTGGCAATTAAGTCGGGAGAACCCGGAACAAAGGTAACTGCATACACCCAATCGGTATGTCCTTGTAAGATTTGGCAACAGCGACCGCTGGTCACGTCCCACAAGCGCACAGTCGAGTCAGTACTGGCACTAGCGAGGATTTCCCCAGTTTTGTACCAAGCCAGACCATAAATAAAATCCTCGTGTCCGGCTAAACTTTGCTGAAATTCCCCCGTTCGCCAATGCCATAGCTTAATCGTTTTATCGTTACTGCCACTGGCAAGGGTTTCGCCATTAGGACTAAAGGCAACGGGTAACGCCCAATCGGTATTGCCATACCAGCTTCTTAACACTTGTCCGGTTTTGCCATCCCACAGTTTAACCGTTTGGTCTAAACTGACACAAGCTAACATCTGTCCTTGGGGACTAAAGGCGACGCAACAAACTTCATTTTCATGACCTTGTAACGTTTGTAAACAGCGATCGCGCTGGATATCCCACAGTTTGACGGTATCGTCGCCACTACCAGTTGCTAGAATGCCATTCGTACTAAAGGCAACGGCATAGATACTCTTCTGATGGGCTTGGAAAGTTTTAAGGCATTGTCCCTTCCGATAATCCCACAGTTTAATCGTCCCATCGCCACTGCCACTAGCAAGAAGATGACCATTAGGACTAAAGGCAATGGATCGGACCCAACTTTCATGGTCGGGTAGGGTATGCAGGCACTCTCCCTGTCGTGTCCAGAGTTTAATCGTGTGATCGGCACTGGCACTCGCTAGAATTTCACCATCCGGACTAAAGGCAACCCCTCGCACCCAATCCGTATGTCCGGTTAGCGTGTGTAAACAGTTACCAGTCAAGGTATCCCAAATTTTCACCGCGCGATCGCCGCTAGCACTAGCCAGAAGGTGAGGTTCGGTGGGACTAAAAGCAACGGCAAAAATTTCATGGTCATGTCCCGTCAACGTTTTAAGACACACGCCATCGGCAAGATTCCAGAGTTTAATCGTCTGGTCTGCCCCTGCACTTGCTAGAACTTGTCCATCCGCCCGAAAAGACAGCGATCGCGCCCAATTTTGATGCCCTTCGCAGACTAAAATTAACTTTCCACTTGCCACCTCCCACAGGCGGATTCGACAATCGGTATCGCAGGTGGCAAGGATTTGACCATCGGGACTAAAGACAGCGGCTAAAGTATTTCCTAGCATTTCTGTAAAGACACAACGGGATAAATCGGATCCGGCAAAATTGACGCCATGTAAGGTTACCCCCTGTAAATAGGCTTGCCAAATCGTTAAATCGGAAAAATCAGCATGGGTAACATCCATTCCCGCCGCTAACATTAAATTCAAAATATTGCCGCCAGCATAGCCGGTTTGGGGGCAAGGTTTGCCTCGGAGTTGTTCTAAAATTTCCGTTAGCCGAGAGGATAAGGTGGCTTCTCCGAGTTCGGTAATCAGTTGTTCAATTAAAGGTTTAAGAATTAAGGTCACCTGGGTTTCGCGAACATAATCTTTCGCTTGCGCTTTCAGCAAGGCGTGAGTGACCAATAATGGCGTTCTCTTTTCGGTAATCTGCCCATCTCGAATGTCTGCTGCTACCTCTTCCAGCAGACGATTGATCATATACTCCATGACTACGGGTTGCTGGGTAAATGTCGCACTCTCGCTGTTGCTGCTGGATTCAATTAGAGACCGTCGTTGCAGACAACTCAACCCCTCCATCAAGTCACTCAACGGCACATTTCCTAAAAGATCGCTTTTTAATTGCGAGAGAGAAATCGGTTCTCGATTGACCGCTAACCAATACATGATGTCTTGTTCTAAAACGGTTAACCGTTGGAACTGTTGGGTCAGGAGATCGCGGATATCATCTACAATCAAGATCCCTTGCTGCTGCATCGCTAAAAACTGGGAAATGCTACTGCCAAAACAGTCTTGAACCGATGTTGCGACAATTTTCAAGGCGAGGGGATTCCCCCCATAACGGGAGACTAACGTGTCCCACTCGGGATCAGAACCCCTGAAATTGCCTTTTGCTGTCAGCAGCGATCGCGCTACGGCTGTGGGTACTCCAGATAATTGCAGCGATCGTACCGGTAACTGTTCCCCTTCAAACTTGGCTAAGCCATAGGGTTTTTCGCGAGTGGTTAATAACAGACAGCTTTGATGCGGGGTTTCTGCCAAACAGCGCAAGAAGCGATCATACCCTTCATAGCCATCTCGAAATCGTCCGCGGCGATCACCCGCCTGTAGCAGCGACTCTAAATTATCTAAAATTAATAATACCGGAAACTGCCGCAGATACTCTAAAAGCAACAGCGTCTGTTGGTCTGGTTGCGCCGGAATCATTGCTTGTTGATGGGATACAAACTGAATCAGTTCCGTTAACAAATCTTCTAAAGACGGTGCATTACGAAGACTCCGCCAAATGATGCCTTGAAAGGTCTTTGGGGAGTTGACCTCATCAATTAAGTTTCGGGCTAACTTCGTTGCTAAGGTGGTCTTGCCAATTCCTCCCATCCCCAGGAGAGTAATTAACCGGCATTTTTCTTCAAGAATCCAGTGTTTAATCGTTTGTAATTCTTGATCGCGACCATAAAAAACGGAGACATCCGGTGCATCTTGCCAGTCATCACCAATTGCGTCTAAATCAAGCTGAGAATCAGAAGTTGTGGTTGCCGATACTTCTTCCCAAGAAACCCCTAAAACCTGACAATACGCTTTAAAGGCGTCGGCATTGATGCCATGTTTTCCTGCCAAAAATCGTTTCCATGTTCCTTCCGAAATCCCGACGGCTAAAACCCCGGTTTCTTCCCAAGATATGCCTAAAATTTGACTCGCTGCTTCTAACCATTGGAAATCACTAACAGACCATCCTTTCTGTTTTCTAGCTTGTTTAATTTTTGCGATTCCCGACACAGAAGCCTTCAGAGTTTTCATCATGGTTATGTCCTTAAAAGAAGGAAGGAATGAAAACCACTAGCCATCAACATTAAAAGTATAAATTAGGTTGGGTCTGATTACCATTCGTGTTAAACACATCAAGGTAAAAATAACAAGATCAGTTTTAATCATAGAAACTGATCTCTCACTCGTCTTGACAATGATAGAAAATTAAAATAACAACGATTAATTTCGTAATGGACAGAAAAAAATGATGAAGCTCTATGATATTGATCTCTCTGGCAATTGTCACAAAGTCCGCTTATTTTTATCCTTACTCAATGTTAACTATGAAAAGCGACCAATTGACTACAAACAAGGTGAATTGAAATCCCCTGAGTTTTTAGCCATCAATCCTTTAGGTCAAGTTCCAGTTTTAGTGGATGGAGACGTTGTGATCAGAGATTCGCAAGCGATCTTGGTCTATTTAGCGCGAAAATATGATGCGGATGATTGGTTATGGCTACCTTTAGACCCAGCTGCCATGGCAAAGATTATGCAGTGGCTATCGTTTGCCGTCAATGAAATTAATAATAGTTTGTTCCTTGCCCGACTCTACTTTCTGTTTGATGCCGATGTGGACTTAGAAAAAGCACAAACCAAAAGTAAGGAAGTCCTAGAACTCCTAAACAAACATTTAGAAAATCGGGAATGGCTTGAATTTAACCGTCCTACCCTTGCCGATATTGCTTGTTTTCCTTACGTGGGCTTAGCCCCCGATGGCAAAATTGCTCTCGATCCCTATCCTCATGTTGTGGCTTGGATTAAACGCATCCAAAACTTATCCCATTATGTCCCAATGCCAGGATTATAATAACGCAGGGTTTCATGCCGGAGAACGCGCTGTTCAAGTCCAAGCTGGGGTGGAAGCAGAAGCGCAACAATTAAGCGGTGTCATTCACCCTTTCCTTAAGCCGGCGGCGCAAAAGTTTCTTTTGGATCAATCGTTTGCTGTTGCAGGGACAATTGATGAACAAGGCAAGATTTGGACCTCTCTTCTGCTGGGAAAAGCCGGTTTCATCCAAGTTTTGGATCAGGAAACGATTAACCTAACGCCAATATTTATTCCCGGTGATCCCCTCTACCGCAACTTATGTCATAACACTGTCATCGGGCTTTTGGTCATTGACTTAGCCAATCGTCGCCGTTTACGGATCAATGGTCAAGTCAAGGGAGAACCGGCAGAAAATCTTGTGATTCAAGTTCGGGAAACCTTTTTTAACTGTCCCAAATATATTCAAGTGCGTCATCTGGCAACGACAACCGATGATTTGATCGCTGAAGCGCAAGCTTCAACCCGCAGCACCTTACTGAAGCAGGATAACACTTGGATCACGCAAGCAGATACTTTTTTTATTGGCACCTATCACCCGGAAAGAGGCGCTGATACGTCTCATCGCGGGGGCTTACCCGGATTTGTCAAAGTTTTGTCGAATCAAAAAATCATTTTTCCTGATTATGCCGGGAATAATATGTTTCAAACCTTCGGCAATTTACACCTGAATCCGCAAGCGGGTTTATTATTTCTTGATTTTCTGACGGGTTCAACGCTTCAACTCGTGGGGAAAGCCCAAGTGATTTGGGATGCAGAACAAATCAAAGACTTTGCTGGGGCAAAGCGTTTAGTGTGTTTTGACATTGAACAAATCATAGCAACCCAGCACGCGGTTCCTTGGCGCTGGCAATTTGGGGAATATTCTCCAGTTAATCCTCGCTAGAGTTGTCCCTTGGTTTTTACCTGATCGTAAAGCGTTTCCATCACTTCAATAAAGGAATGATCCCGTTGCCAGAAGGGCGGAAAATCGCCTTGTTTCTTGATGGGAATTCCTGAGATGGGAACTTGGGGCGGTGCATCGATGGTTTGCGGTAAACGTTTTGTGCCATGCCAAAACTCTCGTAGGTTCTGGCACATCTCAGTTTTAACCGTTTGCAGCGGTGGATAATAGGATGCAACTACTTGCGGCGATCGCGCTTCTAGTTGCAACTCAGCAGAAAGGGTTTCCCCGAGAGGCGATTTCGCCAGTTCTTTTAAAAGGTCATCTCGCGATAATCCCCGCAATTCAAACAGTAGAAACGGATCGTGGTCTAATTCCGCAGCCAGGAGATAGTACACTCCAGCAATATGTTTGCAGGGATCGCCCCAATCGGGACAACTACAGGTGGCGTGAAAGTCTTTGTGAGTGCTGGGTAAGAAATTGAGATTGAGTTGGGCAAAAGTCTCTTCAATATTATCGGGAATTTCCTTGAGAAGCAGACGAGAGATTATACTGGCTTTGGATGCCATCAGCGCGATCGCGGCTGACCATTTCGCGGCACTAATCGGTTGAAATTCTAAGGTGATGTGGTAAAGCGGTTCTTTATACACTCCAAAATAGGGATTCACTGATCCTCGTACTTGCGCGGTGACTACCCCATCTTGAATCTGAAAACTTTTGACTTTATTGCCGCGTGCATAAGAACGACCGCGACTGAGACGCCCTTCATCTCCAACTTTTTCCATCACGGCGATGAATTTTTCTCCCCACCAGGTTCGGCTAAATTTGCTCATGGCTTCTCCGCTTTTGATATCTAATAATATTTTGATCCCCTCGAACCGGCTGCATTTCGTATTCTCCATTCAATAGCCTAAAACAAGAGAGAGTGGGCTGTTTCGGTTTTCCAATGTAGCGAATGCCACCTAATCCAGCGTAGTCTGCAATTCAATACTCACAAATCCCGAAAGCTGCGTAATCTTCAACCTTACGAGCATAATCATTTTGCCAATTATTACTAACTACTTCTGCAACAAACTTAATCGAACGACCCAAGGTTAGGATTGATTGCTCAGACCATAAAGGCTCGTTGATTAGTTCCTCTTCTTCTACTTTACCAAATCCAAGTCAACCTGCATTTTGCTGAAAGACAGCGCGATCGCGCCCTAGGAAAAATGTAAAATAGCGGTTCATGCCTTACTTCCTTTATGCCTTTTTATTCTCCCTTTTAGAGTATGGGTTTGCCCTAGTATTCTGATGGAATACATTGTCAGCTCTACCAGTTTAATGGGAGAATAAATGATGCTCCTCATGCGTTATTGAAAGGCTAATCCGCTCATGTCAAAAACTGTTGCCGATGTAATGACGGTTAACCCGGCTGTTGTTCAACCCGACACTCCACTGAAAGAAGCAATTAAACTGCTCGTGAAAAACAAAATTAGCGGTTTACCCGTAGTGAATCAAGACGGGAAATTAGTTGGGGTGTTATCAGAGGCAGATTTGATGTGGCAAGAAACTGGGGTTGATCCGCCGCCCTATTTCATGTTTCTCGATAGCGTCATTTACTTAGAAAACCCTGCGCGGTATGAAAAAGAACTCCACAAGGCACTGGGACAAACCGTTGAAGAAGTGATGACTGACCGCGCGATCTCCATTACCGGCGATCGCCCGTTGAAAGATGCTGCCCACCTCATGCACAAGCGGGAAGTCCGCCGTTTACCTGTAGTGGATGAAGCGGGCAAAGTAGTGGGCATTATTACACGCGGTGATATTGTCCGCACGATGGCAAGTGAGTAAAAATCTGATCGATTCGGGCATACTAACCAAACTGTTGCCTATTGCCTTAATTCAAGATCAACTTCACCGAATCAGGAGTTAATTGTATGCCACGTACCCCAGATGAATATGCCGTCTATTTATTTTTAGCCGGTGGTCATCGCGAAGAAGTCCGTTTTCCCACGATTCAAGATTTCCAAAAATGGTACAAGGAAGAACTGAAGCCTAATGGGGATTCGAATGACTTTATTAGTGTTCCCATTAAAAACATTCAGGGGGAATATATGGTCGTTCGTCCCTCCAGTATCTTGGCGATCCGAGTGGAACCCTTATTTGCCGGCAGTGTGGAACGATTTTAATCATGAAATCTTTATTGGTGAGTTTATCGGTTGGGCTAGGGGTCGCTTTCTCTGCTTTGCCGGCAGTGAGTTTCCCCTTAGAAAAAGTCTCATCGCAACAGTTGCCTGTAGAGTTAAACCTAGAGACCCAATGGGACAAGAAAACTGCCCTTCTTGTAGCCATTAACCATAGTCTGCGCTATTTGGATACGCCCAGTGCAGCAGAGGCCTATGCTAAGTATCCGGTTGAGGGGATCACGCGCGATCGCGCTTATCGTTCCTTAATCCGCTTTCGACAACTCCTGCGCACCTCTCCCAGCCCAGAAGCCTTTGCCCATGCCGTTAAACAAGAATTTGCTTTGTATCAAGCAGTAGGGCAGGATCAACAGGGAACGGTTCACTTTACCGGCTATTTTGAACCGGTTTATGCTGCGAGTCGCGTTCCCACTGCTGAATATCGTTATCCGATTTATCAACGACCGACGAACTTTGAACAGTGGTCTTCTCCCCATCCCACCCGCAGCGAACTTGAAGGGAGGCACGGAGAAGGGAAAAATAGCCCACTAGCGGGTTTAGAAATTGCTTGGTTGCGCGATCGCCTAGAAGCCTTTTTAATCCACGTTCAAGGCTCAGCACGGCTGCAGTTACGAGATGGCAGCATTTTAGCAATTGGCTATGCGGGAAAAACTGAGCATCCTTACACCAGTATTGGCGGCGAATTAGTTCAAGATGGGATTTTTGCTCGCGATGAACTCTCTCTTCCCCGTTTAATGCAATATTTTGAGCAACACCCCGAACAACTCAGCACTTACCTCCCGCGCAACAAAAGTTTTGTCTTCTTTCGAGAAACCCAAGGCGCACCGGCAACGGGCAGTTTAGGGGTTCCCGTGACAGCCCAACGCAGCATTGCCACCGATAAATCCCTCATGCCACCAGGGGCATTAGCGCTACTGCATACCCAATTTCCTGAGATTACTGCTAACAATGAAATTCAAACGCCACTGGTCAGTCATTACGTTTTAGATCAAGATACGGGGAGCGCGATTCAAGGGGCAGGACGAGTGGATATCTTTATGGGCACGGGCGAAAATGCCGGACGGAAAGCAGGCATCGTGGATTGGACAGGGCAACTGTACTATCTCTTTTTAAAAGAGTGAAATTTGTCATTCGTCATTAGTCATTAGTCATTCGTGAGTCGGGAATTAAATATTCTCCTTGTCTTCCTTGTCCTCCTTGTCTCTCCCCTCTCCCCATCTCCCCTTCACCACTAACCCCCCTCCCCAGCATTTCTACTTATTGGAAAATCCGTTAAGATAGCAAGGCGCTTACAACTCGCCTACAATCGAACTAGCGAGCAAGGAGTTTTGATTTTGACCCAAATCGTTTATTCACCATCAACCCAAAAAACGAAGATTGAACTACCCCCTTTACTGAAACAGCGTCCCTTGCTGTTAATTGGTCATGGCACGAAAGACGAACAA
>CAZBPR010000093.1:0-12626 GCA_964493825.1 uncultured Dactylococcopsis sp.
ACGTCCGCGACCGTAATCGGAAACGCAGGATCAAACTGCATAATTTGCGGAACATAGCCAATATACTGTCTTCCTTTCTTCGCCGGTTGTCCAAGAATTTTTACCTCTCCTTTTTCAGGAGAAAGTAACCCCAAAATGACTTTAAATAAAGTGGTTTTTCCCCCGCCATTGGGACCAATAATGCCAATGTAATCTCCTTCCTGGACGGATAAATTTATTCCTTCTAGGACTAATTCTTGTTCATAACGAACCCAAAGATTTTTAATCTTAATAATTTCAGAGGGGGATTCTAAAGGAAGATGACTTCCCTGCGGATGCGCTGCACTCATCATCAAGTTTCAATTTATCCTTGTTCTTGCTTCTCGTTCAAGGCGGTTTTAAAGGTCGTAGCCACTGATTGCATATTTTCTAGCCAGTTTTCTGCTAGAGGATCAATCTGCAAAACTTCTGCATCCACTGATTTCGCGATCGCGTTAGCACTTTGAACCCCAAACTGCGGTTGGACAAAAATCACACTAATTTTCTCTTCCTTGGCTTGTTTCACAAACTGAGACAGTTCCGCGGCACTGGGTTCAGTTCCTTCCACCTCAATGGGAATCATTTCCAGGTTATAGGCTTCGGCAAAATACCCCCAAGACGGATGAAATACCATAAAGGTTCGTTGTTCTAAGTCAGCAAGGGTAGTTTCAATCGTTTGGTCTAGGGTTTCAATATCGGCAAGAAAGGCATCTAAATTGTCTTGATACAAGGTTGCTTGATCGGGATTGAGTTCAAGCAGTGCCTGATGGATGGTTTGCGCTTGCTGTTTCACTAACTCCGGTGATAGCCAAATGTGAGGATCAAGGTTAGCGGTTTCTTCTTCATGATCATGGTTGTGATTCTCTTCCCCGTGATGATGGTGTTGCGCGATCGGCTGACGGTCAATCCCTTGGGTTAAATCAACAATTTTCATATCAGGATTTGCTCCTTCAATGCGCGACATCCACGCTTTCTCAAAGGGAACTCGGATTCGCAGATAGGCTTCGGCTTCACTTAAGGCTTTCATCTGTTGCGGTTTCGGTTCATAAGTGGCAGGAGAAGCAGCAGGTTTGACCATGACATTCACATCAACGGTTTCTCCTCCAATCCGTTCCACAAAGTATTTTTGGGGAAGAATACTCACAGTAATATCGAGTTTTTCACGGGTTGGGGTTGTAGCCGTCTGATCGGTTGTTTCCTCTATGGAAGAGGTTCCGCATCCGAACCACAAAGTGGCACTAGACACTAAAGCAATGAGATACGTTAAAGAAGATGGCTTCATCAGCAAAGCTTTTATATTGATAATCGTTATCATTATAAATCACAAGCAATTAAATTTAAATCAGGAGTGGCTTACTGCTTCTGAAATCGACAATCCCGCAACCACAGTTGAATGGCTTGACCGATAATGCCATTACTGGTTTCTTGGGGAGGAGAGGGAGGATGGCTTTGATCCGGCAAGCCAAAACGAGAATAGAGTGTAACGAGATACCATCCTTGTTCTGTTGTAGTTAAGAATAACCAATGATAACTTTCTACCGAATACACCGCTTGATTAATATACCGGCGTTCTAAGGTAGTAAAAAAAACTTGCTTAACTTGCTCGGTTTCTGCTTTCGGAAAAACAGGAGTATAGTCTCCAGACAGATTTTGAGCAAGGGGATTAAACTCTGGTTCTCCGGCAAGAATAATATAAGTTGAATTTGCTTGATTCCGAGAAGGCAATCGGCTGCGCTGAATAACGCGATTCGCATATCCGGGAAGATCTTTTAAAAGGTTAGTCGTGAGAGCATGAATCGTTTGAGAACAAGCGGATTGCGCTTCCACCGAGAGGGGTAATGCAAGGACAATAGCACTGCCTAATCCCACGAGAAGATACCGCATCAATTCATGATCTCCTGACAAATTTGTTGCCACGCTATTTCTGGATTTTCAACACCGGTAATCGGACGACCAATCACTAAATA
This sequence comes from uncultured Dactylococcopsis sp., assembly GCA_964493825.1. Taxonomy (GTDB): domain Bacteria; phylum Cyanobacteriota; class Cyanobacteriia; order Cyanobacteriales; family Rubidibacteraceae; genus Halothece. The sequence goes on from CAZBPR010000093.1 coordinate 1,986, forward strand.
ATCAGCACCTGCTTGCAGCGCTTCCTTCGGTGTCATCACTCGTTTTTGATCACCCGTTTTAGAAAAACTGGGGCGGACTCCGGGACAAACCAACCAAAAATTATCGCCACAAACCCGCCTTAACTCACTTGCTTCTTGGGGTGAGCAAACCGCACCATCTAATCCGGCTTCTTGCGCTAAAATTGCCATTTGCAGGGCATATTCAGGGAGTTCAAGAGGAACTTTTAACTCAAATGCTAATTCCCGGGCGTTAATACTCGTTAAAACTGTAATGGCAACTAACTTGGTTGTTCCATTAACGTTTTTCTTGGCTTCTACTGCTGCTTGTAGGGCTTGTTTTCCTGCTGTAGCATGGATGGTGAGTAAATCCACATCATATTTCATTGCTGAACGACAAGCAGCCGCAATGGTATTTGGAATATCATGGAATTTGAGGTCAAGAAAAATTCGTTTCTCTTGTTCTTTAAGATAATCTAAAATCGAATTTCCTGTACTAACAAATAATTCTAATCCCACTTTCCAAAACGTCACATCAGGGAGTTTTTCTACAAGCGCGATCGCGCTGTCTAAGTCGGGAACATCTAAAGGAACAATAATACGCTCTTGAGGTAACATAACAATTAACAATTTTTCAGTAAAATGACAAAACAAAAAAACAGTCTTTCAATTTGGCAAAAAAAGCCTTGGTGGTGTCAACCGTGGTCAATTATCTTAACAGGAATTGTTCTTCCCACGGCCGTTTGGTCGATAACTCATCTTTGGTGGTTAACCTTACCCGTTGCTGTAGTCATTTCAGTTTGGTGGTGGCTCTTTCTTTATCTTGTCCCGAAAAGTTATGCTGAGCAAGCATTTAACAGTGACCAGTAAGCAGCAAATCAGAAATAACGAACAAGTAATGACCAATGACAGACAAGAATAATGACTCTAGAAACAATTACAATTCCCTCTGACAACGACTCTCCTGAATATCTATTAGTTGGCTTACATGGCTGGGGGTCGAATGCTCAAGACTTAGCAAGTTTAGCATCAGTTTTAGATTGGAAAAATACCCAAATGATGTTCCCGAATGCCCCGTTTCCCCATCCGCAAGTGCCAGGGGGGAAAATGTGGTACGACTTACAACAGTTTGATGAAGAAGGTTTAAACCAGAGTCGTCAAACTCTCACCAGTTGGCTCAGTGCTTTAGAGCAAAACACCAGTGTTCCTTCCCAACGCACCTTTCTGGTTGGCTTTTCTCAAGGAGGTGCGATGACCTTAGATGTAGGATTTTCCTTTCCCTTTGCCGGGTTATGTGCCTTATCAGGATATCTTCATTCTGAACCGAAAGCGAGTGCAGACAGTTCACCCACACTAATCGTTCATGGCAGACAAGATCCAGTGGTTCCAATTCGTGCAGCGCAAAAAGCCAGAGATACACTAGAGCAACAAGGAGTTAGCGTGACTTACCGAGAGTTTCCAATGCAGCATGAAATTACCCCTGAAGTTTTGAAAACTTTAAAGGAATTTATGAGGAGGTTTGGTTAAGTTGAGAAGACTGTTTTTGATGGGGTTGCTGATTCAAGCAACCTTTTTTTTCAGAAGAGACGTTGGCTTAAAAGCCAATCATGCCTGCGCTACATCTTCCTTTTCATCCCTTAAAGTGCCATTGATTTGAGTCATATCCAATGTTCCCCGCCAAACTTCTGTTCCCCCAGAAGAATTATCAACATATGTCCACTCACCATGGCGCTTAACTGCTATTTTAGGGGCAAAAGGATTAGCAGTTCCAATAAAAAGCCCATAGGGAGTTGCTACCATACTTCGGAAACCAATGTTATAGGGATTATCAAAGCCACGTCTATTAACCGGTAACCAGTTTTCCCCATCCGCACTACGCCATAACTCTGCTCCTGTTTCATGAGCCACGATGGTTTCAATCTTGACCTTTTCAAGCAGCCTACGACTTCGCGGTTTGAGCTTCTCTCTCGAGATCCAGTAAAGAAGCAAGCTGTTTTGGTTACAAGTTCCGATATATAACCAGTCATCATAAACAGTGCTCCACCAAAAATAACCATTGAACATACTGCCAAAACCAGGACGCAAAAAACTTAAAGGTTCTTTATATCCATCTGGAGTCTCTCGTTTTTCACCAACAATTAGATCCCAATTGCCATCTGGAAAAACACGAACTAATTCAGAACCAGCTTGACCAATATTATGCTCAGAATCATAACCTGCTCCTTGGATACTAGAACCGACATATAAAGCTCCTTTGAAAAAACACAGGGTACTTGCAATTTGATTACAGGGTCCACGATAGGCGCCTTGATACAATAGCCTTTTCCAGCGAAAGGGCGGTTGACCAGAGCAATCTGACATCCAAACTTGGTATCCCTCTAAGTTATAAGTTCCGACATATAAGTGATCCGTTGACGCAGCACAAGCAATGATCGATGAATTTCCTTCATCTCCAAATCCGGGCTCGCAAGCAGGTTCCCAAGGTCCATACTTCGGATCGCAAGTGGTAAAAAGAACTGGCAATTCAGATTTATTAGGATTGATGCCCCCAGCACCTGTCGGAGCCAAAAATACTCTATCCTTAAAAGCAATCGCCACTCGTTGGGAAGGAAAGCGTTTGCCACCACTGATTAATCGAGAATGAGCCACTTCTTCAAAGTGTTCATCATCGACTAACCGAAGAATTAAGGAGCCTTTTTCAACCTTTGATGGTGCCCAAGTTGAAACATAAAGAGTGGGTTCTGAGTCAGTTTTCCCCTGAAAAACAACCATGCCACGATAACCCATTTCCCGTGGAATCCTAAGACCACTCTGATCGGGAATTTCAGGAGATCTATAGACGAGCTTCCATTCGTCAGTTAGGGGATTATAACGCCAAATTTGGGCGCGTCGGTCAACGGTACGATAAAGTTCCTCAACAGTATCAGGACCTTGCACTGGCCAAATTTCCAGAGCACTCCCCCGTGGATAGACACTCTCCATTGCTCGAGCTGTTTGAAAGTTAGCACGAGTTGTTCCAACATAAAGAAATCCTTTGCACCAAGCCATGGAATGAGTAAATGTGTTGTAACCATCCCCAAATCCATTGGGACAGATCTTACGAAAGTTTTCAAAACGTAAACCAGGTTGAGGAGAAGGATCAAACGGTCGTTTTTTTGAGGTCACTTTTCTATTTGTATCAGCCGTTCAAATAATGCTTTGATTGTATCAGGGGTTGCCATTGACTAAAAAAGTAGCGAACGCAAACGTTTGCATAGCCTCAAGTATAAAATCCAAAGTACAGCTTTCTGAAAATAGATTTAATGCTGACGCATGAAATCCCAAGCAAGGGCAATTCCATCTATGTCTTGACAAGGAGTACCAAGCATCTCGCGTGCTCTTCGAGGCATGGGCTGTTCTCGAGGAATCGGTATGTTGTGACCACCACCTTCCATAACATAGAATAAAACCACGGGCTTACCACCAGGGCTTTTAGGATAAGCAGTTGCAGTGATTTGGCAACTGTCATCAGGATCTAAATTCGGCAACTGTGTTGTTATGGCAGCCTGACGATCTGCACGATTCACCTCAATCCAGTAATCAACGGTTTCAGGAACTGAGCGCACCGGTTCTGCTATTCCTCTTACGGGACCCCCATTCCAGGGAAGTAAAGGATCTTCAGTGCCGTTAATCATCATAATCGGAGTGCCCTGAGTCGGTCGCGGCACATCAACCGCCGGCAAGCTTGATATATTAGCTACACCAGCCGCAAATAAACCGGGCCGTTCAATCAGTAAACGAAAGACCAACTCTCCACCATTTGAGGCTCCAGTGACATAAACATGATCTGGATCAATGCTATGGTTTTTGATGGCCCAATCAATAATACTTTCGATAAATGCCACATCATCAGCAGTAGAGCGCCGACGATCCTGACCCGGTCTCAGACCATTCCAGGTTTGTTGATTACCGCCAGTATCACCTGTCCAAGGATTGACCCCGTTAGGTGAAATCAGCAGAAATCCATGTTGATCGGCAAGGGTTTGCCAACGTGAAGTCGCAGGATAGATAAAATTCTTGCGCATGCTTCCACCCCCCCCATGCAAGAGAATCACTGTCGCTGCGTTCTGTTCTAAGTTCTCTGGTTGATATACAAGGAAGTGACGGGTGAGTCTACCGGATTGAATTTGATGTGCTTTGAGGGAATTCGGCAATTTGCGCTTAAGAATACGTTCCATCATGAAAGATCCTACTAATTGAGGATTATGACCAACGGTCACAGCAGGCGCCTCCCGAAACGGGAGGCGCCTGCTGTGACTTTTCTGGCTGTCAACAATTGGAAAATCATCTTGAGCCAACCCGTAGCCGACAGTAGTAATGAAAGCAAAAATCAATCCTAAGACCGAAACGAGATGGAGAGGGCGCATCGGTATGTTTTGTCTCATCAAACTGCTCTCTTATCCTCTAAATATATTTATATATTAAACGTTCAATATAGAATATATTTAACACTTTAAAGATCCCAGTACTGATTAGAAATTAACCAGCCAGTCATCCCATCATGAAATTGCGCCCCTTGATCTTAGGAAGCCTTTTATCTCTCGCTAGTTTGAGTGTTGAGAGTAACGGCTTAACTAAAGAGAAATTAATAGAACCAGGAAGCATCAAAGATTTGCCGGTTTCTGATGCAACCCGTGATGCAGCTGGTTTGGGTCAACTGTTTGAGGCAGTTCACGTACCTGGCTTTACAGATTTCCATGAAGGTCTTAATGGGCTTGTCGTTGGTGATGTCGATAAGAATGGCTATCTTGACCTAGTAACAGTGACTACTGAACCTTTTGCCCTTAATACCATGGCAGAATTTGAAGATGTAACTGGTACAGTCAGGCGTACTCGTGATCCCCGAGATAAGCTCCGTTTGCTCCTTAATCGAGGTAATTTCCGCCTGGAACCACATGAAATAATTATCACTGGCTCAGCGGCAACTCCTGATGATCTTAGTCAAGGTTGGCGTGGAGCACAGGTTCCTGCACTGGCTGATTTTAACGGAGATGGATGGCTCGATCTTTATATCACACGGCAAGCTCCGATGCGAGGCGGTCAGATTATGAGAGGATATACGCCAATCGGAAACAGCTTATTTATTAGTGATGGGAGCTTTTACCGTTTCCGGGATGTATCTCAAGCTTATGGCGCTCGCAATGAGCTTGCTTATAATCGCCAGCCTAGCCTAGGTGATGTCAATCTCGACGGATTTCTTGATATTGCTGTCGGTGCTGATAATGTGGTGAATGCTTTTGAAGGACTACCTCAATCGGCACTTTTTATTTTCAGACCTCGTAATGGCAACTTTGAGGGCGGGCGGTTTGAAGATATCGGCGGAACGAATCTGGTTCCAGATTTTGGGGGATTTTATCACAATAGTGCTTATGATAAGGCTGGCCCCAATCTTGCCCTTCGCGATTTAGATAATGATGGTGATCTTGATCTGCTACAGACAACTCACGCGCTCCTCATTGCTACTGCCCCACCAACGATGCCCTATTCCCCAGCCGAGTACCGACAGGGTTCCTTTAGTTGGCGCAATCTTACGACGGAAAGTGGCGAGTTTCGGTTTGAGAAGTCCATCAATAACGGCTTTGCTGCCGAAGCGCGACTTCGTTATGATTATCGTCGAGGAATCTTAGTTCCTAGGAGTGAGGCTCGTGCTCCTGGACACGCACAACTCGTTTTTGGCGATGTTAATAATGATGGTTTTTTAGATGCCTTCTCATTTGCAAACACTAACCCATTTCTGCGCCCCTCTCCTGAAGATGTTGCAGCTCGCTTTTGGTACAATCTTGGAAACTTTCGCTTTCAGGAAGCGACGCAAGTCGTCGGTTTAGATATTCTAGAACAGACCTATCGTGATTGGGCTAATTTCTTTGATGCGAGTCTTCCCAGAATTCTTCGCAGTTTTCGCCCCGCCAGACAACTTCGCAGTCAGCCTGGTCTCAACCCTAAAAAACAAGTTGACAACCGACCAGCCTATTCGGATGGAGTCTTTGCTGATTTTGATAATGATGGCTGGCTTGATCTGGTTGTTCTAGATCGCTTGGTATCGCAAAGAATTGAGGCCCGTTCAATCCTTTTTATGAATCGTGGGGATGGAACCTTAGAACCCAAAGGAACTACATTTTCCGGGATTAACGGCACTGGTATTTTTGGGGAAGCTGCCGATTTGAATAATGATGGTCTAGTTGATCTGATTATCTCTGCGGATCCAGACAACACAGGAATTGCCAAAAATTTACGACAGTACGAAAGTATGGTCTTCATGAATACTGGGAATCATGGCGGGCGTGAAAATCACTGGCTTCGATTGCAATTTTCAGGAATCAGTCACGCTTCACTGATTGGTGCGCGCGTTGAAGTCTATGATCCTCAAACGGATCGTCTGCTGGGTATGCGGGGGATTTATTCAAACCACAGCTATAAGTCAAGTAGTGCTCTTGAAGCACATTTTGGTCTTGGTAAGGTCAATCGCGTTGATATTACTGTTACACTACCTGGTAATTATCGTGTCACTGCTAAAGGCATTCAAGCTGATCGCTACTTAAATTTTGATCTTTCTAATAAAACTCTCGTTGAAGTCGTGCCGTCAGAGTAATCGCAGTCTGTAAGACTGTGGTTAGATCATCTCGACGCCTCCACACTTATAACCACCCAAGCAAATTTCATCACTGAGAATATTTCCCTGCAAGTCAAACCAGAAGGCATGGGTTTTCGTAATTCCATCCCGTTCTATACTCTTTAAAGCAACGACCTTATTAGGATGACCGGGAATAAATTTAAAGGAAGATACGCCGCGGTTGGGGATGCGCTCACCAATAGTCTGCGCTTGTATGTCTTGGAACGTCTCATCGGCAATTGAATATTGAGTGCGACTCAATGATATCTTAGGTGGCAAAGGGGGCAGCTCAGTACAATTGAAAAAACGCAAAAGCAACTATCGAGTCCTATCAACAATAAATACGATTGAATTGAGTTATGGAATATCGTCAACTGGGAAATACTGAGATTAAAGTCAGCCTCATCTGTTTAGGAACAATGACTTGGGGGGAACAAAATACCCAAGAAGAAGGGTTTGAACAGATGGATTATGCCCTGGAACAAGGGATTAATTTTTTTGATACGGCAGAAATGTATGCCGTTCCGCCAAAAGCAGCAACCTATGGACGCACCGAAGAAATTATTGGGGAATGGTTTCAAAGTCGTAAACAGCGCGATCGCGTCATTCTCGCCACTAAGGTCGCCGGTAAAACGACAATGGACTGGATTCGCGGGGGTAAGAATCAATTAGACCGCCCCAATATTACTGAAGCCCTGGAAAACAGCCTGAAACGCCTCAAAACCGACTATATTGACCTCTATCAACTGCACTGGCCAGATCGTCCCACCAATCGCTTCGGAAAACTGGGGTTTGCTTATGCTGCCAACGAATTACCTCCCAATGAAGAGGAAAAAATGCACGAAGTGCTCACTGTTTTAGATGAATTCATCAAAGCGGGAAAAATTCGCACCATTGGCTTATCTAACGAAAGTCCGTGGGGAGTGATGACCTATCTGCGACTTGCGGAGAAATATAGTCTCCCCCGCATGGTTAGCATTCAAAATGCCTATAACTTACTCAACCGGAAATTTGAAGTGGGCTTATCAGAAATTGCCGTGCGTGAAAATTGTGGCTTACTGGCTTACTCCCCGCTGGGGGCGGGAACCTTAACTGGAAAATATTTGGGTGGCAAGATTCCATCTGGCAGCCGGCGCAGCTTAGATTCTCGTTCCTCTCGCTATAATAATCCTCGCGCCGAAAGTGCAACCAAAGCTTATTTAGAAGTGGCCAAACGCCACAATTTAGATCCGGCACAAATGGCGATCGCGTTTGTCAATCAACAACCGTTTCTCACCGCTAATATTATCGGTGCGACCAGCATGGAACAACTGAAAACCAATATTGGGGCAATGCACTTAAAATTAACAGAAGAAGCTTTAAAAGATATTGAAGCGGTCCATCAAGAAAACCCCAATCCTTGCCCTTAATTTCATGCGATCCACCTCAGAAACCTCTGCTGTAGAGAGAAATCACTATAGCACCGAACAACCTTTACCTCCAACGTCTTCCCAACCGACCACGCCGGTTCCTCCCTCTCGCCCTTCCTTTTCTTTTCTCAAAGCCTTCTTGCTGATGACCACTGGCGGCATTACGCTGATGATATTGCTGATTCTCGTTGGTGTTTGGCGTGCGGGAAGTAGCTTTTTTAGTGTAGTGGAAAACTTCTTCACTGCCCCTCCCGCCACACCGCAAGTTGCGGTCCCCAGCATGGTGGTCAACCAAATTCAAGGGGTCAGTGAACTCACCACCGCTGTTTTTACCATGGAAGCGATTGTTCCTACCGAACAAGACCGCAAATTTGGGAATATGACTCTCGGAACCACCCGCTTACTCTATATTGCCCAAGGGGAAGTTCGCGCTGGTGTTGATTTGAACGCGATCACCGCTGAAGATGTAATTCTCAATGACGCAACAAATAGTGTTGTGGTTAAAATTCCATCTGCTGAGATTCTAGACCAGAAAATTGATGTGACTGAATCGCAGGTTTATGACTATGATCGCGGCTTCTTGAATTTAGGTCCCGATGTTGCCCCGCAATTGCAAACTTTAGCGCAACAAAAGACCTTAGATAAAGTTGTTACGGTAGCCTGTCAAGAAGGGATTTTAGACCAAGCGCGCGATCGCGCTCAACTCACCATCAAAGAATTGTTAACTGCCAGTGGTTACACGAATGTGAAAGTGGTTTCTGAGGTTTCTCCGGCTTCTCAGTGCGCGGTAAAATAGCAATACTTTAATAAACGAAAATTAATAATGGCAAATTCAGAAACAGCAAGCGAAACCCAACTTTCTTCGGAAGCGTACAAGCAAAAAATGCAACGGCGCAAACAAGTGCAAGCCGAACGACTCAAAGCGCGAACCAATGAGAAAGGCTTAATTGTCGTCAATACGGGACCGGGAAAAGGAAAAACCAGTGCAGCGCTAGGAATGGTGGTGCGGTCTTTGGGTCATGGTTTCAATGTCGCGATCGTTCAGTTTATTAAAGGGGCGTGGGAACCGGCAGAAAAAAGAGTCTTTGCCCAGTGGCAAGAGCAACTGGTTTTCCACGCCATGGGAGAAGGCTTCACTTGGGAAACCCAAGATCGCGATCGCGATACAGAAAAAGCACAAGCGGCGTGGGAAAAAAGCTTAAGTTATATCCATGATCGCAACTATCGCGTGGTTTTATTAGACGAAATTAATGTTGCTCTCAAACTGGGCTACCTTGATGTCGCAGCAGTGATCGAAGGCTTAGCCGGAAAACCAGAAGACTCTCACGTCATTTTAACCGGTCGCGGTGCGCCCACAGAATTAATTGAAGCCGCCGACTTGGTTACAGAAATGAAACTGATTAAACATCCTTTTCGAGAACAAGGGGTAAAAGCCCAACCTGGCATTGAATTTTAAACTGCATCGAAAAAGGAATTGGATCGTGAGGGAGAATCATCATCCCTTTTTTTTTCTGAAAAGAATAACGTTCGTGAGGAGAGGTTAGAATGCTCAAACTTTATGGTGGCAAAAGAAGTCGCGCAACAATCATCAAATGGTATTTGGCAGAACTCGATGTTCCCTATGAATTTGTCGAACTTGACATGGAAAATGGCGAACATCGTCAACCCAAATTTCTTGCGATTAACCCCATGGGAAAAGTCCCGGCGATTGAAGATAATGGGTTTTATTTATGGGAATCCGGGGCAATTATTTTATATTTAGCTGAGCAATATGGCAGCGAAACTTTAACCCCACAAAAACGAGCAATAATTAATCAATGGATTTTATTTGCCAATGCCACTCTCGGACCAGGTATCTTCATTGAAAAGTATCGAGAAACCGAAATGCCGAAACTTTTTCCCCCTTTAAATGAACACTTCACAAAACACGATTATTTACTCGATGATCAATTTGGTGCGGCAGATATTGCAGTGGGTGCTTATTTAGCCTATATACCGATGATGTTACAACTCGACTTTTCCGATTATCCTGGCATTGCTAAATATGTGGAACGTCTTTCCCAACGTCCGGCTTTCAAGACAACGATGGGGGGTTAAAAAATCAGTAATGTTAGTTATTGGTTATTGGTAGTTTATCCTTTATTGTTGATTTAAATTACTAATAAAAAATGACGAATGAACTACTCACTCAGAATTGCTGATTTACCTACCACAGAAAGACCCCGGGAACGACTGCTGCAAATCGGTGCCAAAAATTTAGCGACCGCCGAACTCATTGCTATTTTACTCGGAACGGGACAAGGGGCAGGGAAATTATCGGCAGTAGGGTTAGGTCAATATATTCTGCAACAATTAAGTGCCGATCAACGAGAACCCCTTGCGGTTTTAAGAGAAATTAGTCCCCAAGAATTAATGCAAATTCCTGGTGTTGGTCCGGCAAAAGCAACAACAATTTCTGCTGCTGTAGAGTTAGGAAAACGGGCCTTCTATATGCGTCCCAATGAACGAACAATTATTGATAGCCCAGATGCAGCAGCGGCTGCACTTAGCCAAGATTTAATGTGGCAAACCCAAGAGCGATTTGCA
>CAZBPR010000094.1:0-12620 GCA_964493825.1 uncultured Dactylococcopsis sp.
TGGGAATGAAGGCTTACATCTACAACAATGACTTGGGAACGGATATTGAAATCACCGAAATTCCTGAGGATATGATGGAGCTAGCTCAAGAGTATCGTGCCAAGCTTGTAGAAGCAGTTGCGGAAACGGATGAGGAACTTCTTGAAAAATATCTTGCTGAAGAAACCTTAAGTGAGGAAGAAATCCGCAGTGGACTGCGTAAAGGAACCTTAAACCGAGAAATTGTTCCCATGTTATGCGGGTCGGCGTTCAAGAATAAAGGTGTACAGCTTTTATTGAACGCAGTGGTGGATTATCTCCCGGCTCCAACAGAAGTCCCTCCGATTGAAGGGGTACTCCCTGATGGGACCGAAGCCATTCGTCCTTCTAGTGATGACGAACCTCTAGCCGCGTTGGCATTTAAGGTAGCGGCTGATCCTTATGGACGATTGACCTTTGTGCGGATTTACTCCGGCGTTCTTGAAAAAGGCAGTTATGTTTATAACGCCACTAAGGATAAAAAAGAACGGCTCTCCCGCTTGATTGTCATGAAATCGAATGATCGGATTGAAGTGGATGAGCTCAGAGCAGGGGAACTCGGTGCGATTGTGGGATTGAAAAATACGACGACTGGGGATACCCTTTGTGATGAAAATAATCCCATTATTTTGGAGTCCATCTTTATCCCAGAACCAGTTATTTCTGTTGCTGTTGAGCCAAAAACGAAACAGGATATGGAGAAACTCTCTAAAGCCTTGCAAGCACTAGCGGATGAAGATCCAACTTTTCGGGTTACAACTGATCCTGAAACCAATCAAACAGTAATTGCCGGCATGGGAGAACTCCATTTGGAAATTCTGGTTGATCGAATGTTACGGGAGTATAAAGTTGAAGCAAATATTGGTCAACCCCAAGTTGCTTATCGTGAAACGATCCGTCAGCCGGGAAATGCTGAAGGAAAATTTATTCGCCAAAGTGGCGGTAAAGGACAATACGGTCACGTAGTTTTAGAAGTAGAACCCGGAGAGCCAGGGACTGGTTTTGAATTTACTTCTAAAATTGTCGGTGGGGTCATTCCCAAAGAATATATTCCTTCAGTGGAAGAAGGGATTAAAGAAACCTGTGAATCTGGTATATTAGCAGGTTATCCCATGATTGATTTGAAAGTCAGATTAGTTGATGGGTCTTACCATGATGTGGACTCCTCAGAAATGGCTTTCAAAATTGCTGGCTCGATGGGAATTCGCGCAGCAGTGAAGAAAGCTAGTCCAGCCTTGCTAGAGCCAATGATGAAGGTGGAAGTTGAAGTTCCTGAAGACTTCTTAGGGGACGTAATGGGTGACCTCAACTCTCGTCGCGGTCAAATCGGTAATATGAATACCGAAGATGGGATTGCCAAAATTTCGGCAGAAGTCCCCCTCGCAGAGATGTTTGGTTATGCCACCGACATCCGCTCAAAAACACAAGGTCGAGGCATCTTTACTATGGAATTCAGCCACTATGCTGAAGTCCCCAATCATGTTGCTGAAGCCGTCATTGCAAAAACTCAAGGGAACGCATAAATAGGATATTTAAGGAAGAATTGACTCATGGCACGCGAAAAATTTGAACGTACAAAAGATCACGCGAATATTGGTACCGTTGGTCACGTTGACCACGGTAAAACGACATTAACAGCAGCTTTGACGATGACCTTATCCTCGTCTGGTCGGGCGAAAGCTCGTCAATATGAAGATATTGATGCAGCACCCGAAGAAAAAGCGCGGGGGATCACAATCAATACGGCTCACGTAGAATATGAGACTGACAAGCGTCATTATGCTCACGTGGACTGTCCTGGTCACGCTGACTATGTGAAGAACATGATCACGGGTGCAGCTCAAATGGATGGTGCAATTCTTGTGGTTTCTGCTGCGGATGGTCCTATGCCCCAAACTCGTGAGCACATTTTGCTAGCACGTCAGGTGGGAATTTCTAGCCTCGTGGTTTTCTTGAATAAAGTGGATCAGGTCGATGACGAAGAACTTTTAGAACTAGTAGAGTTAGAAGTTCGGGAATTATTGAGCGAATATGACTTCCCCGGAGATGAAATTCCCATTATTTCTGGTTCAGCGTTGATGGCTGTGGAAGAACTGACCAAAAATCCAAAAATTAGTCAAGGTGAAAATGAGTGGGTTGATAAAATCTACGAACTGATGGATGCAGTGGATGACTATATTCCTACTCCAGAACGAGATGTTGATAAGCCTTTCTTGATGGCAGTGGAAGACGTTTTCTCCATTACTGGTCGGGGAACGGTTGCAACCGGTCGGATTGAACGCGGTAAAGTCAAAGTGGGTGAAGAAGTGGAAATTGTTGGTATCCATGACACTCGTAAAAGTACTGTGACCGGAGTAGAAATGTTCCAGAAAACTCTAGATGAAGGGTTAGCTGGTGACAACGTGGGGATTCTGCTGCGGGGGATCCAGAAAGAGGATATTGAGCGCGGAATGGTATTAGCCAAGCCAGGTTCGATTACCCCTCATACCCAGTTTGAAGCTGAGGTTTATGTGTTGAAAAAAGAAGAAGGCGGTCGTCACACTCCTTTCTTCCCCAATTATCGTCCTCAATTCTTTGTTCGGACCACTGACGTAACTGGTACCATTGTTGGTTTTACGGCTGATGATGGTAGCGAAGCAGAAATGGTTATGCCTGGTGATCGCGTCAAAATGACTGTAGAACTGATTAACCCCGTTGCAATTGAACAAGGAATGCGCTTCGCAATTCGTGAAGGAGGTCGTACCATTGGCGCTGGCGTTGTTTCCAAAATTGTGAAATAGCTCATAGATAGAATCTCCTGAGAGCAGCAGTGGATGTTTCCCTGTTGCTCTTTTATGCGATCTCCTCTCACTTTATCTGAACCTCGACAACTGAATTGATTTAAACTATGGCAACTATCCAACAGCAAAAAATTCGGATCCGTCTGAAAGGCTTTGATCGGCGTTTACTTGATACCTCCTGCGATAAAATTGTAGAAACAGCAAAGCGCACAGATGCCAATGCAGTCGGACCCATTCCGCTACCCACCAAACGGAAAATTTATTGTGTTTTGCGCTCTCCCCACGTGAATAAAGATTCTCGGGAACATTTTGAAACGCGCACACACCGCCGCATTATTGATATTTATCAACCCTCTTCTAAAACAATTGATGCCTTGATGAAGCTCGATTTACCGGCTGGGGTTGATATTGAAGTAAAATTATAAGTTAATCTGGCTGTTACCCCCTTTGGGGGTGACAGAGGCGCAAACAATGCAAGGAAAAAGCTGGCCAATTGCCAATTTACCGCGCTTAGACGAAATTAACCGATCGCGCCTCGAAGCATTAGGGATTCAGACAACGCAGGATTTATTACAACAAAGCCAAACTCCAGCACAGAAAAGCGCGATCGCGCAAAATTTGCAAATTAAACCGCAACAGCTTAATAAATGGTTAATTATGGCAGATTTAGCTCGGATTGAGAGCGTAGGCTGTGAATATTGTGGATTACTGCTCCATGCCGGAATCGCTTCTATTGCCCAATTGAGTCAAATGCATCCGCAAAAATTGCATCGGCAAATTCTCCGCTTACAAGTCTCTCTCTTCAAGCGCAAAGACTATTGTCCGCCTGTGGAAACCGTTCAAAAATGGATTATTGATGCGCGTCAGCTTGCGCGATCGCGCTAAAATCGCCATGTGGTTAAGCTTCATGGATTGTTATGGTAAATTCCCCTCGTCGTTTATTAGTTACAGGTGGTGCCGGCTTCATCGGCTCTAATTTTGTTCACTATTGGCTTGCTCATTACCCCCAGGATACGGTTGTGGTTCTGGATGCCCTGACCTATGCCGGGAATTTGAATAACTTAAAAGCGATCGAGTCTCATCCTAACTTTTATTTTGTCAAAGGTAATATTAGCGATCGCGCTTTAGTAGATGCTCTTCTAGAAGACTATCGGATCAATACCATTGCTCATTTTGCCGCAGAATCCCATGTTGACCGGTCAATTTTAGCCCCTGATCGTTTCATGCAAACTAACGTGATGGGAACGTTTACCCTCCTCGAAGCGTTTCGTCACTATTCCCCCCGACTTGAGGAAACGGGACGATTTCTCCATGTCTCCACAGATGAAGTCTATGGGACATTAGAGCCGATTGAGCCGCCGTTTCGAGAAACAACCCCCTATGCCCCAAACAGTCCTTATTCTGCCTCGAAAGCAGGGAGTGATCATCTTGTCCGCGCCTATTATCACACGTATCAACTCCCAACCTTAATTACTAACTGCTCTAATAACTACGGTCCCTATCATTATCCGGAAAAACTCATTCCGTTGATGTGCATTAATATTCTTCTTGGAAAACCCTTACCGGTTTATGGAGATGGTCAAAATGTCCGCGATTGGCTATATGTGCTTGATCATTGTCGTGCTTTAGATACAGTAATTCGTAGCGGAAAACCCGGCGAAACTTACAATATTGGCGGAAATAATGAAGTGAAAAATATTGACTTAGTAAAAATGCTATGCAATCTTATGAATGAACTTGCCCCCAAGCTTCCGGTTTCGCCAGCGGAAGACTTAATTAGTTTTGTTAAGGATCGTCCGGGACATGATCGCCGTTATGCCATTGATGCCAGCAAAATCCACCAGGAATTAGGTTGGCAGCCTTCTGTGACCGTAGAAGAAGGATTGCGCCAGACGGTCAGTTGGTATCTGGAGAATCGCCATTGGTGGGAACCTCTATTATCAGCAGACTATCAAGCATATTATAGGCAGGTTTACTCTAGTTAGAGCAGAGGAATCGTCTGGGCAGAGAGGTTAAAAAACAGCACCCGTCAAGATCCCCCCTGCATCCAACTAACTAACAATTACCTTACCAAGTTTCCATCACTGATGAGCGTTTGCTTTGAGGAGGACTCCCTGACCATCTTTGAGTTCAAAGCAACTGAGATCTTCAACTTTTAAACCCGGTGACGCGATCGCGCACTCCCATACATTTAAGTCTAGCTGTAGCCAATCCCCAAGGGTGACTGTAATGGGATCACCCCCCATGTGAGTGACCATTGCAAGATGTTCCTCAGGGTTATTCGGATTCGTGCGCAGTCCGTAAAATACGGTATGCGTCTCTTCACTGACTTTATTGAAGCGGTCGGTTCCAGGGACGAGATTATCATGTAACCAACGATGTTGTTCTCGGAAACGGCGTAAACGGAGATTGAAGGCAGTTGTTTCCGGATTTAAACTCTTGGCATGATGAGCAACATTACACACCTCATAACAATCTTCCATGAATTTTAAGGCAAACTCTTTCAGTTTCGGAATATCTAACTCTTGTAAAAACGTTACCATTCCTGGGCGATTGAGGCGCATTAATAAGGGGAACTCACAGCGATCTGTATTATCTCCTAAACAAGAATGACAAGCGTCAATAACAAAATTCAGGTCATAATCTTGTTCAATCATCGTAATTTGCAGTGCTTTCCCAAACTCGCGCAATTGTTCTAACGTTTCAAAGCCAAGGGACTTGAGACGCCGGAAAGACTGTTCCTGATTGTAGATGTCTTCTGTAATTTGCCAATCTAAAAAACCGACTTCCTCAGAAACCACTTTCACCCCATAGCGTTCATCGGTATTACGGAAAAACATCCACGGAGCGTGCATCAGAGAATTAATAAAGTCCATGGGAATCCCCGGACTAAACCCATACACCCAAAGCGTTGTCGCCGGGTTATCATAGGCATTTTTTAGGACTTCCGAAAGATTATTGCCTAAATTCCAATTAATTTCTTCTTCTGGATCAATTTGATTCCCCCGGCGCACGGTATCATGGTTGGCACAGCCTGTAATCCAGCGCTCACCTTGATACATCACTTCTGAAACCCGTCGCCATTTCCGTTCCCAAAAACCAGCTAAGGTCGGGGTATTGTGGGCGAAAATCAGGGGTCCCCATTGATAGGATTCCGGTTTTAGTTCAATTAAATCGCGATAAGTCGACGTTTCTTCCCATCCTTCCGTAGGCCAAGGACGACCATCTTCAAAGATAGTGAACATCAGGCGTTTAGACTCGCCAATTTCCTGTACCACATCGCTCATTTCTAAGAGGTACGCATCATCCTGTTCTACTCGTCCCGTCAGGGGATTAAAGAAGCGAAAATCTTGTCCCCCGTCAACTCGAATGCCATCAGCACCGGTATTCAGTTTCCGCCGCTGCATTTCTAAGAAAATTGCCCGAACCGTCGGCAGCTGGTGGTTTAAGTCTTGCCCATACATATTCGGTCCTTTCAGGAATTGGCGGTTAATGAGGAGTTCCGCTTGATTATCCGCATGACCATAAACCAAATCGTAAATAATTTGAATCGGACCCGTGGCAAAGTTATGGAGGGTGGCGACAAAATCAATCACTTCATCAGGGCGTAAACTGCCTAAAATCGCTGGATTTGTCGCACTTGATCCTAAGATCGGTACATCATAGCCCCAATCTTGAGTGCTGGGCTTTTTCAGGTGAATTTTAATTTCATCGGTAAGGGGAATACTGGTGGAGTCAGGATGTTCAGTTTCGTTGTCGTCAAAGTCAAAGAATTCGCTAATGGGGGTATAATCATCCCGATATTCAATGGTCGGTTCAATGGGAAGCAGTTGCACGGCGTCATAGCCGATATAGTTTTCTTCACTGGGCGTCAGGGCTTCCCCTTGAGCAAGCTTATCAGAAATGGTTTGATAAATGCGAGTTAACCCTTCGAACGTCCCTTCTGCTGAGGCAGTTCCCACGTGCAGTTGCAAGATATTCTGGGGAGGAGGGACCCGAGGAATATTACCTTCTGCATCGGGTTGTGAGGTTTGTTGGAAATAGGACAAATCGGCTCGTTGTTGCTGTAAATGATTAAAATCATATACTTCAGCGGGACCAAACACGCCAAAGGGGAGAGAATAGGCAACGACATCACGAACCGTTTGCAGTTCTTCGCGAGGATCCACGTAGCGTAACCAGTAGAGGCTGCCTAATTGATGGCGGGTTCCCGGCTGTATTCCGGAGTAAACGCCCCAGAAATATTCTCCTTCCTGACGCATCGGCACGCGATCGCGCTTAAATTTGACCGTTTGATTCTTGGCTCTTAAATCGATGTCTCCTGCGGGCGTTAACACTTCCAGATAAATTGCCCGGGGACGCATCACTTCACCCGTCAGTTCTGGTGTCCAAAAGCCAATTTCGGTTAGTCCATCTTCGCGGTAATGAGCACCGAGGCGACGCGCCATGGCTTCTGACTTTTCAAGATAACTCAGTTCAGAATGTTCCAGCGCAGTTGCCCAATCTAAGAGGTTTTGCGTTGGTTTTTCAAGTAACTCAATTGTTTGTTCTGTTTTTACAACCACGTTTCACACCGCTTCCAACAACGACAATCTTATCAAGCTCTCCCCAACAAGGAGGTGAGCGAGACGACTCATTTGTAAAAAATGAGAAGAAACTCCCAACGATTTTACGAGGGCTTTTAGAGAGACTCCTCTCTCATAAGGGCGATTTGTTTAATACCGAATACGAGGGTCAATGTAAGCGTTAATAATATCAATCAAAATACTGGCTAAAACCACGATCGCGCCGAAAAACACCATAATCCCCTGCACAGTGGGATAATCTCGCAAGGAAATTGCCTCATATAAGCGATTGCCTAATCCAGGCCAAGAAAAAGTGACTTCGGTTAAAACGGCTCCACTGAGAAGCGCCGCAAAGGTTAACCCTAACACAGTAATCACTGGAATCATGGCATTACGCAAGGCATGAGCAAATAAAATCCGTCGTTCTGATAGTCCTCTCGCTCTTGCTGCTTCCACATAATCCGCTTTCAGGGTTTGTTTAAGATTAACGCGGACAATGCGCTCAAAAATGCCACTCAGCAATAAGCCCAAGGTAAAACTAGGGAGCGCCAGATAATACAATGCGGTAAAAAATTGCCCTAAATTCCCTTGTAGCAAGCTATCAATCGTATAGAGTCCGGTCATATCAAATGGTGTGGGTTCACTGATCGGAAAGCGAGTACCGAGAGGAAACCAGCCCAGTTGTACAGAAAACACAAGTTGTAAAAGCATTCCCACCCAAAATAAAGGTAGAGAATAAGTCACCACGCCAAACAAGCGTCCCAGGGCATCGATGAGTGTCCCGGATTTAGCCGCTGCCATCATCCCCACGCCTAAACCAATGAATAGCGCGATCGTCATACTAAATAAAGACAGTTCCACCGTTGCTGGAAAATAATCCTGAATGACTTGCCAAACGGATAACCCACGACTCGTCAGAGAATTACCTAAATCTAAGCGCAATAAATCCCCTAAATAATCCAAATATTGCCATAACAACGGCTGATTGAGTCCAAGTTGTTCTCGTAGTGCTTCTTTTGCTGCTTCTGGTGCTCTTGCTCCTAAAATTGCATCGGCAGGATCGCCGGGAGTTGCCCGTAACAATAAGAAGACAAGCGTTGTAATGGTCCATAACATGAGGGGAGCGAGGAGCAAACGGACGAAAATATAGTAGCGAAGGGCTTTAGCGCGGGACACAATCAGAAATCTCTAGATATTGACGACAGGTGAATGCAAGGAAAAGAGCCAAACTTATAACCAGCTTTGGCTTGGTTTTCACTACACAGATATTTGTACCACATTGCTCCGATTCTAAAACTGATCAGCAAAGTTTTAGGCTTGGGATCCGCTTTCTCCCTTCATCACTGCAGCGCCTATCAGATGCGCTAGACGGAGCGCTTCTGGCACTTTTCCACAATCGGTTAAGCATTCTAGTGTTTGCGCAATGATCTGAGGCTCTTCTCCAGAGACTTGAAAGAAAAAGGGAGGATAATGATAGATTACTCCAGCGTTTTCCAGCCGTTGTAAGCGTTTTTCTTGATGAGGAAGGTTAGCAAGTGCTGCTTTCATTTTGTCAAGTTTTGGGTAACGTCGCATTAGGGCGACACAAGGCAGTTGCAAATCATGAGCTAAAGCGGGAAGATCCACTAAATTAAACCCGCCAAACCCTAATCCATCAAGAAGGACAAGATGTAATTGGACAAAAAACTTGCTTTGGTACAGTAATTGAGAAATGGTTTCTGTGGCATCCCAGCCATCTGGTTCAATTTGTCCCCATAGCATCCCTTCAAAGCGAGTCCCGGCACAAACTACTCCGGCTATAGATACTTTGTCTTGGGTTTCTCGAACAAAAGGGGCATCATCAAAACCAATTACTCTAATTTTGCGTTTTTGTCTGAGTAAGGAGGCTAATTCCATCAAGCAGGATTAACTCTGTTGTTCTGCTAAAAATTCTCGCATATAATCATTCACTCGTTGTGGTTGTTCTTGCTGCACCCAGTGGCTGGCATCAGGAAGATAGTGAATTTTGAAGTTGCTGACGTAATCGTCAGTTCCATAAGTCAATTCTTTTCCTAAGGCGGTATCCTGTTCTCCCCAAATCATCAGTGTGGGAACCTGGAGAACCCCCCATTGTTTTTCGTTCAGCTTGAACAGCTCTGAGAATGCCTGACGGTAATAATTGAGCATTGCCGTTAAAGCGCCTGGCTTGGCTGCTGCATTGCGATAAACCCTTGCATCTGCTTCTGTAATTGCGCTTTTATCCACTGCCATTTCGGTAAAGGCGCGACCAATGGCGCGATAATCATCTTGTTGGAGCAACCATTCCGGTAAAAATGGTAATTGGAAGAAGAAAATATACCAACTTCGCAGTAGTTGTTGTGGCGTTTTCAATCCTTCTGCAAATTTCGCCGGATGAGGGAGATTCATTACAATCAGGCGTTCTACCATTTCTGGGTAAGCGTAAGCAAACTGCCACGCGATCGCGCCTCCCCAATCATGTCCAACCAACACACAACGATTGTAGCCCAGTCCTGTTATTAAACCTTTTACATCTTGCACTAACTCAGTAATGGCATAAGCGGAAACAGCTTGCGGTTTGTCGCTATCGTTATATCCTCGTAAGTCAGGGGCAACAACGCGGTAATCTTGAGCAAACTCTGGAATTTGATGCCGCCAAGAATACCAGAATTCTGGAAAGCCGTGGAGCATTAACATCAAAGGACCATCCCCTTGGCTAATGTAGTGTAATTTTACTCCATTTGTTTTGATAAAAGACTCTGTCCAAGGATTTTCCGCAGTCTGCATCATTTTTTCCTCTGCAAGGCGCGATCGCGCTTTATTGGTTTATTGGCATCTCAACTGATCCTTAAAAATTTAACGGGCTGCGTCATTTTCCGACTCAACCCGTTAAACTCTGATTTATTTGATTTTTCAAGGTTCCTCCTGACCTTAGTTTAGATTTGAACCGCTTTTCTGGTTACACTATCTACTCCTTTCACAGTCGCCTCTTCCTAGAGCCTGGTTTGGCATTGCATTTTCTCTGCTGCGTTGCCACTTTACCTATGATGAAGGTCAGTTAACTTAACGGCTCATTTATATAATAACAAATTAATCAGTCTTTTTTGACGCAGGTCTGGCTTAACACTGCTGCAACAACAAATGAACAACCTAGGGCTAGGAGATACGTTTTCCTAATTCTACAGCGCGATCGGGCTGAATTAAGGCGACTTCTTCATTCTCTAAAACTACTCCCAACACCAAAACTTCTGACATAAAATCAGCCACTTGCCGAGGGGGAAAGTTAACGACAGCCAGAACGTATTGACCGATTAATTCCTCTTGAGTATAAAGTTGAGTAATTTGCGCACTCGACTTTTTTGTTCCTAGTGCGCCAAAATCAATCCATAGTTTATAGGCAGGCTTACGGGCTTTGGGAAAGACTTCCACTTGGATAATTTGCCCCACTCGAATATCCACCTTGGCAAAATCTTCATAACGAATTGGTTCTGTCATTCGTTTGTTTTCCTTGATAGCTTAACTTTGAGATAAACGCATCCACATGGGAAGTTGTCTCTCTTCTCCTCGGGTAATCCGATCAAGGGCTGCCCCCACTTCTAAGCGCACATCAAATTCCGGTTCTTGGTCACGAGCGGTTTCTAAGGCCGCGATCGCGCTTTCGTCTCCCATTTCGTATAAAAATCGCGCTGCCCGCCAACGCACTAACTTGGAGCGATCTTGCAGGGCTTGGCACATGGTCGGAATCCCTTGCGCATTGCCTAAATCACTAAGGGCATCCCCAGCCGTCCGGCGGACAATGACAGAGGGATCATGCAAAACCACCTCACTCAGCGGGGCGACAGCTTGATCGCTTTCACTAGCCCCGAGTAATGCACTCGCCCAACGGCGAATGGTTGCGCGATCGTCTTTGAGGGCAGTCACCACAGCGGGAAAGGTTTCGTTATTAATTTCCAGTTGTTGAATTGCTTTCAAGCGTTGTTTCCAATCTTCACTCTGGTTGAGTTGTTGCAGTAAATCGCTCGTTTCTTGAGTTGATGTTGTTTCGATTTCACCAGATGTTCCGGCTTTTGCTAAGTTCTCAATCCGTTGTAAATCAGCTTCATCAATCAAGCTTGCCACTTCTTCCGCGACCATATTTGCTACCGTTTCTGGTTCGCCATGACGGGGGGTATAGGGTTCCCAGTGACGTTCTAGAACATAGTTAGCCCCCGTTGCTTCCACGACCCGCTGCATGGCTTCATTAAAGCGATCAGGCATGGCAACTCGTTTTTGGGCTTCTTCGCCAATGGCGCGCACTTGCGTCGGAATGCCGCGAAAGTAGAGGACGGCAATCTCCACTTCTCCCATCGTCTTCGTTTGATCCGCTTCAGCAGCAGTACTGGTTTGCGACTGAGACAGTAACTCGGCATCGGCGCCCTCAGCAACGCCTAAAATATGGGCTGCTTGAGAGAGAATCGGTTCCCATTGCGCTTGCGTTTGACGAATCAGGGCAATAAAGTCGTCATTGAGAAACGCTTCTCGCACCCCTTCGATTTGGATTAATTGCGCGATCGGCTGGGGAACATCTTCCCGACTCTCTCCTGGAGTCAAAGTTATTGGCTTTTCAGCAATGGATTGATCTAAATTTAGTTTCATGCAGTGGGGGTTGGGAGTTGTTTCCAGAGAAAAAAGTTTCATCACTGCCTACAAAAAATTGCGTCAGTTCTAGTGTGACATAGCAGCGCGATCGCGACGAGTATTACCTTTGACTCGCATTAAAGGGATTGGAATTTTCCCTACCCTTCCCGCCAATTAACTAAAATAAAAATACCCGGCTTGGACACTCCCCACAATAAACCCTAAAATTCCCCCTAAATTAACAATCGCTTGCAGTTCATTTTTAACAATTGAATTCACTGTTGTTTCTAGTTGTTTAGGCGTAGTTGAATTAACCCGATTAATAATCACTTCATCAATCGATAAAATCGGAATAATTTGAGTAATAATTGTCTCTAATTCTTCTTCTAAATATCGTTCTAAAATTAATGATAATTCTTCACTAATTACCTCTAACGATTGATTGACCGATTCAGAAGACTGGAGTCGTTTAATAATTAAAACTGCCACATCTTCCCAATCAATGGAACTGCCTAAAGATTCTAGTAAATTGGCTCCTTTATCTTGGAGATAAACTTGTATCGCTTCCCGGATACTCTCCCGCAATTGACGGACCGTCGAAACCGGTAAATTTTGTAGAGATAAACTTTTCAACCACTCCCGA
>CAZBPR010000095.1:0-2661 GCA_964493825.1 uncultured Dactylococcopsis sp.
AGATCTTTGGTCCTGTCATGAGTATCCTGAAATTCAAAGACCTTGACGAACTCATTGAGCGCGCCAACAAAACCATTTATGGCTTAGCCGCAGGGATCTGGACCACTGATCTCTCGAAGGCGCATACTGTTGCTCATGGCATTCGAGCGGGAACCGTTTGGGTCAACTGCTATCATGCCTTTGATATCGCTGCTCCCTTTGGCGGCTTCAAACAATCTGGAATGGGTCGTGAACTCGGCGAATATGCCTTAGAGCAGTATACAGAGGTGAAAACAGTCAACATCAGACTGTAAAAGCGGTTTTTCGTTCCCTAACCCTCTCCCCCCACTCCTGGAGTGGGGGAGTTTTAATCGCTTAGAACTAGACCGTTTGCGGCTGCTGCACTTGCGGTTGGAACTGGAAGAGAGAATAGACAACATTCCGGCGAATATCAATCATCATTTCCAGGAACATCTCGTAGCCCTCTTGTTTGTACTCAACCAAGGGGTCGCGCTGTCCATACCCGCGTAACCCCACCGATTCCCGCAGGGAGTCCATGGCTTGTAAGTGTTCTCGCCAGAGGGTATCAATTTGTTGCAGCATGAAGAAGCGTTCGGCTTGGCGCATTAACCCGGGTTGCAGTTTCTCCACTTCTGCTTCTTTAATGTCATAAGCCTTGTGGATTTCTTCGTGGAGGAAGGCGCGCATTTCACCAAAGGTCATATCTTCCATTTGCGAGGGTTCGAGATCCTCTAAGAGGTAAACAAACTCTTTGGTCTTCGCGACCATCGACTCTAAATCCCACTCTTCTGGCGGCAGATCCGGGTTAACATAAGCATTGACAATATCATCCATCGTCCGGCGGGCATATTCAAGAACCTGATCTTTGAGGTCTTTTCCTTCTAAGACTCGTCGTCGTTCTGCATAAATCGCCCGGCGTTGATTATTCATCACCTCGTCATATTCAAAGATTTGCTTCCGGGTATCGTAGTAGAACGTTTCTACTTTCCGTTGCGCATTTTCCAGAGAACGGGTGAGCATTCCGGATTCAATGGGCATATCTTCTTCCACCCGGAAAGCATTCATCATTCCCGAAACGCGATCGCCGCCAAAAATGCGGAGTAAATTATCTTCCAAACTGAGGAAGAACCGAGTGGAACCGGGGTCGCCTTGTCGTCCGGCGCGTCCTCGCAGTTGGTTGTCAATGCGGCGAGATTCGTGGCGTTCGGTGCCAATCACGTGCAAGCCACCGAGTTCCACCACCTCATCATGTTCCTTGCTGGTGTAGGCTTCGTATTCTTGGTAAATGTCGCGATAGACCGTTCTCAAATTTTGAATCACCGGATCATCGGTGGGCGCTTTTTCTGCCGCGATCGCGACTTTTTCTTCTGCGTCTAATTCGGGTAAACTCTGTAAACCATATTCTTGAACCGCATAATCCACCGCTTCTTTTAATTTCTTCTCCGTTTCTTTCGAGAGTTCCGTGGGGAAAATTTGCGGAGACGCCCGCCAGGTTTTCACTTTTTTCTTCTGATCTTTACCAAAACCCTGTCCGCCAGTGCGTTTTTTGCCATTGGGAACACTCACTGCCAACTCATCATCCTCTTCCGGAATCACCACTTTCGGCATGAAATACTCCCGCAGCTTTAACCGCGCCATGTAATCAGGGTTCCCCCCTAAAATAATGTCGGTTCCGCGTCCTGCCATGTTCGTGGCAATAGTAATTGCCCCTTTGCGTCCCGCTTGCGCAATAATTTCTGATTCCCGTTCCACGTTTTCCGGGCGGGCATTAAGAACATTGAAGGGGAGGTCTCGTTCTTCTAATAACTTGGAAAGGAGTTCTGATTTTTCCACACTGGTTGTTCCCACCAAAACCGGACGCCCTTTCTCGTGCATTTCTTGGCACTCATCTGCCACCGATTTCCATTTGCCCCGTTCATTTTTATAAACCGAATCCGCTAAATCTCTCCGAGCAAGGGGTAAATTGGTAGGAATAATGGTCACTTGGAGATTATAGATTTTCTCAAATTCCGCCTCTTCCGTTTTCGCCGTTCCAGTCATCCCAGAGAGTTTCGGATATAGCAAGAAGAAGTTTTGATAGGTAATACTGGCCAGGGTTTGGGTTTCTTTTTGAATTTCCACCTCTTCTTTGGCTTCAATGGCTTGGTGTAAGCCATCACTCCAACGACGACCCGGCATTACCCGTCCCGTAAATTCATCAACAATAACCACTTCGCCATTACGGACAATATAATTAACATCTTTGATAAATAATTCTTTAGCCTTAATCGCGTTGAAGATATAATGTGCCCAGGGATCTTCGGGATCATAGAGATCGCTAACGCCTAAGAGTTCTTCTGCTCTGGCAAACCCCTCATCGGTTAAGAGAACGCTTTTTGCCTTTTCATCCACTTCATAATGCGCTTCTTTTCCCGCCTCAGCTTCTTCCAATGCCATTGCTTCTTCCGTTTTTAATTCCCCCTCGCGATCGCGCTTTAACTCCCTTGCGACCTGCGAAGCCCGAATATATTTCTCTGTTGGACGTTCTACTTGACCCGAGATAATCAGCGGGGTTCTCGCTTCATCAATAAGGATCGAATCAATTTCATCAATGATACAGAAATGGTGACTTCGTTGGACCTTTTCGGAGAGATCAAATCTCATATTGTCTCTGAGGTAGTC
>CAZBPR010000095.1:2671-12493 GCA_964493825.1 uncultured Dactylococcopsis sp.
CCACCTCGTCAATGATGCAATAGTTAAACGGACGCTGCACCACCTCTTCGAGAGAGGTCGCCATATTATCGCGGAGATAGTCAAAGCCAAGTTCACTGTTGGTGGTATAGGTAATATCACAAGCATAATTATTTTGCCGTTCGCGAGGAGACATCCCCTGTTGAATTAACCCCACGCTCAACCCTAGGAAACGATGGACTTGTCCCATCCATTCTGAGTCCCGACGGGCCAGATAATCGTTGACAGTGACCACATGAACCCCTTTTCCAGTAAGAGCGTTGAGATAGCAGGGTAGGGTTGCCACAAGGGTTTTCCCTTCCCCTGTTTTCATCTCTGCAATTTCCCCGCTGTGAAGGACAACCCCCCCAAGAATTTGCACATCGTAGTGACGCAAACCTAGGACGCGGCGGGCGGCTTCCCGGACAACCGCAAAGGCTTCCGGTAAAATTTCTTCAATAATTTCGTTTTCTTCGTTTTCATTTTTGGCTTGCGCCAATTTCTCTTTAAATGCTTGGGTTTTTCCTCTTAACTCCTCATCGGAGAGGGCTTGAATATCTTCCTCATAGAGATTAACTTCTGTAACGATGGGTTGGAGTTTTTTGAGCTTCCGTTCGTTGGGATCGCCGAAGAGTTTTTTTAAGAGCATAGTTAGGGGAGGACTGATTGAAGGACAGTTATTACCTTATGTTAATTTCTTTTATATCTGCTACTTATGTTATCATTATCGTTTGCTCGTTGTTGAGGGAGGGGAACTCGACATTGAGGTGGGCGATCGCGCCATTGGCATCAGGCGTTGTTCAGCTGATCCTGCTTTGGGGTACTCTAGGGAATAAAGACAGATTAATCACCACCTCCACCCGATTATGCTTGAGAAAAGATTGTTTTCTCCGCTGACCCAAAGCTTGCTTGCCCTGACTCTTTTGGGGCTCATGACGCTGTCCCAGCCCAGAGCGTTTGCGCAGTCGGGTAATGGCAGTGCGGAGAATACGATGACGGTCCGTTCTGATGTACAAGAAGCCAATTCTGAAACTGGCGTGATTACAGCGCGAGGGAATGTTCAGATTAATTATCCCGCTCAACAGTTACAAGCAACAGCAGCCCAAGCCCAATATTTTCGTAGTGAACGTCGTCTCGTTTTAACGGGAGATGTGTATGTGTTGCAAGGAGAAAATAGCATTCGTGCCGAAAAAGTGACGTATTTATTAGAAGAAGGACGATTTGTGGCAACCCCGAAAGAAGAACAACAAGTCACTTCCACCTATGTTGTTCCCCAACCTCAGAACAATACCACATCCTCTCCACAGTAGGTGCAACGTGAGTTTAGTCCTGAAAAATATTCATAAGTCCTATGGCAAATTGACCATCGTGAGTCGCGTTAGTGTTAGAGTCTCTCCAGGGGAAATTGTCGGCTTATTGGGGCCCAATGGAGCGGGAAAAACCACCACCTTCTATATTGCCACGGGGTTAGTGAAACCGGATCAAGGAAGTGTCTGGCTCGGAGAGCACAATATTACGGCGTTAGCCATTGATCGGCGATCGCGCCTTGGGATTGGGTATCTTCCCCAACAACCGAGTATTTTTCGCTATTTGACCGTTGCTGATAACTTACGCTTAGCTTTAGAAGAAAACAGTTTTTCAGCCCCCTTGCGAAAACAACGGTTACAACTGTTATTAAAAGAATTTCGTTTAGAGAGTATTGCCAACACCGAAGGGAGTCGCGTTTCTGGAGGAGAAAGGCGACGCACCGAGTTAGCCCGTGCCTTAGCCGTGGGAGAGAAAGGACCGCAATTTCTTTTACTGGATGAACCGTTTGCTGGCGTTGACCCCATTGCCGTTTCCGAATTACAAACGTTAATTGATCAACTTCGCTCTCAAAATATGGGAATTTTGATTACAGATCATAATGTACGAGAAACATTAGAAATTACAGATCGCGCTTATATTATGCGCGACGGCGGCATTTTGGCGTCTGGAAAAGCCCAAGAACTTTATAATGATCCTTTAGTTCGCCAGTATTATCTTGGGGAGAATTTTGACCGTTAAATCAAAAAAGCAGCAGAAGTTTTTCCTCCTACTGCTCAAAAGTAATTCGTTAATTAATTAAGTACTTAGTCGTCATACACGCGACATTCTGCTGCTTCTGGATTTTCATCACAATATTGTTCTAAAGAGGTTTTCTTGGGTTTTTCTGAACGTTGGTGAGAATATTCGGCTTGTAATTCTTCTACAGTATCCCAAGCCACTGCGCAGTCTTCAGATTCAGTCCCTTCGCTGCCACAAACGTCACGTGCTTCTTGACGCTGTTTTTCAATTTGTTCTTCGATATTACTCATAATTGTTGACTCCTTTATGGAAGTTTTCTTAACTGGAAAGAAATTTAGCAGTAACTCTTATCTTCTCTTACCACCTTAACGTACATTATCTGATCAACATCTCTGTCGAAAGAATTTAATTTCATTTTTAGAATTGTGATGCCTTTCCCGAGCCCATTTTTTAAGTTATCGTTGGGTGGAAAGACGAAGAGTATATTGATGGCTTTGTCCTTGTTCATCCCCCACATAAACTTTATACTCTCCCGGCATCCAAATCCCAGATAGAGAAGGATTTTTGCCGGAATCGGCTAACAGACAAAAGCGCCCATCCGGACCATCAATGAGTAAGGTTGGATTACCCGTTCCACTCTCCACACTCAAGCGCAGATAGTTGATTTTTTCGGTTACCCGAATCATTTCTTGTGGGGTATTCGGAACAAAACCACAATCATTACTGTTAACTCCCCCTCCCGATTGACCCTGAGTGGTCATCGGGCCAGAAAAGTTCCCACTGACTGTGATTGTCTCCGCAAGCAAGCGAGTTGCGGTTAGACCGAATAAAATAGTGGCAAGGGCAGTGGTGAGAAAGAGGGTGTGGTATTGGCGTTTCATCGCAAGCATGAATAAACCGCTGTGGGTAGTTCTATTTATATTATCCCTTAAGTTGCCATCCCCTTTCGCTGTTCTGTTCATCTTTATGAGCTGTCCATAAGTACAAGAGGAAATGAATATGAATCAACCCAATTCTCCAACGGACTGGGAAAAAAGACTCCAAGAGTTAGAAGCCGAAGTCAATGCCAGTGGTCAACAACAGGACCAGACAACGCAACAAGATTCGGTGTCTCCCTCTTCTCCGGCAGGTTCAGAATCTGGTCAATTTTCCCGGCGGGTTCAAGGAGTCGCGTTACAAGTCCGTCGCTGGTTCGATCAACTGCCTTTGTTGGGGAAAGTCATTGTCGGTGCGGTAGCAGTGGGAATTAGTCTTTCCCTCCTCAAGACAGTTTTCCAACTGATTACATCGGTGCTAACCTTGGCGATTATTGGTGCTTTAGGGTACGTGGCCTATCAAGTGTTCATTGGCTCTAAAAATAACACCGAATAGTAGTGACAGTTGATTGAAAAGGAGTGATCATGCAAGCGCGACCATTAGGACTCTCAGATGTCAAAATTACTCCGATTTTGATGGGAACCTGGCAAGCCGGAAAAGCTATGTGGACGGGGATTGAGGATACAGAAACCATCAAAGCAATTCGGACCGGATTTGAGGCTGGCATTACGACCATTGATACCGCTGAAATTTATGGAGAAGGTCATTCCGAACAAATTGTCGCCCAGGCCATTTCTGATGTCAGAGAAGAGGTGCAATTGGCAAGTAAAGTCTTCCCCACTCACTTGCAATATGACCAAGTGATCGCCGCTTGTGATCGTTCTCTGAAAAATTTACAGACCGATTACCTGGATTTATATCAAATCCATTGGCCCAGTGGCTCGTTTAATAGTGAAATTGTCCCGATTGAAGAAACAATGCAGGCACTCAATGCATTGAAACGTCAGGGCAAAATCCGAGCGATTGGGGTTTCTAATTTTTCTCGGGAACAAGTGGCTCAAGCGCAGCAGTACGGACCAATTGACAGTGTGCAACCCCCTTATTCTCTGTTTTGGCGACAAGCGGAAAAAGAACTGATTCCTTACTGTGTGGAAAAAAATATTACCGTTCTTGCCTATTCTTCTCTCGCCCAAGGGCTATTAACCGGAAAATTTGGACCCAATCATCAGTTTGAACAAGGCGATCATCGGGCTAAAAATAAACTCTTTCAAGGGGAAAACTATGACCGCGCCCTGCAAGCTTTGGAACAGTTACGTCCCATAGCTGAACGAAAGGAGTGTACTTTAGCCCAACTCGCACTCGCTTGGTTAATTGCTCAACCCAATACCTGCGCGATCGCGGGAGCCAGAAATGCCCAGCAAGTCTTGGGCAATGCGCAAGCGACAGCAGTCAATCTTTCTGATGCAGAGTTAGCAGAAATTGATCAGATTGGGGGGAGTGTCACGGATTATTTAGACGAAAATCCAGTGTTATGGACTTTTAATGTTTAGAAAAATGTGGCACAATAGTAAGTGATCCTTTTCACACTATTGACAAGGAGTGATGGGTTTAGCGTCTTGTATTAATCTCCGTCAATTTTTTCCAGTTATTTGCAGACGATGGGCTGTGATTGGCTTGGGAATGAGTGGTTTGTTGCCGGGCAATGAAGTGCAGGCAAGGGCATTGTCTCAGTGGAGTTTTAACCCCGATACTTACCAACTTAAATTTAAAACTGAAAGCGTGATCAAACCGGAGTTATTTCTCCTTGAAAATCCCACTCGTATTGTGATTGATCTGCCAGAAACGACATTAAACCAAAAGTCAGTGCATCAAAATTATTCTGGATTAGTGAACGCAATGCGTATTGCCCAATTCCAACCGAATGTTACGCGTATTGTCTTGGAACTTTCTCCTGAGGCCAAATTAGTGTCTTCCCCGCCTCACCTCAAACCAGTTGAGGTTCTTCAAGGGGAACACTGGCAACTGACACTCGACGTGAAAAAACATCACTTTTCTCTCTCTACACTGTTGCAACTTCCGCCAGCGACTCCCAAAACCGGAGCCTTGCCCGTTACGGTGGAAGTTCCCTCTCCCCCCGTTATTGGGAATCGCCCTTCTGCTTTCTTACCGAGGGAGATGCCCTTATCCTCAGGAACGTCATTCAGTTTACGTTATCGCGGCAGAAAACCCTTAACATTAAAGTTAGAACAACCTGCGTTGGAAATCTGGTTCATCGAAAATGATCTAAGGAATCACCAAGGAGAAATGATTAGTCCCGGGCAAACACCAGTGATTGAATTTTTTGAAACCACTGCCCAAGCCACGAATTTGATGACGGAAGCAGTGATGAGTGCTATCAAATTAGCGACATCTCATCCAAGATTTCCTGTGGTTCCAGTGCAAGCTCGCTCAAATCTTTTTTCCGGTCGAACCTCGTCCCCAGCTTCCGCACCCGTCACAATTCCCCCTAACACTGTATTTCCCTTGAACTTAACCGAGGATTGGTACGATAACAATGAAATTGGCTACTGAGCTCACGTTAAATATTTATATTGATGGGAGTCCCGAGCAGACCCGAAATGTAGCTCAGGATCAACTAATCCTTGGTCGTCTACCCGAATGTGATGTTTATTTACCCTATTCGGAAATTTCGCGTCGTCACTGTCAGTTTCGTCGCATTGCAGCCGGTCAATGGCGGATTGAAGATTTAGGGAGCACAAATGGTACCTTACTCAACCAAGGTCGGGTAGAGAAACCCACCTTGATTCAAGATGGCGATATTATTCAGATTGGTAATGTCACCGTGAAAGTAAAATTAGCCACGGAGTCGGCTGCTTCGGCTTCAGAGGCTAACTTTTCTCCACCCGAAGAACATAGAGAACAAAAAACGATTGTCCGGAATGCTGAAGAACTCAGACAACGTTGGATTGAGGGAGATCAAAATAAAGACCCGCTCAGTACAGATCATATTGCTCATGCTCGTTTGCAATATATCGTTGAAATTGCCAAAGGACTCAATCGGGCAGAATCGATCGAAGCTATTTTTTCGCAAGTGGAAAGTGTAATCTTCCAAGAACTACGAAATGTCGAGCGTTTAGGGTTATTAATTGATGTCGATGGTTCGGGGCAACTAGAACTGTATAAAGCTGCTGTTCGTCCTAAGGGAGAACAACGAAAAAATCAGTATTATCAAGAACAAAGTAATTTATACAAAGGAGATTGGATTAGTTATTCAATTTGCAATAAAGTCTTTCAGGAAAAACTTGCCATTAAAACCAAAAATGCCCAGATTGATCAACGCTTTTTGGACGAAAAAAGCATTTTGATGAAAGGGATTGGAGGAGCTTTAGCAGTTCCGCTGTGGAACGATCAGCAAGTTGTAGGAGTTTTGTATGCTGATGCCAGCATTGGATTTGATCGCTTAGATCCAAGCCAAGATCAAGATTTGAGTTTCTTTTCAACCATTGCTAATTTAGTGGCTGCCAGTGTGCAGCGGTGGTTACTGACGCGCCGGTTACAAGAACAAGAACGGATTCGTCAACGCTTAGAACGCTATCATTCGCCGGCTGTCGTGCAGCAGCTAATTACCTTTGGCGCCATTGAAGATTCGATTCTCACCCCAATGGAAGCAGATGTCAGCGTTTTATTTGCTGATGTTGTGGGCTTTACGGCATTAGCAGAACAATTACGACCGGAAGAGTTAGCTGAATTGCTGAATCGATTCTTTGAAGAGATGTTAAAACCCTTATTTGCGATGGGGGGAACCTTAGATAAATTTATTGGGGATTGCATCATGGCATTTTTTGGTGCGCCAGAACCCCAATCGGATCATGCCGATCGCGCTGTCAATGTCGCTAAAGCAATGCTCGAGCGCTTAGAACAACTCAATGAAGAGCATATCTTATCTCATCCTTTGCAGCTGCGGATTGCGATTAATAGTGGGAAAGCGGTGGTCGGAGATGTGGGCAGTTCGCAACGGGTTGATTACACCGTATTAGGAGGAACCGTCAATTTAGCGTCACGTTTAGAAGCGGTGTGTCGTCCAGGTGCCTGTGTGATCAGTGAAGAAACCTATGACCGCTTGGAACATCAAGAGGCGTTTTATCCCATTGGCAAGTCTAAGTTTAAAGGTATTGATCGCACAATTACTGTATATTGTGCTCGTTGGTAAACTAAGCCATTAACTTAAACCAATATCCAACACCATCATTACAATAAAACCGACCATGATGCCAATTGTGCCTTCATTTTCCCGCCCTTTTTCATGAGACTCAGGGATAATATCATCACTAATAACAAAAAGCATTGCCCCGGCAGCAAATGCCATCCCCCAAGGTAATAATGATTGAGCAAGGGCAAAAACGCCAACCCCTATTAAACCGCCAATGGGTTCAACTAAGCCTGTCATCAGGGAAATGCCAAGAGCAGAAAGGGCAGTGTAATTTTGACCAACTAAGGATAAAGCAACCACTAAGCCCTCGGGCAGATTTTGTAAACCAATGCCAATCGCTAAGGGGAGTCCTTGGCTATAGTCGCCACTGGCAAAGTTAACGCCGACCGCTAAACCTTCAGGGAAGTTATGTAGCGTAATCGCAAAAACAAATAACCAAATCCGTTTCAGGTTGCGACCGTCTCGTCCTTCAAATCCTTTGAAAAAATGTTCATGGGGGAGTAAATCATGGGTCACTTTTAAAAAAATCGCCCCTAAGCCTAAACCCATGGCCATAATCAAAGCGGCTTGCATTTGGGTACTGCCTTGCGCGATCGCAGCTTGGGTGCCCGGAATAATTAAAGAAAAGGCACTCGCTGCCAACATCACGCCACCGCCAAATCCTAACATCATGCCTTGGGCGCGACGGGTGTATTTCATTGGCACTAAGACCGGTAAGGCACCCACAACTGTTGCCATGCCAGCACAGAAGCTAGCGATAAAGCCAGCAATAATCGGACTCATAACGACTTAAGGATAGAGAACTTCTCCTATCTTAATGGTTGGTGATGGCAACTGATCGAAATCAATCATTGACCTGCGGCTAATTTTTCAATGAGGGCAATGTGTTGAGGAAGGCAAACACTTTCTAAATCAAAGGTTTCGACAACTGTTTTTCTTGCTTTTTCCCGGAGGGCTTGCATCCGATTCGGATGCTCTAAAACCCGGGTAATGGTATCAACAATTTCTTCCGTCTGAAAAAAGTCCACCAGCAGACCATTTTCTTCGTGGTGTAAGACTTCTTGTACGGGGGGAGTGGCTGAACCAATTACCAGACAGCCGGCTGCCATAGCCTCTAACATCGACCAAGAGAGAACAAATGGATAAGTTAGGTAAACGTGAGCGGAGGAAACTTGTAACACTGCTAAATAAGATTGATAGGGAAGTTTACCCAGGAAATGAACGCGATCAAGATCGATTTGGTCTTGAATTTCAGCTAAATATTGCTGTCGGTAGGTTGTTCCTTGGGGTGGGCGTCGTCCATAGCTGACATCATCACCCCCTAAAATGAGGACGTGAGCGTTCGGGTGACGACGCAGCAATTCTGGCAGCGATCGCGTAAAGGAATGAAATCCCCGGTAAGGTTCTAAGTTACGCGCCACATAAGTGATCACTTCATCTTTTTGGGTTAAGGTCAAGCCTTTTTCTTTCAGGGTCAAACTTGCGTCTGGATTGGGCTTAACCGTTTTGGTATTAATGCCGTCGTGAATAACAGAAATTTGGTTCTGGAAAGGAACCGGATGTTGGTCCCGTTGCCAGGCTGTTGGCGAAACGCCCCAATCCATGGCATCTAAGCTGAGGAGGAGGGTTGTATTTTTGGTGCGGACCCGAAATTGGTCATCGAGTTGGTTAGGAAACTCCGGATCAAACCCGACATCACTACCGCGGGCGCGATAGAAAAACTCTAAAAAGTAGAGATGTTTCGCTTCAGGAAAGACATCTTTTAAATACAGGGCTTCGCCCCAACCAGGATGAGCACAGACCACATCGGGAATAAATCCTTTTTCTCGCAAGGGTAAGGTCGCCCGAACAACGGCTTGACCGCGGCGCACTGCTGACTCTAAGCCTCGAATATAGTGGTGGGTGGAATTGGAAGCCCCTTTGGGCGTCTCATAGCCCAGTAACTTAATTCCTGCCTGGGATAAACTCTCAATGGAGTGTTGCTTAAGGTTTTTCTTTTCTCCCAATGCCACCACAGTATTCTCTTTTTCCTGTGCCATAGCTGGGGCGAGATGCTTGTATTGACCGGGAAAGTTTTGGTGCACAAATAGAATTTTCACGAATTCAAGCCTCCTGCGACGGTGGGGTGGTTTTGTACGCGATCGCCCACAAATCGAAATTATTTCCCCGTTTGAGCCGAACTTGGGCAAATCCTGCCTTGATGAGGGCGTTACCCAGGGTTTTCGCCGTAAATCCAGTTTTATGAGCCATAAAATGGTTCCCACGGGCGATGGAGGCACGATGACCGTAAATCATATCCAGGGGCGCGATCGGCCCGGCTGGAGACTGATAAGCCGGGTCTTCCAGTTGATCTTCAGCCACGAGTGCCGCGACTTTTTGTAAGTCGGGAAGGGTGATTAGGGCAAAGCCGTCTACTTTGAGGACGCGCCGAAACTCACCCAGCGCGATCGCGACTTCATGAGGATAGAGGTGTTCGACATTGTGAGATGACCACACCGCATCCACTGAATGATCGGCCACGGCGCTCATATCGGTCAAAGAGGCAAGAATGTCCGGTTGCACAGCTTCATTGATATCTAAACGGACTTCTTGCCATTCTTCCGTTCTAAAAGTGGCGTGGAGCTTTTTGGGATTGTAAGGACCACAGCCTACATGCAAAACAGTCTTCACTGCGTTTGTCTCCTTGCCGATTAAAATAGCCCTCTTCTGTCACTTTCCGGATCAAAGAGTAGAAAAAAAGCTAGATGATCCAG
>CAZBPR010000096.1:0-12436 GCA_964493825.1 uncultured Dactylococcopsis sp.
AAGGATAATAACTCAACACTCATAATGAGTTGGTCGCCAGGGACGACTGGACGACGAAAACGGATTTTATCAATTCCAGCAAACGCAAAGAAACTTCCTTCGACGCTTGGCAGTTGAGTTAACACAACACCTCCCACTTGTGCCATGGCTTCTACGATTAAAACACCGGGCATAATGGGGCGATTGGGAATATGTCCTTGAAAATGAGGTTCATTAAACGTAACATTTTTCAGCCCCACTGCACTTTCACCAGGGACATAATCAATAATGCGGTCAACCAGTGCAAACGGATAGCGGTGAGGTAGCAGCTGTTGAATTTCCTCAACCGTATAAACTGTTTTCCCTGCTTCTGAAGCAGAGTTGGAAGGATTGTCAGATGTCGATTCGAGATGAGTGGGTTCGGAAGTTACTGAAGACATAAGTTGTGTTTACAAAAGTTTAAATTTACGGGTGAAGACGGTTTCGGGGTTAGTCTGCACACTAAAAGGAGTACGCCGAACTTGCTTGAAATAACCCCAATTTAGGTGATGGGCAGGCTGAAAAGACTTCAGATCCTAGTGCCCTGAGAATGACGCACTCGTTAAGTTAATTTTAAGGGGTTAGGGGGTCATTTCATTGACCAGTCTCCGTTAACCAGCATAAACAATAAGGTTATCCCTGGTTGGTTTCGCTAAGCCGGTTAGCTAGACGAATATGCAAATCATGACTCGCTTTGTAGGCAACGATATGAGCTTGGGGAAGCGTTCCCAAAAGGCTTAAATCACCCACTAAATCCAACAGTTTATGACGAACTGGTTCATTTGCAAAGCGTAAGGGGGGATTTAACCAACCCTCTTGGTTACAAACTAAAGCATTGTCTAAACTGCCACCTTTAATTAATCCCGCTTGGCGCAGCGTTTCGACTTGTTCAGCGAGGACAAAAGTTCTCGCCGGCGCGATCGCGCTGTGATAACTTTCCTGTGTGGGTTCCCAACTGTACCATTGTTGGCCAATGGCAGGAACAGGAAAATCAATGCCATAACTGAGTCGGGTTTGGGTAGCCGGGAATGCCGCAACAATGGCATCTTGCGCTTGTACCGAAACTGGAGTTTTGACCTCAATTCCCTGCTTTCGGGGAACGCCACAACTCACCCCCCCAACTATTTGTAATTGCTCAACCCAATCTTTCCCAGAGCCATCGAGTAAAGGGAGTTCTGGACCATCCACTTCAATTCTGGCATTATCAATGCCTTGACCAACCAACGCTGACAATAAATGTTCAACGGTGCGAACCTTCGCTTGACCGATTGCCAATTCGGTGGACAGTTGCGTCTGACTGATTGCTGTTATAGTTGCTGGAATCTTCGGCGCATCCGCTAAATCCATGCGAACAAAATAGCGTCCCTCATTTGCCGGGGCGGGTTTGACTGTTACTGTTACTATTTGTCCCGAATGGAGTCCCACCCCTGTTAAGGTAAAAGCTTGCGCGATTGTTTGTTGCTTTTTCATTGGTCATTAATCAGTGCTCTAAAAGCGTTCCCCAATCCCAAAATGAATCCGACTGTCGCCATTGTCATTGAGTCCAAAGTCAACCCGAATCGGTCCTAAAGGCGATTGCACGCGCACACCTGCCCCATAACCAAAGCCGCTTCCAGGTTTATCTCGCACTTCTGCCGGTTCTCCGGGAACATCCTCACCTGTGCCGAGATCAGTTCCCACATCAAGAAATAGGGCTCCACCAACAATGGAAAAAATGGGAAAACGATATTCAGCAGTGGCTTGGACAAAGCTACGTCCAGCCCCCACATCTCCTTGTTGGTAACCCCGCACTGAGTTTGTCCCTCCCAGAGAAAAGGCTTCATAAGGAGGTAAATCGCCAAAGACGGTTCCGGCTTGGACATTAAAGGCGAGGGTTTCTCCACTGCCTTCTTCTGTAAAGTTGGTAAAGTCCACGGGAATGAAGTAGCTATAACTGCCTCGCACCCGATTAAATAAAATGCTGCCTGAACCCAAGGGGATCGATTGATCTACCCCTAACCGTAAAACTGAACCACTAGTAGGTTGGCGAGGATTGTTGCGGCGATCGCGCACAGCATCCACTTCCACCACAAACAGGTCATCTTCCCCACTATCATCAAAGGCGAGTTGATTGCCCAATTCATCAACCGGAGAAATTTCACCATCTTGATCTTGAATTTGAACACGGTTGTACTCTAACCCAGCCGAAAGCGTCCAATCCGGGCGCGTGAAGGGATCTGGGGCTAGGGGACGACTAAAGGTAATCCCACCGCCCGTTCTGACCACACGGGGACTTTCCCCATTGGGTAAATCGACTTCTGTTTCTCCTTCATCAAAAATGACAGAAATAGAACGACGACGGAAAAGATTAACAGCGTAACCGGTTCGATGGGGATCACCGGCAATCCACGGATCAGAAAAACGAGTATTAAAGAGCAGGGTGCGTCCACCCACTTGCACTTCTGCCGATAAATTTTGATTATTCCCGCCTAAATTCTGTTCTTGGTAGCTTACCGTGCCAAACAAACCGCTAGCAGAACTGACCCCAGCACCGGCACCAATGGAACCGGTATTGCCTTCCACTACTTCAAAATTCAACACGACCTTGCGGGGATCTTCACCTGGTGTAAAGGAAAGGCTCGCATCTTCAAAAATCCCTAAGCCAAAAATACGTTCTAAGTCAGCCCGAGCAGTTTCTCGTTTGAAGACGTCTCCTTGGGATAATTCTACTTCCCGGGTAACGATAAAATCGCGAGTTCGTCCTTCAATTTCATTTCCATCTTCATCAAAGGTTTTGACTTGAATGTCTTCAATGACGCCTTCTGCTACCGTTAAAGTCACGACGCCATCCGGAGAAATTTCTGGAGAACCGACGACTTGGGCTAAGTCATAACCATTATCTTGATACCACTGGTTAAGGTCTTCAATATTATTTTGGAGGTCTTGTAAATTGAGAATATCCCCGTACTGTTCACTGAAAATATCATCAACGACTGACTCTGGTAACACTCGGCTTTCTGCGTCTTCGGGAACAGTGGTCACTTGCACATCCTCTAAAACAGGATTGGGTTCCACTACAAAAGTCACCCGCACCCCAAGCGGAGTATCTTCTGGAACCACTCGCACATTCCGAAAGAAACCGGTGGCAAAAATGGCATTCACATCTTCTTGCAGCTGCGATCGCGTTGTTAAACGCCCCGGTTGGACACCAGTGGCATCAAAGACCACATCTTCCAAACGCCCTTCTACCCCTTCCACATCCACTTCGACAATTAAAACTTGCGGTTCTTCTGCAGGAGCGGCACTATCGGGGGTTGGAGAAGGCTGAAAATCAGTGTTGGGGTCAAATTGGGGTTGCTGTTCTGTTCCTGGAGTTTCCTCAGGAGTTTCCTCCAGCATGGGGGAAGGTTGGGCATCACTCGGGTCGGGAGTTTCCGGGGCTGGTTCTGTTACCGGGCTTTCCTCAGAAGCCGGCATTTCCTCCGGCATCGGTGACGGTTCGGCATTATTGTTTTGACTAAGTTTTTCTGTTTCAACTACTGTCTGTGCAACCACCACTTCTTCTGAACTCATGACAGAAAACAGCAGTGCCGTTGCAATGACAGGAGATAAACGAGACATTCTGATATTTTTTAACACGTCCACACACCAAATTTATACTTTACGATTTGTTATCTAGTTATTCTTCATTCGTTATGACTTGTCAATTGAATTTGTGACAATATTCGCGTTTGCACCTCTTGATAAGCGGTTTCTACATCTCCTAAATCTTTCCGAAAGCGATCTTTATCCATGACTCGTCTTTGCGGATCGTCATTTTGCCTTTGATCCCAGAGACGACAGGTATCCGGACTGATTTCGTCAGCCAACAGTAAATTTTGATCAGCATCCAAACCGAATTCTAATTTGAAGTCCACCAGAGTAATCTTACAATCTCCAAAAAAGGTTTTCAGGTGAGTATTAATGGCAAGGGCTTTGCTTTGTAGTTGTTCCAGTTGATTGAGGCTAGCTAGATTGAGAATTAAAACGCGATCGCGCGTGAGTAAGGGGTCGCCTAACTCGTCTTTTTTGTAATAGAATTCGACTAAGGGAAAGGGTAAAATTGTTCCTTCTTCCAGTCCGGTCTGTCGGCACAAACTTCCGGCAGCAATATTACGCACAACAACTTCTAAAGGCAAAATGGTCACGGCTTTGACCCGCATTTGGTTTGGCGCAATTTGATCAATATAGTGAGTGGCAATTCCGTGCTGTTCAAGCAAGGTAAATAAAGCAGCGCTAATGCGGCAATTGATTTGCCCTTTTTGCGCGATCGTCCCTTTTTTCTGGGCATTAAACGCTGTTGCATCATCTTTGAAGTGCGTTAATAAAATTTGTGGGTCATCTGTGGGATAGATGATTTTTGCTTTTCCTTCGTATAGTTTTTCCATCTGGGAAATTTACTTTATCGTTAGGGATAAACCGTTAATTATTTGAGGAATCGTTAATAGTATGCCAGAATCTAACCCGAGTAAAGATGAATTTCTTTACCCCCATCATCCCTATCGGGGGGAAGCCTATCCCAAAAACATTGTCTTTAACGCAAATTTACAGGAGTTTGCGCAGAAAGTAAGCTATATCTGTAATTTAGAAACTGGTGGTAAAATCAGCTCCGAAGAAGCTTATCACAAAATCAAAGACTTATGGAAAGCATTGAAGTCCTCTCGTAAAGGATTAGAAATGGATGAACCCACTGATGATTCTAAAAGCTGAGAGGGTTTCATTCGATAACCCTGATCTTTAGATTTGTAGGATGTAACATTGATTGATAATCAAGCATGAGTGACCCAATATTTTGGCTGGCATTGTCCTTATTTTTAGTTGCCATTAGCCTAACCGCCGTGCTAGTCGCGGCGTTTCCGGCTTTTTTGGAACTAGCGCGAGTCGCTCGTAGTGCAGAAAAATTATTTGATACCTTAGAAAAAGAACTCCCGTCAACCTTAGAAGCTATTCGTCTCACAGGGGAGGAAGTCACGGAATTGACCAATGAAGTGAATACGGGGGTGAAAAGTGCCTCCCAAGTGGCAAAACAGCTCGATCGCGGTGTGACTACAGCTAAAAATCAAGCCCAAGGGGTGAGAAAGCAAACCCGAGGGGTGATTACTGGGGTGAGAGTCGCTTGGAAAACCTGGCGCGGAACAGAGTAGAGGAAGTGTCTTTATGAGCAGCCCTAGAGATATTTTTAGGCGATCCCGTGACAACATCCAACGCCAGAATTGGATTTGGCTACCACCGCTTTAATCGCCCTTGCCAGAGAAATGCCAGAAGATGAATGGGCGCAGCGTCAACTCTATCAAATGGGGATTCCCACCGAGAAGATACTTAAAGAACGGGGTGCAGAAGTTGGTGGGAATCTTGGTGTTAGCGGTAAAGTGACAGAGAAAGACTTGCCAATTACAAACCCCCTCTATCCAACGATTAGTTTAGAAACGCTGTTAGACCGAGCCTTGGCAAAATATTCTAAAGGAGTATTAATCGCGATCGATGACCTAGATAAACAAGAACCTCGACGAGTGCGAGAATTGATGGATAATGCTCAGGGAATGTTAAAAGGACGTGCCTGGTTTATCCTCACTGCTCACCCAACAGCAATCACTGGCGATTGGCTAACCAGTGAGCGAGGTTTATTTGACTTGCAATTGCCCCTTGATGAACTTGATCAGCCCACTACCTACCAGATGCTGATCAGATACCTGAATAGTGCCAGAATTAATAATGATTGCGAGGATGATAACAATCCCCGTAGTGTTCTTCCCTTTCTACCAGAAACTGCAAAACGCTTTTGTGAAGTCTCTCGCGGTAAACCTCGTCTCTTCAATCGTTTAGGTAACGCCATCTTATCAAAAGCAGCAGAATTACAAGCAGAACAGATTACTCCTGAAGTCTTGAAAAAGGGCTTACAAGCTGCTCAAAAAACTCAGTCTGAACAAGCAGCCCTAAAATTGCAAGAAAAACGAATTCTCGCCCTATTGCAACAAAAAAATGAACTTTCTGATGAAACAATCACAATAGAAGACCTAGAACAGCTAGGGGTTCGTTCTTACAGTGAGATTGTCCCTATTCTCGAAAGATTAGAAGATTTTGACCTTGCTCACCAGCTTAACCGGGACGATGAAACCGCTTACGCCCCCATTCTTTTACCTGCTGCAGAGGAGGAAGAAAATAATGAGAGCTAGTTGATTTAGTTGTTCCCAGAGC
This sequence comes from uncultured Dactylococcopsis sp., assembly GCA_964493825.1. Lineage (GTDB taxonomy): Bacteria > Cyanobacteriota > Cyanobacteriia > Cyanobacteriales > Rubidibacteraceae > Halothece. The sequence goes on from CAZBPR010000096.1 coordinate 6,232, forward strand.
TTTTCGGAAGTAAAGCGATGCTTTTAAAGTGTTCCATATCCGCCGCCGCCAGGTGTTTCAAGTCTAAAGATATCTCCGGATTGCATTTGTACAGTTGCCGTACTCTCTAATTCCTCAACAGTTCCATCTTTTCTTTCTACTGCATTCCGTCCAGGTCTTCCCGACTCACCCCCGGCTAGACCAAATGGTGCAAACTTGCGACGACCAGACAAAATTCCGGCTGTCATCGCTTCTAAAAATTTAATGCGACGAATTACCCCATTTCCACCTTGATATTGCCCTTTGCCGCCACTATTTTCTCGAATACTAAAGTCTTCCACTAATACCGGAAAGCGCCACTCTAACACTTCTGGGTCAGTTAAACGAGAATTAGTCATGTGAGTATGTACCGCGTCCGCGCCATTGAAGCCATTTCCTGCCCCCGCACCGCCACAAATCGTTTCGTAATATTGATAGCGGTCATTCCCAAACGTAAAATTATTCATAGTTCCCTGTGAGGCAGCCATCACCCCTAACGCCCCATAAAGGGTATCGGTAATTAGCTGGGAGGTTTCGACATTTCCAGCGACTACTGCAGCAGGCGAAGTGGGATTTAATAGACAACTTTCCGGGATAATAATATCCAGGGGTTTCAAACAACCAGCATTGAGGGGAATATTGTCATCCACTAGCGTCCGAAAGACGTATAGCACTGCTGCTTTACAAACCGCTGCAGGTGCATTAAAGTTACTTTTCTGTTGCGAAGAGGTTCCTGTAAAATCAATAGTAGCGCGATGCGTTTCTAAATCAATGCTAATCTTGACCTGAATGTGTCCCCCTGTGTCTAACTCAGTGCAATAATTTCCTTCCTGTAAGCCTTCGATCACCTTCTGTACTGCTGTCTCTGCATTATTCTGGACATGGTGCATATAGGCTTGTACCGTTTCCAGGCTGAACTGTTCCACCATCCGCAGTAATTCTTGTACCCCTTTCTCATTCGCTGCAATTTGCGCTTGTAAGTCAGCAATATTCTGAGTAACATTCCGCACTGGATATTCCCCAGTAGTCAATATTTCGACAAGGGCTGCTTCTCGAAAGTGTCCATCTTCCACTAGAAGAAAGTTATCGAGTAACACCCCTTCTTCTTCGATGCGGGTACTATAAGGAGGCATGGAACCAGGAGTAATGCCACCAATATCGGCGTGATGTCCTCTAGAAGCCACATAAAACAGAGGTGAGGGGCTGTCATCCACAAAAACAGGGGTAATCACCGTAACATCAGGGAGATGGGTTCCGCCGTTATAAGGGTTATTTAGAACATAGACATCCCCTGGCTTTAAGTTTCCCTGTTGCGCTGCAATTAAACTGCCCACACTCTCACTCATCGAACCTAAATGAACCGGAATATGAGGAGCATTTGCCACTAATTGCCCATTTTGGTCAAAAATGGCACAAGAAAAGTCTAACCGCTCTTTAATATTTACTGAGTAGCTAGTATTCTGCAAGGTTGTTCCCATTTGTTCAGCAATGGAACGGAACAAGTTATTGAAAATTTCGAGTAAAACAGGATCTGGTTTTTCTGTCGCTGTTGGTTGTATGGTTAAACTTTCTGCTTCTGCTTGTTTAGTCAGGATAAGATGACCCTGATCATTCACCGTTGCTTCCCAACCTAGTTCAATCATATTCGTTCCTGTGGGTTCTATAATCATCGCTGGACTGGGAATGGAGTCGCCTGGCTGTAAATCTTCTCGTTGATAAACTGGGGTATTGCGCCATTTCTCGCCGGTATATACAGAAACGATGGTTGTCGGTTGCGGTAGCGTTTCTCGATGACGAGGAAGAGTTTTCTCAGCTAGGGGTTCGGTTTCATAAATTAATTCCACGGATATTGCTTCGACGATTAAGGGTTTCCCTTCCATGACAAAGCCATACCGTTGTTGATGAATGCTATTAAAGTCCGCTTGCATCTGGTCTAAGCTGCCAAAGTTCACCAACAGAGGCGAGTCTGTTCCTTCGTATTTGAGATGGACTTTCTGCTGGGTGGTAGTTCTTTCTGGCGAGGAGACGGTAGTTTGTTGGGCTAATTCTTGTTGTGCTTCTTTAATTAAGGGAGAGAAGAGGGATTTTAAGTCCAGATCAGGCGTAAGTTTTGCTTCCACCGCTTTTTCTCGTAAGACCCGAATATCCGCTAAACCAATGCCATAGGCGGATAAAACCCCCGCATAAGGATGAATCAGTACTCGTTTCATCCCTAACGCATCCGCAATTAAACAAGCGTGTTGTCCCCCAGCACCGCCAAAACAACAGAGGGTATATTTTGAGACATCATAGCCTTTTTCTAAGGAGATTTTTTTGATCGCGTTTGCCATTTTTTCCACTGCAATCGCTAAAAAACCGGATGCAACCGCTTCTGGCGGGCGATTATCCCCAATTCTTGCAGTCAATTCCTGAAATTTTGCTTCAACAATCTCATCATTGAGGAGTTCATCTTGATTTTTTCCAAATACTTTCGGAAAGAACTGCGGTTGCAGTTTCCCCACTTTGACGTTGCAGTCGGTAACGGTTAACGGTCCGCCATTACCATAAGCAGCGGGTCCCGGATATGCCCCGGCAGAAGCGGGTCCCACTCGATACCGTGACCCATCAAACTCAACAATTGATCCCCCTCCCGCAGCGACAGTATGAATTGCCATCATGGGGGTTTTCAATCGCACTCCCGCAATTTCAGTTTCTAAACTCCGTTCGTATTCCCCTGCATAGTGGGCGACATCCGTGGAGGTTCCCCCCATATCCAAGCTGATAATTTTGTCGTAACCGGCAATGAGACTAGTTTTCACTGCACCCACGATTCCTCCTGCTGGACCGGAGAGAATACTATCTTTCCCTTGGAATAATTGGGCATCGGCTAATCCGCCATTAGACTGCATAAACAGGAGTTGGGCGTTACTCTGTTCATGATTGAGGTTCAGCTTACTGGCAACTTGATCCACATAACGGCGCAAAATGGGGGAAAGATACGCATCCACCATTGTCGTATCCCCACGGCTAACGAGTTTCATTAAAGGGGTCACTTCGTGGGAAACTGAGATTTGGGTAAAGTTGAGTTGACGCGCAATTTCAGCAATGGCTTTTTCATGATGCGAATAACGATAACCGTGCATTAAAACGATCGCGCAACTTCTAATCCCACTGTCATAAGCCTGTTGTAAGTCTTGCTTGACCTGTTCTTGATTGAGAGGCGTAATCACATTCCCCTTCGCATCCAAACGTTCTTCCACTTCAATCACTTGTTCATAGACCATTTCGGGTAGCACAATCTCACGGGCAAAAATATCAGGACGGTTTTGGTAGCCAATGCGTAGGGCATCCCGAAAGCCTTTAGTAATGAGTAAAACAGCGCGATCGCCCTTATGTTCCAAGAGGGCATTCGTGGCAACCGTTGTCCCCATTTTGACGCCTTGAATCTGTTTCGTGGGCAGAGGTTGATCCGGTTTTAAGCCGAGGATATTTCGAATCCCTTGAATGGCAGCATCTTGGTAATGATCAGGGTTTTCGGAGAGGAGTTTATGGGTGAGAAGGGTTCCATCTTCGCCTTTAGCTACGATATCTGTAAACGTGCCTCCGCGATCAATCCAAAATTGCCACTGCTGCGCCATTGCTTTACCTCAACATTTATCTCTTGTTGGTATTTTAGCGAGGAGCGCGCTCTGGAAAATTCTTTGCTAATATGCAAAATGAAATCTTGAGAATTGCCAATGACTCTGAGCATTACATCAGAACCTACACCCATCGAAGAAGATACTGATGGGGTCGTGTGAGTTCTAAAACTCGTATCACCTTAGATACGGTTGTCACTGCCTTTCTAGAAGGAGGTACTGCAGAAGAAATTACACAACAATATCCATCCCTACAACTCTCAGACATCTACTTGGTCATCGGCTACTATTTGAGACATATCGAGGAAGTGAATACCTATCTTGCCGAACGTCAACGTTGCGCAACTCAGATTCAGCAGGAGGCGGAAAAACGGTTTAATCCGATTGGAATGCGCGATCGCTGTTTGGTTCAATTCTCTGGCTGATGAGAAGGCGATCAGGTGGGAGGAAGCGCGATCGCGTTATTCTTCACTAGATGTATCGGACTTGATTTTCCATTTCCTGAGAAGTAACTTGATTGAGAATAACCAGCAATCGTTTTGCAATCTCTTGTGGTGAACGACGAATTGCAAAAATAACCCCACAGTGAATCTCACCTGCATTGAAATAACTTTGTACAAGCTCTTCAAAATCAGTGCGATTATGAGTAACTAGCGTTCTTCCTTGAGTGATCGCATAAGCTAATTGTTCGGCATCAGTCACTTGAAGTTGTCCTGCATCCCGTGCAGTAATGACATCAAAGCCTCTTGCTTGAAGCAAATCCGCTACTAAAACATGAACATCTTCATCTAAGCATAAACTAATCAAAAATTGCTCACAAATTTCTCACCAACGGATCAATTAGTTCATCTGAAATACGGTTACGCTCAATGTATTGATTGATTTCTTCTTGATGATCGCAATAGTAAGTTAATGCTCCAAAAACTTGTCCTAAACTTAAATGAGGCATCCCTTTGGAAATTTCCTCTGGTGCTACCCCCATGCGCCAAGTTTCAATGATTGCTCTAACTGGTGTACGAGTTCCTTTAATAATCGGTTCTCCGTGCAAAATTTCATCATCTCGAACAACATAAAGATATTCTGTTGCTTGAACCATAACTTTCTTTTACTGTACCTTACTTATCTTAAATTCTATTCTCATTAGTGCAATTGTCTAGTTAAGAGGAGTAGAAGCAAGAATCTCCCGATATAATCTTTGATTTATCGGTGAGAGTGTCAATCTTCACCTAGCGAGTGTGTTTCTTAAGAGTCTGACTTTGAATAATCGTAATCGCGACCGTATTAATAATGTCATCAACCGTGCAGCCCCGAGAGAGATCGTTGACCGGTTTGGCTAAACCTTGAACAATGGGACCGATCGCGAGGGCACCGGTTTCTCTTTGCACGGCTTTGTAGGTATTGTTTCCGGTGTTTAAGTCAGGGAAGATAAGAACTGATGCTTGTCCTGCCACCTCCGAGTTCGGAATTTTCTGAGAACCGACGGTAAAGTCCACCGCTGCATCATACTGAATCGGTCCTTCTAATTTTAACTCCGGGCGTCGTTGGCGCGCGATCGCGGTTGCGGTTCTGACTTTTTCCACTTGTTCTCCTTTACCGGAAGTCCCGGAAGAATAAGACAAGAGAGCGATTTTGGGTTCAATGCCAAAGGCAGTGGCGGTATCTGCCGAAGCAATAGCAATTTCTGCTAACTGTTCTGCATCGGGATTGGGATTAATGGCACAATCACCGTAGACTAGCACCCGATCTTCTAAACACATAAAAAAGACAGAAGAGACCAGCTCACAACCGGGCTTGGTTTTAATGAGTTGCAACGCCGGTCTTAGAGTATGCTGAGTTGTATGAACGGCACCAGATACCATGCCATCTGCTTCCCCGGCATAGACCATCATCGTGCCAAAGTAAGAGACATCGAGTAAATATTCACGAGCCAGTTCTGGGGTGATTCCCTTTTGCTTTCTCAATTGATAAAACTCTTCCGCATAAGATTCAAATTGTTCAGCCGTTGCCGGATCGATAATTTTGACCTGACGGGTGTCCAAGGAGATGCGATTCTGATTAATAATTTGCTCAATTTTTTCTGGTTTTCCTAACAGCGTTAGATTGACAATATCTCGACTGCTGAGAAACGCTGCTGCTTTGAGAATTCTGATTTCTTCTCCTTCTGGCAAGACAATATGCTGTTTCTGGGATTTCGCTTCTTGTAATAGATTGTAAGTAAACATCTTGGGGGTAATCCCCTTGATTTTAATCGTATTAATTTGCTCTTCGAGTCGGCTCAAATCAACATAATCATCAAATAAATGAATACTCAAAGCAATTTTTTCCCGATCCACGTTCACCGAAGGGGTAACCTCATCGTTACTGACTAAGGAGGTATGAACTTGTTTGACTTGCTCAGAGGTTTCATAAGTATTAGTAGTAACCGAGAGAATTGGGATTGGGTCATAAAGACCATCAATGAGCTGTCGAATTGAGGGGTCGGGTTGCAAGTCCCCTGAGAGTAAAATGCCTGATAAATGAGGATAGTTCACCGACTGATGGGCTTGGAGCAAACCGACAATAATATCGCT
>CAZBPR010000097.1:0-12390 GCA_964493825.1 uncultured Dactylococcopsis sp.
CGTTGCCATTATTGGCTTTGGTTCTCAAGGTCATGCTCATGCCTTAAATTTAAAGGATAGCGGTGTTAATGTCATTGTGGGCTTATACGAAGGAAGTAAGTCAACCGCAAAGGCAGAAGCAGCGGGCTTAACCGTGAAACCCGTTGCTGAGGCAGCAAAAGCAGCGGATCTGATCATGATTTTACTGCCGGATGAAGTGCAAAAAACCGTTTATAAAGCAGAAATTGAACCCCATTTAAACCCTGGCAAGGCCTTAGCCTTTGCCCACGGCTTTAATATTCATTTTGGACAAATTGTTCCTCCCTCGGGTGTCGATGTGATGATGATCGCCCCTAAAGGACCGGGACACCTTGTCAGACGAACTTATGAACAAGGGGAAGGGGTTCCTTGTCTGTTTGCGGTATTCCAAGATGAAACTGGACAAGGGCGCGATCGCGCTATGGCTTACGCTAAAGGGATTGGCGGCACTCGCGCTGGCATTCTCGAAACCAGTTTTCGCGAAGAAACTGAAACTGATTTATTCGGAGAACAAGCTGTCCTTTGCGGCGGTTTGAGTGCCTTAATTAAAACCGGTTTTGAAACATTAGTCGAAGCCGGTTATCAACCCGAACTCGCCTATTTTGAATGTCTCCATGAAGTGAAACTCATTGTTGATTTAGTGGTGGAAGGCGGGCTTGCCAATATGCGCGACAGTATTTCTAATACAGCAGAATATGGCGATTATAGTCGGGGTCCTCGCATTGTCAACGAAGAAACTCGTGCTGAAATGAGAAAGGTTTTATCAGAAATTCAATCTGGGGAATTTGCCAGGGAATTTGTCTTAGAAAATCAATCTGGAAAATCAGTCTTGACCTCCACTCGTCGTCGCGAAGCGGAACACCCCATCGAAGAAGTGGGAAAAGATTTACGGGCTATGTTTAGCTGGTTGAAAAAGGGTTAATTTTTCTGGCAGTGAATGGCTGCTCCACCTATGATTTAAGTAATTTTCTTATGTTATGGGGGACAGTCATCATACCCAATGCACTACTCTGCAATGCTTATATTGGAACTAAGAATTATCCTGAGCAATAGAAAGCAGTTGATCTGAATCATGATCTGATACAAAATTGATTAAAATATTTAGCGGGTTGAAGAAGAGTTAATTTTTTTCCTCATTAATGGCTGCTCCACCTATAATTTAAGCGACTTCTTAGTTATAGGTAGACACTCATGACCTCAGAATTTTCTCAAGAATATGAATTTAATACTTCCCAAAATGAATTAATCCAAAATCTCGCCTCAACAATGAAGTTTGTGGGCTATTTTCTTATTGCCGTTGGTATACTTGCTGCAATTTCTGGCATTATTGCGATTACAAAAGGCGGATTTTCTGCTTTAGTACAAGGGATTATCCAGGGAATTATCGGTTTCTGGACACTCAAAGCCGCTAAGTCTTTTCAGTTAATTGTTGATACAGAAGGTAGAGATATTGAAAACTTGATGGGGGCTTTAGGAGAATTAAGAAAACTCTACGGTTTACAATATTGGATTCTCATTATTGCTTTAATTTTTGTGGCAATTGGTTTAGTCGTTGCTATTGTTTCCGGTTTATTTGGTAATTAATTTTTTACAATATTCACTAATAAAAAAAGCGCGATTCATTTTACTAGAATGATCGCGCTTTTCGCCATTAATTTGAAGAAGGTGGCGATAAGGTAACGATGCCATAAGCATCAGGAGATAAGTAACGTTGCGCAGCTTTCTGAATGTCTGCTGGGGTTAAATGACGGATAATTTCTGGGTAATTAAAAGCGGGCTGGAGGTCGCCCAATTGGGAGAAGAAATAGCCATATAAATTAGCGCGATCGCTGGGTTTTTCATTAGCAAAAATATAGCGATTGGCAATTTTCGTTTGAATCCGATTTAAATCCGCTTTCTCAATCGGTTGCTCTTGTAATCGTCGAATTTGCTCTCGAATTGCAGTTTCAACTTGATCTAAATTTTCCACAGGTAAACGGGCAGAAACCGAGAAATTTCCCTGTAATTTCTGACTGGAATTGCCCGCTGCGATCGCGCTAACCAGTTTTTCTTCTTCTCGCAATTGACGGAACAAACGAGATACTTTTCCCTGTCCCAAAACGGCAGCGATAACATCCAAAGCATAGGTTTCGTGCAAATCATTTAACCCCGGAACCCGCCAGAGCATCACTAACCGCGCTTGCTGTAATTGAGGATCGGTGTAAGATCGTCTGACAATCTCGGTAAAAGGGGCTTCGGGTTTTGGCAAGGCAACCGTAGCTGGAGAAGGGGGATCACAGTGCGGTGCAATTTTTTCCCAGGCCTCAGTAACCGTCTCAATCAACGTCTCCACCGGTAAATTCCCCACAGCACTCACTGTCATCGTTTCCGGATGATACCACTGACGATGAAATTCCCGCATCTGCTGCGGCGTTACCTCCGAAATAACGGCTGCTGGACCTAAAACTGGACGACGATAGGGCAGCGACTCAAAACAAGTTTCCATCGCTCGAGCATAAGTCCGGCGCATGGTATTATCCTCACTCCGCCGAATTTCTTCCAATACCACCTTTTTCTCCCGTCTAAACTCGTCGTCCGGGAGACTAGGGTTCGTCACCAGTTCGAGCTGTAACGGTGCTAGCTCGGCAAAATCTTTCGGAGCGGTTGTAATGTAATAGTGGGTGTAATCTTGGCTCGTCGCTGCATTCATGATTCCCCCACGTTGTTCGACCAGACGGTCAAAGTCTCCCGGTTCAAGATTCGGGGTCCCTTTGAACATCATGTGTTCTAAAAAATGTGCCATGCCATTAATTGAGTCAGGTTCTACCGCAGAACCCACCTGAAACCAGATGTTGAGATTAACCGCTTCCACAGGAAGTTGTTCAGCAATGATGGTTAAGCCATTACTCAGTTGATGAATGGTCGGGGTATTGAGAGCAGTCGTTGTCATGCGTTGGTTAAATGAGAGTGAGCAGTATTTCAATCTTAACGAGCCTGAGGGGAAAATTATTCCTCTCCGAAAAATGATAGTGAAGATGTGGAGGAGAACTGCCAACTCATCCCCTCGATTCCCCTAATCTTAATAATGATGCCAAGGCATGGTAATCAAAGGGGTCAAAGCCCAAACCAATTCTCGTCCCAAATGGATCAGTGGCGGCGGAGTCACTTCTTCTTGATTGATCAAGGCTTCAATCCGCTCTTCCAAACGCGTTTGATTCGCCGGACAACTGAGTGCGGCACAGCCCACTTCTGGATACTGAACTGTAAACTTAGCAACAGTAAGTAGGGATTCCGCTAGCAAAATCGGATCAACACTTTGAGCTGCTTTCCAGTCAGCCCGTAGCTCTCGTAACAACAGTAATTCTTCCCAAAGTTGGCGACTTTTGGGTAACCAAGCAGTCGTCTGGTAGATCCAGCCCAACCAGAAAAACCAAAATGTATCTCGATAGTGGACATGGGCTTGTTCATGAGCCAGGACGGCTTCAAGATGGGGGTCATCTAGAATGGAAAGTAACCCTTGACTGATGACAAGTTTTGAGTGCCACCAGCCAATTTGCGCACTATAGGGGACAGTTAAAGGCAAGATTTGGGCTTGATAATCCCCCACCGTTGTTTGGGTCTGCTTGGGTAGCAGTTGCTGCGATCGCGCACCTTTATAAAATTGCCCCATCAAGGTCGCAAGGGCAAAACAGCCAAAGAGAACAGTCAGCCCATAACTCACGTGACCATTTTCCAGCCCTAACATTTTGCCATGGGTTCCCATTGCCAAAACGGCCATTGCCGTCATCAGCAGCAACAGCGGAGGAAAGAGAAAATAAAAGAGGGTACGTTCCCAACGTTGGCGATAGTTAGAGGCATGGGGCGACCACAGGCATCGGAAGATGACCGCACCCAATAAAGCGATGACAATCATTACCGTATGCATTAACCTTGCTCCTCCTCCCGCCGTTGACGAATGGCTCTTAAACGCAGCGCGATCGCGTCGAGTTGTTCTAAACTGGCTGTATCGAGCCGATCAGCAAAAGACGCGACTAAATCAGGATCGCTCACTGCTAAAAACTGATTTAACTGTTCATACGCTTTCAGGGCTTGTGCTTCTTCCCGAGAAAGTTTTGCTTGCCAGTAAAAGATGCGTCTTTGCTTATGACACTTGAGCCATCCTTTCTGAGTTAAGCGCTGTAAGACGGTTGTTACAGACGTGTAGGCAAGTTCTCGGTCTGGATCTCGCAAAATTCGTTCATGAATTGCTTTGACGCTGGCACAACCTAACTCCCAAACAATTTCTAAAATTTCTTGTTCTAACCATCCCAGAGATAATTTTTTTGGACGTTCGTGGGGTAAAGGAGTCATTCGTCTTTACAGTTTTTTTTAAAAAACAGAATTTTATTCTTTATCTTCTAGCATTTCCTGGAAAAACTTGTCAAAGATGACCCCGTCCCCAACCGGCAGACTCATCGCGCAAGCGCCAATTTTGATGATAGGATCTCATTTACATCACAATTTTAACAATCGTGTTCAGAGAATCGAGATGGCACAGACAATTTTTTTCAATGCTCTACGGGAAGCGACCGATGAAGAAATGGCGCGGGATGATACAGTTTTTGTTCTTGGAGAAGATGTCGGTCATTATGGCGGATCCTATAAAGTGACGAAAGACCTTTATAAAAAATATGGCGAACTGCGTTTATTAGATACGCCAATTGCTGAAAATAGCTTTACAGGAATGGCAGTGGGTGCAGCAATGACGGGGTTACGTCCCATTGTGGAAGGCATGAACATGGGATTCTTACTGCTGGCGTTCAACCAAATAGCTAATAATGCGGGAATGTTACGCTACACCTCCGGCGGCAACTTTAAAATTCCTTTAGTGATTCGGGGACCCGGTGGTGTGGGTCGCCAATTGGGAGCCGAACACTCGCAACGGTTAGAGGCTTATTTTCAAGCGGTTCCCGGCTTAAAAATTGTGGCTTGTTCAACGGCATATAATGCGAAAGGACTGCTCAAAAGCGCGATTCGTGATAATAATCCGGTTCTCTTTTTTGAACACGTCTTGCTTTATAACTTAAAAGAAGATTTACCCGAGGGAGAGTATTGGCTACCGTTAGATCAAGCAGAACTGGTGCGTTCTGGAAAAGATGTCACGATTCTCACCTATTCCCGGATGCGTCACCACGTTCTACAAGCCGTGCAACCTTTAGAAGAGCAAGGGCTTGATCCCGAAGTGATTGACTTGATTTCCCTCAAACCCCTCGATATGGAAACGATTAGTGAGTCGGTGCGCAAAACTCACCGAGTGATTATTGTGGAAGAATGTATGAGAACCGGGGGCATTGGTGCCGAATTAACGGCTCGCATTAATGATGAATTATTTGACGAACTGGATGCACCGGTGGTGCGTTTATCGTCTCAAGATATTCCCACTCCCTACAATGGAACCTTAGAACGATATACGATTGTGCAGCCGCAAGACATTATTTCCGCTGTGGAAGACATGATGGCTTTGAAGGTGTAAGGGGATAACTGATGCAACAACAGCGAACAACGATCGCGCTCATTTTTTTGCTCGTCATTGCGGCTCTCGTGGCGCTCGTGCAACTCTCGATTCCCCTCGGTTTAGATTTAAGAGGCGGAGCACAACTGACGATTCAGGTCAAACCCACTGCAGAAATTCAACAAATTACCCCGGACCGCTTAAAAGCCGTGAAACGGGTAATTCAAAATCGCGTCAATGGCTTAGGGGTCTCGGAACCGATTGTGCAAACCGTAGGCGGCGATCAAATTTCGGTGCAGTTACCCGGTGTGAGTGACCCTGCCCAAGCCGAGCGGGTGCTTGGCGGAACGGCTCGCCTGGAATTTCGGGCGCAAAAACCGGATACTGAACAAGCCTTTCAATCCTCCTTTTTACAGCGTCAGCAGTTGCGCACCCAGTTAGAGGAGTTACGACAAAATCCCGAAGAAAATGCCGAAGCCATTGCAGAAACGACCGCAGAGTTAAAAGAAGTCAATCGCGCGATCGCGCAGTCGTTTTCTCCGGCTCAACTCACGGGCAATACCTTACAAGATGCTCGCGCCCAACCCCTTTCCAGTGGGGATAACTGGCAAGTGGCGATTCGCTTTGACCAAGAAGGGGCAACCCAATTTGCTGAATTAACCCAAAATATTGCCGGTACCGGTCGCGGGTTAGGCATTTTCCTTGATGATGTCCTGGTTAGCGCGCCCACTGTCGGTCCCGAATATGCCGATAATGGCATTACCGGTGGCAGTGCAGTCATTACCGGTGGTTTTAGTATCCAAGAAGCCCAAGACTTAGCGATTCAATTGCGCGGCGGGGCACTGCCCTTACCGGTCGAAATTGTGGAAAATCGGACCGTTGGCGCAACCCTGGGTCAAGAAAGCATTGAACGCAGTATTTATGCTGCTCTCTCAGGCTTAGTATTGGTTTTAGTATTCATGGCGGTTTACTACCGTTTACCCGGCTTAATTGCCGATTTAGCCCTTGCAATTTATGCGTTACTCACCTTTGCGGCTTATGTTTTAATTGGCGTCACGCTGACCTTACCAGGGATTGCAGGGTTTATTCTCAGTATTGGCATGGCAGTGGATGCCAACGTCCTCATTTTTGAACGCACCCGCGAGGAACTCCGCGCCGGCAAAACGCTGTATCGGGGAGTAGAATCGGGATTTTATCGCGCTTTTTCCAGTATTCTCGATAGCAATGTCACCACACTCATTGCTTGTGCGGCTCTGTTTTGGTTAGGGTCAGGGTTAGTCAAAGGCTTCGCGGTTACCCTTGCGATCGGTGTTTTAGTGAGCTTATTTACGGCGCTCACCTGTACTCGCACCTTTCTCCTCGTCGCTGTGTTAGGGTTCCCCTCAGTGCGTAAAAAACCGGAATTATTCTGTCCCAATTTGGTGGTGTCGGCAAAATGAAACTCAAGGTAATCAAACAACGGTATTTCTGGTGGACAGTTTCCGCCTTTGCTTTCGTCATTTCTCTGCTGGCGATGATCATTTCTTATACGCAATTTGATGCCCCCTTGCGTCCGAGTATTGATTTTGTTGGGGGAACCCGTTTACAGTTAGAACAAGATTGTTCAATTCCCAATAATTGCGATCAGCCCATTGAAGTGAACCAAGTTCGGGAGATCCTGACCGAACAAGGATTCCCTGAAGCCAGCATTCAAGTGGTGGGAGAAGCGCGGCAAGGGCTGTCAATTCGCACCCGTAACTTAGATGTAGACGAACGCACGCAGCTACAAAATGCCTTGGCAGAAGCAGTGGGGCAATTTGATCCCAAAACCACGAAAATTGACACCGTGGGTCCCACCATTGGTCAAGAACTATTTACATCTGGGATCTTAGCGTTACTGGTGTCATTTTTTGGGATTATTGTTTATCTCAGCATTCGCTTTCGCCTCGATTATGCTGTCTTTGCCATTTTTGCCCTATTTCATGATGCTTTAATTACCTCCGGTATTTTTGCGATCTTAGGCTTAGTGGCTGCAGTAGAAGTGGATAGTTTATTTTTGGTTGCATTGTTAACAATTATCGGTTTCTCCGTGAATGACACGGTGGTCATTTACGACCGGATTCGGGAAACCAGTCAAATGGAACCAGAAGCGGACATGAATCAAGTGGTGGATGATGCGGTCAATCAGACCTTGACCCGTTCCATTAATACAACATTAACGACAGTGTTGCCATTACTTGCGATTTTGTTATTTGGAGGGGATACCTTAAAAGAATTTGCCTTGGCTTTAATTATTGGCTTTATTTTAGGGGCTTACTCGAGTATTTTCTTAGCCAGTACCCTCTTAGCTTGGTGGGAAGAACGGCAAGCAACCACTGAACCCGAACCGTCCAATGAGCAAGTGTAACTAATTTTCAAGTTTTGACAATTGATGATTCAGAATTAGGAATGCAAATGCAACGACTGCACCAATTAACGGTTTTGAGTCGTTGGATATTGATTGTGCTGTCTTGGGTAATTACCTTACCCCTTGTCTTTTGGCAGCTACAGGAAGAGATGGCTTTGCTGCGCTCTCATTTTACGCTAGCGGCAGTCCGCTATGCTTTGATTTTCAATCGCGGTTGCGTGATCGCGCTAGGTTGGTGTATAGGACTGACCACGGCTGTTTTATTGTGGCAAAGTAGTAATATTCTCTTCGGCTTTTCCCGTCGTTACCGTCGCCAATTGGAAAGACAAGTCCGACGAATCCGTAAGCAGGGGAAATCTCATCCCCTCTGGCGTTGGGTCATCCGTTAACCTTCATTTGTCAAAAGAAGAAATTTGTTGCCGATCGGCTGGGGTATTACAGTTAAACAAGGTAGCGCGATCGCGCACCGTTAATTCTTGTACCGGATGCTGATCTAAAAAGCCTTGAAACGACCGTTTTCCATCTGCTAAATAGGTCGCAAATAAAGCTGTGCACTGGTTGCGATGGTAAAATCCCGCTAACGGTTCCCAACCTTGGGGAGATTTCGGTAATAAAGCGACTTTCTCTGCTCTCATCTCCTCCAACTGTCTCCACCAAAATTCTAGTTCCGAGACCGTGAGTTTGGGTAAGTCACAAGCTAAGGCTAAAACCCATGAGGTTTGCACTGCTTGTAAACCCTGGTATAGCCCCACCAAAGGACCGTGAGAAGGCGGTTCCTCCGCTGCAACCGTTTCTGGAATAACGCGACAGCCACAGGGCAAAATCTCCTGATAACGGTCTCCCCAAGGGGTAACAATATAAACCTGCGAGGTAAGGGCTTGGGCTAACTGACAAGTGCGTTGCAAAAGCGGCATTCCTGCTACTTTCATGAACGCCTTATCTTCCCCCATCCGCTGGCTATATCCTCCAGCAAGAATAATTGCACTGAGATCAGTTTCCGATGAAAGAACAATGGACATGAGAAACTAGAAAAAAAAGTCAAATATCAACCAATAGACTTATGAGTCAAGATTCTAGCGCGATTGCGCAACAACTGGAACCCCTCATTACCTCACAGCAAATCAGTTACAAACCGCAATGGCAACCGACCGCCGAGTTACCTGCCAAGCCTTTAGTCATCCCAAAAACAGAAGCAGTGGTGGGGAAGGTGTGCGCGATCGCGCAGCAAAATCAATATTCAATTGTGCCTTGTGGCAATGGCAGTAAACTAGCTTGGGGCGGACTCCCCAGTCAATTTGACTTCTACCTTAGCACGCATCACCTGAACCAAATCGTTGATCATGCCGTGGGTGACTTAACCGTTACGGTTCAAACTGGTCTCACTCTTGCCCAATTGCAACAAAAACTTCACCAGCATAATCAGTTTTTACCCCTTGATCCAGCCGATCCTGAAACTGCAACCCTCGGTGGCATTGTTGCCACAGCGGACGCCGGCAGTTGGCGAGAACGTTATGGTGGAGTTAGAGATTTACTCATCGGCATTTCCTTTGTTCGCGCTGATGGTGAAATCGCCAAAGCGGGAGGACGGGTTGTGAAAAATGTTGCCGGATACGACTTAATGAAACTTATGACAGGATCCTATGGCACACTAGGCATTATGACTCAACTTACTTTCCGTACCTATCCCTTGCCTTCTGCTTCTGCCACTCTCGCTTTAACTGGCACCAGGGAAGCCATTACTCAAATTGCCCAAACCCTTCGCAATTCTACCTTAACTCCGACCCGTGCTGATTTATTATCCCCTGCTGTCAGCGAAAAACTCAACTTAGGAAAAGACTTAGGACTCATCATTCAATGGGAAACAATTATCGAAAGCATTGAAAAACAAATTGAAGAACTAAACCAGATTGCCCAATCATTTTCCCTGACAATGACCCGTTACCAAGGAGAGAATGAAAACTTATTATGGGATCAATTGAAATCCTTAACTTCTGTCCTTGCTAATTATAACCAAATTACTTGCAAAGTCGGCATATTACCCACTACAACTAGCGACTTCTTTTCTAAACTTCCTGCAGGGAGTTACGCTATCATTCATAATAAGAGCGGCTTAGGTAAACTCATTTTACCGAATGATTTATCTTTAACCGCCCTAAAATCAATTCGCGACTATTGCGAAACTAATAAAGGTTTTCTCACTATTCTGTCTGCTCCCAATACTATTAAAAAACAAATTGAACCTTGGGGGTATTCCGGTAATGCATTAGTGATAATGGAAAAAATTAAACAACAATTTGATCCCAATAAACAGTTTAATCCAAGCCGTTTTGTTGGTGGAATTTAAAGCGAACTTTAAGTAAAAAATGAGAGAAAAAGAAGCGAATTTAGAAAATTTCATCAAACCAGAAAACGGGTTTGATGAAAAAAAACCGCCGCAACCCGAACTGGTTGATGACTGTGTTCATTGTGGCTTTTGTTTATCCACTTGTCCCAGTTATCGGGTGATTGGCAAAGAAATGGATTCCCCACGAGGACGCATTTACCTCATGGATGCAATTAATAAAGGGGAAGCCGAGTTAGATGAAGCAACCGTACAACATTTTGACTCTTGTTTGGGGTGCTTGGCTTGTGTGACCACTTGTCCCTCCGATGTTCAGTATGACAAACTGATTGCCGCCACTCGCCCGCAAGTGGAACGCAATTATCCCCGTAACCCATTCGATCAACTGTATCGCCAGTTAATTTTTAAGTTATTTCCTTATCCTAAGCGGTTGCGTCCGTTGTTGGTGCCTCTCTTCGCTTATCAGAAATTAGGCTTGTCCAACTTAGTCCGGAAAACGGGGCTACTGAAACGAATTTCTCCTCGTTTAGCAGCGATGGAATCTATTTTACCGGAAATTACAGCGCGATCGTTCCAAGATAATTTTCCGGATGTGATTCCCGCGCAGGGGAAAAAACGGTATCGCGTGGGGGTGATTTTAGGGTGTGTGCAACGCCTCTTTTTCTCGCCAGTGAATGAAGCAACTGTAAGGGTGTTAACTGCCAATGGTTGCGAAGTTGTGATCCCGAAAAGCCAAGGGTGTTGTTCAGCCTTACCCGCCCACCAAGGGCAAGAACAACAAGCCCAAACCTTAGCCAAACAAATGATTGATAGTTTTGAGGGGACTGATGTCGATGCCGTGATTATTAATGCTGCCGGTTGCGGACATACCTTAAAAGAATATGGACATATTTTAGAAGATGATCCCGACTACAAACACAAAGCAAAAGATTTCGCCACTAATGTAAAAGACGTGCAAGAATTTTTGGCAGAAGTGGGATTAACTACTCAACTTTCTCGCCTTCAAGATGAGCCTTTAGACATTGTTTATCAAGACGCCTGTCACCTATTACATGGACAACAAATTAGTTTGCAACCGCGACAACTTTTAAAGCAAATTCCCAATCTTACCCTACACGAACCTCTTGATGCTGCGCTCTGTTGTGGAAGTGCTGGTGTTTATAATATGCTGCAACCGCAAGTTGCCGAAGAATTAGGTGAGAAGAAAGCCAATAATCTCCTTAACACCGGCGCAAAAATGATTGTTTCTTCTAACCCAGGTTGTTCTTTACAGATCCAAAAACATTTGCATCAACAAGGAAAAACGGTTCCTCTGTTTCATCCGATGCAATTATTAGATTATGCAATTCGTGGAGTTAAGTTACGAGATTTGAATTAAGCCTGACTAGGAACAGTTTCCACTAACTTGAGATATTCAGTATTCACTCCCGAATCTCGCATTAACGTAATTTTTCCAGTGCGAGCAATTTCTCGAATGCCAAACTTACTTAGCATTTGAATAATGGCTACCATTTTTCCAGGATCACCCACGACTTCCAAGGTAAGGGAGTCTTCTGAAATATCGACTACTCTAGCGCGGAATACCTGAGCTAATTCGATAACTTCTGCCCGCCCTGATGCCGTTGCATTGACTTTAATCAACATGAGTTCTCGTTCCACGCTAGGAACTTGCGTCACGTCTTGCACCTTAAGCACGTTAATTAATTTGTAGAGTTGTTTCGTTAACTGTTCAATGGTGCGATCATCTCCCGGAACTACCATGGTAATTCGGGAAATTCCTTCTTTTTCAGCAGGTCCAACAGCGAGGCTTTCAATATTGTAGCCTCGTCTAGCAAATAAACCAGCAATGCGGGTCAATACCCCTGCTTCGTCTTCCACTAAAACGGATAACGTATGTTTAAGCATCAGTTGTTAACTTAGAAAAATTGAATTGATACTCTCACCCTAAAGCAAAAATTATAGTTTAATCCTCGTCGGATATGCATATAGGCACGATAATTTTAACACACATGTAGAAGAGACTAAATTGCATCCTAATTCATCTTCAAAGGCTGACTAAAAGATTTAAAAAGAGTGTACCCCCCTCAAAGTAGAGATAGAGGGGGGTAGGGTGAGGAATGAACCTGGCACCGAGCTATTTTCCCAGACAGTGACCCGTCAAGTATCTTCGCCGCG
>CAZBPR010000098.1:0-12072 GCA_964493825.1 uncultured Dactylococcopsis sp.
TACCGACTAATTGCTTTGCCATGTAGTCGTAGGATTCTCAGCCCTCATGCTAAAAATAATTGCAGCGATCGCGCGGGCGATTCCTAATTGAAGCCCTAAAATATTGGCGGTGAGGATAATCGCTAAAACATTAATCGCTGGTCCGGAATAGAGAAAGGTCATCGCAGGTCCTAACCCTGCCCCTCGGCGGTAAATCCCTGCAAATAAAGGCAGCACAGTACAAGAACAAACGGCTAAGATCATGCCAGAAACAGATGCCACTCCGTAAGATAGGAAAGGATTGGTTTTGCTTCCTAAATACTTCATGACTGAATTTTGACCCAAGAAAACCGCGATCGCGCCCGCAATAAAAAATGCTGGAATCAAACATAATAAAACGTGCTCTTGGGCATACCACCGCACCAAATAAAGGGCTTCCCAGATCGCTTGTTCTAATCGTTCCCACTGTTGTAGCCAATTAACGGGTAAATAGAAACACAGCACAAAAATGCCCATCATCAGCGCTAGGGATTTCCATTCTTCCCGCCAAAAAGATGACTTCTGCATGATTCTTCCTTCCCTCTATGCGCTAAAGTACGGTTGAATTTGTTGAGAAGTTAAAACTTTACCTTGTGTCACCACTTGGTCATTAATGATCAGGGCTGGTGTTTTCATCACTCCTTTTTGCGCGATCATCATCGGGTCTTTGACCTGGACAATTTCGCCTTGGAGATTAAGCTGTGCTAGGGCTTCCCGCGCATTGGCTTCTAATTGCTCACATTTTTTGCAACCTGTTCCTAAAACTTCTGCTTTAATTCCACTCATGGTTCAGTTTCCTCTCATTAGCAACTCATTAACTATATAGTAATCCTTTTCGTTCATAAAAATAGAGCGTTTGTGGATTCACGCCTAACCGATGAGAAACATCGCTAATTTTTAACTCCATTTTTTTCTTTACGTTCACTGTACCGATCGGTTAAATAATCAACTTGATCTCGTAATAGCACAGTAAATTTGTAGAGTTCCTCCATAACATCCACCACGCGATCGCGATAACGAGACTCTTTCATTGTTCCATCCTCATTAAATTCTTGGTAGGCTTTGGCAACCGAAGACTGATTGGGAATCGTAAACATCCGCATCCATCGTCCCAAAATTCGCAAGTTATTCACTGCATTAAAAGACTGCGAACCGCCACTTACTTGCATGACAGCTAATGTTTTCCCTTGTGTTGGTCGTAGTGCACCTATACTCAACGGAATCCAGTCAATTTGGTTTTTAAGCACACCAGTAATATTCCCGTGCATTTCCGGAGACGACCAAACCTGACCTTCTGACCATTGGCTTAACTCGCGTAATTCTTGCACCTTGGGATGAGTATCTTCCACTTGTCCACGCAAGGGAAGTTCATGGGGATGAAAAAACTTAACTTCCGCCCCCATCTCAGTAATAATCCGTGCTGCTTCTTCTGCAAGCAGGCGACTGTAAGACCGTTCTCTTAGAGAACCATACAAAAATAGAATTTTCGGTGGATGTTCAAAGCGGGTCATTCTTGATGAATTAAATTAATAGGTATCAGTTGAATTGACATTAAGTGGTTGTTCCTTAGAAACTAAGTTTGGCAATTAAAGCCTCCACTCGTTCCTTAATTTCATCTCGCACCCGGGGAAAAATCTCTGGTTGTTCTGCGGGATCATCGAGTTGCCAATCTTCAAACTCTTCACGGGTAACCCATTCCGGTGGAAGGTTAACCCCACAGCCACACAGAGAAATCACGACATCAAAGTCTTCTGGATTAAATTCACTCAGGGCATTCGAGGTTTGGTTGCTGATATCAATGCCCACCTCTTTCATAGCAGCGATGGCTTCGGGGCGGACTTGACTGGCTTCGAGTCCAGAACTTGCCACCGCAATTTGGTCATTGCCTAAGGTTCTAACCAACCCTTCTGCCATCTGCGATCGCGCTGAGTTTTTCCGACACACAAACATAACACGCTTCATCAATCTATCTCCTTCATGCCAATGGACGCGCACAACGCGGATCCGTTAACGTTGCTTTCTCCGGTTCACGAGGGAACCAAAACGCAGTCCGTTTACAAATTTCCACTAACATCAGCATCACAGGAACTTCAATCAGTACACCGACCACGGTGGCTAAAGCTGCCCCAGAATTCAGTCCAAAGAGGGTGACTGCTGTTGCAATGGCAACTTCAAAATGGTTACTCGCACCAATCAAAGCAGCCGGGGCAGCATCTTCATAAAAGAGCTTCAGTTTCTGGGCTGCGACATACGTGATTAAGAAAATAAAGTTGGTCTGGATAAACAGAGGCACCGCAATCAGTAAAATATGGAACGGGTTACGGACAATTAAATCGCCCTTAAAGGCAAACAGCAGCACTAGTGTAATTAGCAAGGCAGCAATGGAAACCGGACTGAGATATTTCAAAAATACCGTTTCAAACCATTCTCTTCCCTTGTTATGCAAGATCCAACTACGCGATACTGCCCCCGCTAATAGCGGTAAACCCACATAAACCAGGACGGAAAGGACAATCGTTTCCCAAGGTACGGTGAGCTTATTCGCTGCTAACAACCAGCGTCCCAGTGGCGCATACAAAAACAGCATTGCCAGCGAGTTAATCGCAACCATGACCAAGGTATGTCCCTGATTACTAAAGGAAAGATAACCCCACATCAGCACCATTGCGGTACAAGGGGCAATCCCCAATAAAATCGCTCCGGCAATATAAGAATCAGCCAAGGCAATTTCTCCCCCTCGAATCATTTCTGTTCCTGAGAGTAAAGGGCGAAACAGCCAGCCTAAGAAAAACTGAGCAAAGACCACCATAGTGAAGGGTTTGATTAGCCAGTTCACCACCAACGTTAAAATGACAGGTTTCGGCGTTTGTGCGGCGCGTTTAGCTTGTCCAAAATCAATTTTGACCATGATCGGATACATCATGAAAAACAGGCAAATCGCGATGGGAATTGAGACTTGGTAAATACTCATCCTGTCCAACGTGACCGCAATATTAGGAAACACTCGCCCGAGAATAATGCCGGCAACAATACATAGCGCAACCCAAACCGTGAGATAACGCTCAAAGAAACTCAGCTTTCCCCCTGCCTGAACTGCCCTCGGATTGACATTCGATTGATTAGTACTCATTTTGTCTGCCTTAGCCGTTTGCTATCTCAAATATATCAAAAAAACTTGATATGTAAAGTAAAAATATTAGAGTCGGAATCAGCTCGATCAAAAATAACTGTTGCTATTCTGCGGGAGGACAGACTCGTGCTGGAAGAATCGGGCTATAGCGACGAAACTCTGCTAAATAGCGTTCAAGCTGGGCAAATTGGGATAAATTAAGGCTGTAGTACATCCAACGTCCTTCTTGCCGTCCAGAAATCAAGCCACTCTCTCTGAGGGTTTTGAGGTGAAAGGAAAGCTTGGATTGAGCAAGATCAAGGCGAGTACATAAATCACAAACACACATCTCTTGTTCTCTCAGTAATTCTATTACCTGAACTCGTAAAGGATCGGAGAGAGCCTTAAACCCTAAAACAATTTCTGTTGATGAGACGTGCAGTGTATTCATACTCAACTAGACTTGATGTTAGTATCTATTTTCTAAGGTAGCAGAGATCAATTACATAGCACTTGTTCTGATCCACTTGGTAAAATTGGCAACTTTATATTTTTATTATTCATGGTATTAAGTATAAACCCTAATTGAAGTCACTTTATTTTTTTTAATGTTTAACTCAAATCAGTAATATTAATGATACGATTATATAAAATATGTAATTTCACGGAAGTGTTTTATGAGTAAAACAGAAATCTATAAAAAGATTGATCATCTTTTCGATGAAATTCCCCCCTATAAAGACTTAATTAGAGTTTTGTCACGAGAATGCAGACAACGTGGCTACACTCGAGAAGCAACCCAAGAAGCAATTGTTGATTATTTCTTTTACGGCAGTCACTATCGAAAATATCGGGAATGAACTTCCTCCGATTACTTGATCCTGCATTGAGACACCCCTAGAAGCTCTGAGTTAAGCTAGCTAGGGGTGAGTTCATTTTTTAATTGTTGAGCGTTTTAGTAATTGACAGAAAGTTCTTTTCAATTAAGTAATCACTTTTGCGTGATCTTAATTAGTTGTATTAAAGATCACGAACTTTAAATGAATGATCTTTAAGCCGTGAAATTAAAGTCAGCTTCACTGAGTATATCAACACTAACGCCTTGTAAACGAATTAAATCATTGTTTAAGCTATCTAAACTGAGAAGCGTATCGCTTCCGTCTGCACTCGCGGTCAGGGTGAGACGGTTGAAGTCTAAGTCAGGAAAACCAGTGAAGGTGATTTGATCTTCTCCCTTGGTGAAATCATTGATTATGTTGACACTCTCAGGAACCTGATCCGCTTCAATGAGAAAGTTATCGTTGCCGATTCCTCCCGATAGGAGATTATCTCCACCTGTTGTTAAAGTGAGGGTATCATTGCCATCACCAGCGATCGCGCGATCATTACTACCCACAATCAGAAGATCATCGCCTTCTCCACCATAGAGACGATTATCGCCACTACCCAAAGACGCATCAATCGTGTCGTTCCCACCACCACCGAAGGCGCGATCGCTGCTACTGACCAAGAGACGATCATTTCCCTCGCCACCGTAAAGACGAGTTGATCCCTGTTGGGAGTTTTGATTATCAACGGTGTCTTCTCCCGCACCGCTAAAAATTATACCTTGATTATTGCTGCCAGAAAGTGCAATATTGTCATCATTGAGGGAACCAAAGAGAAGGATGGCGTCTAAATCAGGAGGGATTGCATTGATTGTTACGCTAACATTGGCGGTACTGCTATTCCCTTGCTCATCGGTGAGGGTATAACTAAAACTATCACTGCCACTGAAGTTGACATTGGGCGTATAGACGAAGCGATCATCGGTCGGATCATTAGGAGTGCCGTTATTGTCAATCTCGACAGTACCATTATTGGGAGTTGCCGTAATCGCGATCGCGCTTAAATTATTGACGAAGGTATCATTGCCAAGAAAATTGATATTAATCGAATTATTTTCCTCAACCGTGACGCTATCGTCTGTTGATGTCAGAGGATTAGTTGAGATATCTTCCACCACAACTGCAAAGGTATCTTCAACGATTTCGCCGACTAAGTTCGTTGCTTGAATAGTAATCTCGGCAGTACCGGTTTCATTCTCCAAGTAATCCAAGACTAACTCGCCCTCGGTAATCGTCGCTGTCACTAAGCTGGGATTAGAATTATTGATCAGCGTGAATTGAAGTTCGGGTTGTTGAGAAACCGTAATGTTGTCGTAACGAATGAAGTCATCTTCGTCTGTAATGACTGGATTATCGAGATCAGTGAGGATCGGTAAATCAGTGAAAGCCCCTTCTGTAAAAAAGTTGCTGGCATTAAACGTGGGGACATCCGCGATCGCCTCAACCACCTCGAAATCCTCTGCAGAAATTACTTCCCCAAAAACAGTAAAGCCACCATTTTGATTATCAAGGTTGGCTGAGTTATCTGACAGGTTAAAAAACCATTGACTGGTTGCACTATCAGGATCTCCGCCTAATTTTGCCATAGCAATTGTTCCGGCAACGTTGGAACGATCTGCACTAAATTCATTGGGAATCGGATCATCGGTTGGTACATTTGAAATTGCACTGGCGGGATCATTGGCTGCTAATGCCTCTTCTAACCCCTCAACAATGAATCCACCCCCCTGGACAACAAAATCGGTCACTGAGCGATGAATAATGGAATTAACATAATCCCCATCCTCAACATAATTCGTAAAATTTTCTACAGTTAATGGTGCCCCTTCTCCTGCTTGATCGAAGAGTAAGACCTCTGTAACCCCTTGATTGGGAAAGGTTTCATGAGATAACTCAAAACGGGCGACTAAACCTGTAGTGAAGGGATCGTCAAAGTTTTCAAACAGACTGAGACTCGTTGGTTCAGCATTAACGGCAACTTCTAAATCACTAATTGGGTTAATTAAAATTGGAATCGCAACCACGGCAAAAACCTCACTGCAATGATCAATAAATAATGACGATCGCTCGCTTCCTCTAGGACAGGACTGACGTGATGCCCCAGTTCAGTGAGTCTTCATCTTCTAGTTTGTCTGGAGTCTGACGCAAGATGTTCCCAGGAAGCTCAAAAGGGAGTGACTTATTTTTCAATTGTCCAATAGGGAAAATTCTGACTGGGATTAATCGTTACCCCTTCCACATTATTTTGGGCAAAGGCATAATCAATGGTTTGCCAAAGTGGCACATAGGGCACATCTTGGGCCAGAATTTCTTGGATTTCTACGAAAATTTCTCGCCGTCGTTCCGGATCGCGCGATCGCCGCTGTTGATCAATCAGTTCATTCATCCGCTCATTGTAATAAAAGGAACCTTGGGTTTTGGCGCCTCCTTCTTGACAGCCGTTTTCTACGCTGCCTTCCGTACAAGATAAAAAAGGATGGATATAATTATCGGCATCGAGAAAATCAGGATACCAATCGATTAACGCTGCCGGATAAATGCCTTTGCTGATGTTGCTAAAGAAAGACGCTGATTCTACGGTTCGGGGTTGAATGGTCAGGATACCGTCTAATTCTTGTTGCGCGATCGCGCTTAACGTACTCGCCACTAGCGACCGAATGGTTGATCCCGAAGGATGCCAAATTTCTAAGGTCACAGGATTGCTTTGGGAATATCCTGCCGCTTGCAGTTGCTGTTTTGCTTGTTCAAAATCGGCATCGCCATATTCCGCTTTGAAAGTGGGTTCATAGGCGAGAAAAGAAGTGGGAATTAAGCTATAAATCGGTTCCGATTGACCTTCCAATACGCGTTCGTTCAGTAAAGCCCGATCCATCATCAGCGCGATCGCGCGTCGCACCTCCACTTGACTGACGGCTTCCGCTTGCGTATTCAACATTAAATAATTCACCGCCGTTCCTGAAGAAGCAATTGCTTGCCACTCCCCCTCACTCGCTGAATTTCTCAAACTCTGAATCTGATTGGGATCAAAAGATTGATAGGCAACATCAACGCCACCGGTGCGAAACGCATTAAACAAGTTCGCCGGATTACTAGCATAAATTTGCATATCGACCCCGTTATTCATGGGTTGATTTCCCCAATAGTCAGCAAAGGGATCCAGGCGAACCGTATCACTGGTAAACTCACTTAATTGGTAGCGTCCAGTTCCCACAAACGCATTGGGTAAAAATTCTCCGGCACCGATTTGATAAGCCGCTGGTGAAACAGCGCAAGCCCCTGGAAACGCCAGTAATGAAGGAAAAGCTGCAAAGGGTTGTTTGAGGGTAATGGTCAGTTCATACTCTCCTGTTGCTTCAATGGTCTCGATAATGTCCGCCAGCAGAAAAGAGGGTTTACCGCCATTTTCGATAAACCGTTCGAGGGAAAATTGCATGGCTTCTGCGTTAAACGCCGTTTCATCATGAAACATGACTCCTTCGCGCAAGGGAATGGTATATGTCAGTCCATCTTCACTGACACTTGGCATTGCTGTTGCCAATTGCGGTTCTAAATTTGTTGTTCCCAGTTGATAGGTATAGAGGCGATCACTGAGATTGTAAATTAGCCCTAAGCCCGCCAGTTCGTAGCTATCTGCCGGATCAAGAGTGCGCGGCTTGAGTGTGGTGCCAATTCTGACCCGATTGGTATTATCGGGAGAGGCATCAGGCGTGGCAGACTCTGGTTGATTATTACAGCCAATAATCAGCACGACACATAAGCCAAACAAGCTGATCAGCTTAGCCCATTGCTTCCACTGTCGAGAAAATTGAAATACGGCGCGATGCTCACTCATGACTTTTTCCCTTGCCAGTAGGGTGCATTAACCCAACACCCTACCATTTAATTTTTTAAGACGGTTGTTGAAATTGTTGTGTATAGACTTCATCTTCTTTTTCTGACTCAATTTTTAAGTCAGATCGCGGATAAGCCACACATAACAGGGCATAACCTTTTTCTTGTAACTCTGGCGAGACTCCCATGCCATCCGTTTGATCCACTTTTCCTTCTAAAATGAGTCCCGCGCAAGTGGTACACACCCCAGCAGTACAAGAACTTGGGAGCTCAATCCCTTCATTATGGGCAGTTTCAAGAATCGTTTTATCTTCGGGAACGGTAATGGTGTAAGTTTGACCTTGGTGATGAATTTCGACAGTGTAGGTATTTGCCATAGATATGATTTAACGCCCAGTAGCCACTGCTTGAACAAGTTTGTGCGTGTCTGATTTTAGCAAACTTAAGGGCGTTTTTGCGCAAGTGAAACAACAGTAAAAATGAGCCTCTTCTCCAGTTTGGATTGGTTTATGGTAACTTGAGAATCTCTGGATGATTGACAGACAAAGGAGATGCATCATGGCAGGTAGCGAATTAAAATCAGATTTTTGGATTACCGAATACATTACCCCTTGGGATATTTACGTTCATGGCATAACAGAAACCTTGGCGTACCAAAAAACGGCGTTTCAGGAGATGTATATTGTGCAATCGGGGGCATATGGTAAGGGTTTAGTTCTCGATGGCAAATGGCAATCTTCTACGGTGGATGAATATCTGTATCATGAGGCGTTAGTCCATCCGGCGATGATTGCCCACGGCAATCCGAAAAAAGTCCTCGTTTTAGGGGGGGGTGAAGGGGCAACGATTCGGGAAGTGTTGCGCTGGAACACAGTAGAGAAGGTAAAGATGGTGGATATTGACGGAGAAGTCGTTGCTGCTTGTAAACAACATTTACCAGAAATGCACGCTGGTTCATTTGAAGATCCCCGCACTGAATTGGTGATTGGGGACGCGCTTGCCGTTTTGGAGAGTAGTGAGGAACAGTGGGATGTGGTGATTAGCGATCTTTCTGATCCGATTGAAGAAGGTCCTTCTTTTAAGTTGTTTACCAAAGAGTTTTTTGAGAAAGTGAACCGGATTTTAGCGCCTGATGGTAAGTTTGTTTTACAAGCTGGTCCCGTCGCTGATCCGTATATTGCTACTCATGCGCGTTTGGTCAATACCCTAAAAACCGTCTATGAACAAAATGTGTCTTATACAACCTTTGTTCCTACTTACGGTGAACCGTGGAGTTTGACCCTATCTTCTCATCATCCTATCGAAACTCGACCCGAACCCGATACAATTGACCAGCTGCTGCAAGCCAAAACAAGTGGTGGCTTACGTTTAATTGATGGGATTACTATTTTAGGCTTATTTCAAACTCCAGCTTATATTCGTCGCGCGATCGCGCAGCATCAAGAAATTTTCACTCTCTCCCAACCGCCGAAATTCTTTGGCAAAGGGGTGAGTCAGGAACAGTAATTAAATGACGGGATGAGGGGATTAATCCAGAGAGAGTCAATCTTTTCCGAATCACCTCATAACCAATTACTCAAAGATAATCTCTTCTAGTTCACTTAAAGCGCGATCCAGCTCATCATTGACAATGGCATCATCAAACTCGTCTGCCGCTGCAATTTCAGCTTTCGCATGATCCAGGCGTTGCGCGATCGCGTCTGGACTATCTTTCCCCCGTTTGGCTAAGCGTTCTTCTAAAACCGATAAAGAGGGTGGAAGAATAAAAACTCGCTTTGCCTCTGGGAAACTTTCCTGAATTTTTCTCGCGCCCACCACTTCAATTTCCAACACTACCTGTTCCCCGTGTTGGAGTTTATCTTCCACCGCCTGACGGGGTGTCCCATAATAATTTCCTGCATACTCTGCCCACTCTAACAATTCTCCCGCTATCATCATTTCTTCAAACTTTTCCCGGGATAAGAAAAAATAATCTTCCCCATCCGTTTCTCCCTTCCGGGGAGGACGGGTTGTTGCTGAGATGGAAACACTCAGTTCTGGATGACGAGCGAGGAGTTGTTTTACTAAAGTCCCTTTACCTACACCACTCGGTCCCGTCAAGACGATTAGTTGACCGCTTGTCATGAATGATTGAATTAATTACTGGCTGCTTGGTTATCTTTACTCAAAACAAAGCGATGTGCAACTGTCTCTGGTTGAATGGCAGATAGAATAACGTGACTGGAATCTGTGATAATGACAGCGCGGGTACGCCGACCATAAGTAGCATCTACAAGTTGCCCGCGATCGCGCGCATCAGTCACAATGCGCTTGATGGGGGCCGATTCGGGACTAACAATTGCCACCACCCGATTGGCACAAACGATATTTCCAAATCCAATATTAATAAGCTGCATATCCATAGCACGAACAGCAATTCCTTGCTCATTAATGAGCCACTGATCCTTAATTTCTATGTTATCCACAAAAAAAACTCTCTACCATTAAAACGGATACATATCTCGGATTTTATGTCGTTTTTCTGACCCATGCTTTATGAATAAACTGTCCCTGACTCGTTTCTTACTTCCTCTTGGCTTTCAAATTGCTCTCATTTGTGCTATACCTGCCCAAGCGATTTATACTCATCTCACAGGAACTAGAGTGGTTTTACAAACAGTTCCCATTGATCCTTACGATTTTTTAAGAGGATATTCCCAAACGTTGCGCTATGACATCTCTCGTTTAGCAACTGTGAAAGACCTATCCGGTTGGGAAACAGTTGTGCGTCAAACGAGCCGACTCGACGAAACCTCCCCGCCTAACGGCACGACCCTCTATATCATTTTAGAAGCCCCCGCCAGCGATCATCAGACACCGCCACCTTCTCCTTGGGGCGCGATCGCGGTGCGTCATCAACCGCCTGTTGACCTGCCGCCCAATCAAGTTGCCATTCAAGGAGAGTTAAATAATGCTTGGGTTGATTATGGACTGGAACGGTATTATTTCCCAGAAGCGCAACGAGACACGATTAATCGAGAAATTAATCAACGCCGAGGCAGCACAGAGGAAGAACGTCCATTTGTCGTGGAAGTGAAAGTAGATGAGGGGGGAAATGCGGTGCCGATTAGTCTGTGGTTGGGGGAAAAAAATTACCGCTTTTGAGTGGTTTTTGCTTCCTTAACTAGCCATTAAAATAGCAGCGGTTAACTCGTATGAATCAATCCAGTATGCACAGCACATTAACGCCCCATTTTTGGGAAAATCGCTATCAAGAAGGAACGGATCGCTGGGATTTAGGTCAAGCTGCCCCTCCTTTTCTCCAATTCCTGGAATCGGATAACGCCCCTCCTCCTGGAAAAACTCTTGTTTTAGGCTGTGGTCGGGGCTATGATGCGCTTTTATTCGCCGCAGCTGGACATGAAGTGATTGGAGTTGATTTTGCCCCTTCCGCGATCGCGCAAGCCAGAGAACTTGCCAAGGATGCGAAACTGGATGTTAAATTTTTGCAAGCGGATATTTTCCATCTTCCTGAAGAGTACAGTCATCATTTCGACTATGTAGTGGAACATACTTGTTTTTGTGCCCTTCCCCTCGAAAAACGAACCGCTTATATCGATTTGGTACATTCCCTGTTGAAACCCAATGGCGAATTGCTGGCAATTTTCTTTACCCATCAACGATCCGGAGGTCCCCCGCATGGCATTCAGCCCTCAGAAATTAGAGATTTATTTGGTTCCCAGTTTGAAATCCTCCAGTTAGATCCGGTTCAAAACTCTGTGCCTTCCCGACAAGGAGAAGAACATTTTGGCAGATTACGCCCGATTGGGGAGACAGGGTGAGGAGGAGAAATCATTTAAGCCAAACGATTGCCCGTTTCCACATCAAACCAATGTAGAGAAGGTTCGGGAAGGGCAAGCTGTACTTCTTCTCGATCCCAAGTTTGATCAATCGGAATTAGACTCCGTAACTGTTTTTCTCCTGCCCCTTCGACTTCTACCGTTAAGAGTTGTTCTTTCCCCAAATCTTCCACCAAAATGACTTTCCCTTTGACAATGTGTTGATCGCCATCGGTGGCAAGGCGGACATCTTCCGGGCGAATGCCAAGGATAATTTGCGAAGGAATTTCAGTTAAACCAGGGAGGGTAATCCCAAAATTTCCGAACATCGCTTGTTGTCCTTTACAGTTGAGAGTAATCAGGTTCATTTGCGGACTCCCCATAAAGCCAGCAACAAAGCTATTGGCGG
>CAZBPR010000099.1:0-296 GCA_964493825.1 uncultured Dactylococcopsis sp.
CATACCACCGTTGCTGCAGATAGAAGTAAGTCATACCGGGAATCACCAGTAAATAGAGTCCACCTAAGGCTAAATATAACGCTGCAATGAACATAATCGTTACAGGATAAGGGTTTACATCCCCCTATCTTACCGTGCGACTTACCGAGTTTTGGTCAGGTTCAAAAAGATGAGCCGGGTTTTTGTAAAAAAGCAATTTCTTCCGGGGTACTTTCTCGCCCTAAAATTTCATTGCGATGGGGAAAGCGTCCAAACTTTTCAATCGCTTTGAGATGACGCTCGGCATAATCAATCGC
>CAZBPR010000099.1:306-11908 GCA_964493825.1 uncultured Dactylococcopsis sp.
GGGGTCATTTCTTAAGCGAGAAAAGAGACTCAGCGCTCGGTATTGCATTTCTAAATCTTCGCTGTGTTCAAACGGGAGATAAATGAACCACCGTTGGACATTGAGCAGTTGTCGATCATAGTCATGTTTGAGGGCATATTTGGCTAAGGCTAGGGCTTGTTCATCGGTTTGAAACATTCTTGGCTCCCCCCGAAATAAATTGCGGGGAAATTGATCGAGCAGAATAATTAACGCTAAACAAGTTTCTGGTGAATTTTTCCAGGCATTGAGTTGACCTTGGGCTGCCTGTTGATACAGTGAGAGAAAGCGCGATCGGACGGCTGCGTCAAATTCAGGGTCTTTCGTGAACCATTCCTGACGTGGCTTGCCATAATTTTCATCTTCGGGAGAACCAAACCAAAAATCTAAAACCGCTTGTGCAGACGAGTGTTGTTCTTGACTCATTTGAATTGAGTGTATAACTCTATTTCTTTGTAATATTATGGCTATATATTGAATTTTGAGCCACTTTGCTCCTTAAAGATTTTAGAGCAATAAAACCCCAAGCGGTACTGCAACGCTACGCAAATGGCAAAGGTAACTTCCAACAAGCTACTCCCTAAAATTACAGCATTGTTTGGAGCGCACGATTAAAATGATTAAGACTCAACCTTAGTTTTCTCATCCAAAAGATTTCCCAATTCTTCTTTATGTTTGAGAACTTGCAGGAGGAGAATCCCGTTGAACACTGCATAACCACAGTCGAGGATGCCAAAGCCAAGGAAGCCACGGGGTTGCCCTTCAATATAGAATAGCCATAACCAATAAAGCCCAATCGCCATCCGGACAACAACGGCAAACTTAGCATTTAAACTGTAGCGCAGTGGATCGCTCCCTCCCGGCACATACAAAATTGAAATGAAAAACAGCAGAAGTCCTGCTTGTCGCATCCAAATTGTGGAGCCGCCACCACCAGGCAACCCAAAGAAATCTAGATACCACTGCGGTGCAAAAATAAACGGTAATGCCATGCCAAAGATATTAATCAGAACGCCGACGAATACCACAATTTTGAACCATTTAAGATAACGTTTCATTAGACTGTCTCCTCAATCAACTAAAGGAATACTCTTAGTTTCTACTATTCAAGAACATTTCTCTTGTCGCAGGAATAATCACCCGACGGTAAATTTGTTGATCGAGCCAAGATAAGCGATAAACATCAGAAATCCCATTCCTGTTATTGATAATGTAGTCACTGGTGAACCGAGGATCACTGGCTGCTGTCTCAAAAAATTCAATATACCCTGGCAGATTGAACCGATTAGCTGGAGAAAGCGTGTCTTCATTAGACGCAGTACTGTCGCGACATTGGATAAAAGTTGTTGCTTGTTCAGGAAAACCAATTACCTGCTTGGAAAAGCCAATGGGCAATTCTTGTCCTGGTTCCCAATTAACCTCCAGTGCTGTATAACTCCCTGGACCAGGCAAATATTCGGGAAAGAGACGCGGTAGCACTAGCCACAGCCAGTAGGGAACTCCTTCGCCAGTGGCATTGCTAGAAGAGACATTTTCTACTGAAGGATCTGAACAAATAGCATAGTGGGAAACCCTTTGATAGAGCCAACTCCAGTACACTACTCCTCCCACTCCGATTAGAAGCAAGATCAGCAGAATCGATATCAAAACTTTACCGAATATTCCTTTCAGCTTCGTCATCTTAAACAAACTCCTATTTTAGGCTAAGGTGCTGTTTACAACCCTTTCAAATACTCAACTAAGGCATCTTTCTCACTGGGTTCAAGTTCAGTGCCATAAAGGTGTCCACTGTTGCTATTGCCGGGCAAACTTGTATCGAATTTGAAATAAGACTTGCCATTGCTCTCAGCAACGGTTGAGACAAACCCCAGTTTTTCCTGATCAAACTCGTCATTTCCGCGATAAAAAACGGCTGGACGCTCTTCCGGTTGATTCAATAAATCGCGCATCGTTGGGACGGAACCATTATGTAAATAAGGGGCCCGTAACCAGACTCCATCCAGAGGCATATTGGCGTAACCATGGGTTTTGCGAAAGAATTTGAAGCGCTCAGGATAACCGGCATACAAAGTGTTTTGATTCGCTAGCAATTTCTCAGTATAGGAATCTAAGCGGTGAGGATCCGTGCCAATTTCCGCAATGGGAGCGACCGTACCAACCTCTTTTTCGCCAAAAGCATGACAGCTTGCGCAGTTTTGTTCAAATAAACGTTTGCCAATTGCAGCTAATTCTGGATCAATCTCGTAGGGATATGAAGGCGGTAACAATTCCCACAACCAGTCCGCGACCCGTTGAATCCCTTCGTGATCGACGGTAGTTGGGGTGACACCAGCCCCTAAGGCGGCACTCAAATTACGCTCATCCACGGAAGTATTGTTGCCATCCCAGTGCAATTGCAATCCTTCGCGAGGTTTTTGGTGCCAAATTGGCGGATAATCAGAAGTACCAATTAATTCGCTCTCCTCTAACTCCTCCATGGGAAAATTGAACTGAATTGCCTTGTAAGGACTAAAGGTATCAACTCGTCCCGGACCCCAAGCCGGTTGATCATTCAAAAAACTTAGGCGATCACCCTGTCGAATGAGAGCATCTCGGGTTTGGGGAATTGCCAGATAGCGATAGACTAACTTTTGTAGGGGATTGAGATTGGCTCCCATTTCTTCGATGTAGGGCATCATCTCTTGGGCAGTAAATCGCGGATCTTGGGCAGCTTCAGTGGTGAATTGAATATAGCGCTGCAAATACAAATTATTGGCAGGCATGGTCAAGATAATTTCAGGAGGGCTATTGGCTGAATCTCGGACTGTCCCTACATGACAAACCGCACAATTGAGACCAATCCGATTAATGCCATTCACCTTGCGCTGAGAGAATCCGATCGCGCGGTCGCGCCCTTCTTCTGATAAAAATCCTAAAGATTCATACCCTTCTCCTGGCAATTGATCCGCAAACACAGTGGGCATCACTTTCCAAATCCAGTAAGGAATACCGTTGGCGGGTTCACTCCCGATCGAGCCATATTTAAAGTGCTCGTCGATATCCGTATATTGGACCGGACCATTGCCAAAGAAGAATGGCGAAGCCCAATACAAGATCACGACGATGAAGAGAAGACCGATCATTTGTCCAATTCGACGTAACATTTTTTCCTCGACTATTGCTGAATTGATTCACTGCTTGCTGGTGGTGACTGATTTAATTGCCCCTGATTGGGATTGAAAACTTGGGGAGTTGGCTTAAATACTGACATCACGGCTTTATTTTTTGCCTGTAATGCTTCTTGAGCAGCGGTATAGAGTTCATCCTCACTCCTTAATTGGGTTACGGATCGTTGGTAAAACCGATCAATGTTATGGCAGCCGACCGGCAATTCTAAATAGGAACCCAGGCACTCGTTACAGTACGTACAGGGTCGATCCGGAAGGTCGCGATTGTTTTGAAAGTAGGTGTTAACTAAGTCTGGATTAGCGACCAACATTCGCGCCATACTCACCGCATCCGTAAATTCGCCTTGAATCGCCTGATTGATAAAAGAAGCTTGTTGAAAGCCGCCGGTCGTAATCACGGGGATTTCCCTCAGCGCCGCTTTGACGGCTTTAGCATCTCGCAGAACTGTCCCCTGATGTCGCTCTAAGAGTTCATTCATTTCCTTGGCAGAAATATGCTCCCGGAAAAATTGCTCAAGGTCTTCCGGTTCAACGGGAGTGCCATTAAAAGGCTGGACATAGTCCTTTTCCACCTTTTTAGGAAGACGATTCCAGAGGAGACTAAAGAGCGGATGTAGGAATCGGTAGCGGAAAAGAATGTAGTTGCGAAAACTGGCGAATCCACCACTCGAAATCATCGTATCGTAGGTGTATCGCAACATTTCAAAAGGAAAGGGACCCGAAGGTAAAAGCGGATGGGGAAACGTACTCCCTCGGGAAACATGAATCGCATCAACCCCATCTTCTTCGAGCATTTGGCAGATTTTGATGCTATCTTCAAAGCAATTTCCAGGATGACCCCAAGGGGGAATAATATTATTGAATTCGCGAATGCTGATTTTAGCTTGGAGGTGAAATTCATCGCCAACGACATCACGAATGGCACGCACAATTTCATGAAGAAACTGATAGCGACCCTTGAGATCTCCACCATATTTATCCTTGCGGCAATTAATACCTGCACTCAAGAACTGGTTAATGAGATAGCCGTGAGAACTATGCAACTCGATGCCATCAAGCTTTGCTTCCTGGGCTCGCCATGCTGCTGCCGCAAACTCCTGCACAATCTCGGTTACCTTCTCTTGGCTCATTTGGTTGGCAGGCAGACCATTAATTTGATCGTCTTGATCGGTTGAACTGGGGGCAGGCTTGGGACGGATAGCTTTGGAACGGGGATTAATGGTGGTATTTTCGATCCCTTCAATATCGCGCTGACGACCGGAGTGACTGAGCTGAATAATATATTTACAACCGCGATCGCGAACCGTTTCCCCAATGGTTTGCCAAAAAGGAATTAAGCGATCTTCATGAAGGGTCGAAACCTGAGGGGTAATGCGACCTTCAATTGAAACCGGAACATAAGATGAAATAATCGCCCCCACCCCGCCTTTCGCAAATTGATTTTCCCAATTGACCCGTGCTTGATTCCCAGAACCGTCGTAATTATCCCAGCGACCAGTCACACTGGAGCGAAATACCCGATTTTTAACGGTGAGGTGGCGAAACTGAATGGGATCGAGAACTGTGTTGCTATGACTCATAAATCCTAAACTCCTCAAGTGTTGGGCACATTAACGAAACCAGACAATCCCGTTTATTCATTCTTGAAGCGTTGGTGTCGGAAGAATAATTGCTCATCCCCATAAGCAGACGCAACGAACTTTGAACGTAAATACAGTTCCCCAATTGGGCGGGCACGTTGTCGAAGTTGAGGGGAATTTAGTTCAGAATTGCCAACGGCTTCCGGTGGTGTGGCATGGACGGTAAAGAGCAAAACATCTGGCTTCAGGGTTGCTAAGTCCTCCCGAAAGTCTCTCCCCGGCGCTTCGGAAAAGCCGATCGCGCGATTCGGAACTAAATAAAGTTGTTCGGGATAGATCGGGTGCTCAACCTGATGGCCAGCGTGATCAATTTTGGCTAAATCTTCAACCGCAATCTTGGTGGGATGCCTCGAAACTCTTCTAAAGATCAAGTTGATAATTTTGGGACCGATTTCATTCACCACAGGTACGACGTTGGAATATTCGTTAGCCAGGATATTATGATTATTTCCCTGACCAGTGAGGGAAACGAGCGCCGAAAAGTTTTCTGAATGCTGACCATCAACCAAGAGTTTCAGGGCTAATCCTGGGGCAAATGAGGCATTAGTCGGATCGCGCGTCACAGAAAGACGAATTAAGCCACAAGCCGGTTTTCCGGCAAACAAGCCCGTAAAAGGGCTATCAGAAGCAGGAATATACTCAACTTTTGCCACTGATCCACGAGCATGAATCGCTTTTTTCCACCCCTTGGGAACTTCATCCGATTGCCGTTCCATTTTTTTGCGCATGACAGTAAACAATAAACCGAAGAAATCAAATTTTTCCAGCGGCGGCAATGAGGAATAAGCAGAGGGTAAAATGCGTTCTTGCCAAATCAATTCTTGCTTTTTTCTAGCGCGCCAAGAGTCATAATCTGCGGCTAGGGCAGGAAACTGATTATTTGCTCCGGTTACACGCTGTTTATTTATCAAGTTCATCACGTTTATTTTCTTGATATTTTTGGTAATTGAATAGAACGGGTCACGAATTTTTTACAAACGCTCGATTAGGTTCTAACCCTTACAGAATTTAGAATTAATATGTTTTCTTATTTGAGCCATTGCTGACTTAGTCAATCAATATTAGGCAAAATCAGCTAACTTACTCACTGACAAATCAGAGTGATATCGCAATTTTTGACGAATAATGCACACTACAGCCTTGAATTTTCAGGGGTCTTTATACTTAGTTTTTTTGACCTTACCTAATTGAGACCTACTATAGTTTAATTTTTTATCTATTATGTTACTTGAGCAATCTCCAAAAACACATTACATCTTTGTAAAATTTCATGTTTAGTATCATTACAATTATGCTCATTTGCTAGGAGGACTTTGTAATATTTTTATTATGAAACTGAAGCTGATTTTTCCTAGAGAGGGTTTCATTTATAACTTTTTGTATAACTTTAATTTTTAATAAGTAAATTGAGATTAAAACTATCGAATATGTTTAATTTTGTAAACTCAAGCCAGCTCAATCTCCGATATAAGAGTTAGCGTCATTGACTTTTTGAAATCTACCTGACCAACCGAGTCCACCATCCTTGTTCTGGGATCATCTATTGCTATGACTAAGCAACCTTGGTACAACCAACCATTAGTATTCGCATTGCTCAAACTACGGGAGTTTCGGAATAACCTTCGTCGCGATAATTTGTACGATACGGCTCAGCTTCCTAACCCCGATCAACTACCAAAGCCCTCGCCACCTGATAGTGATCGTCATTTAATCGCTCGCACGGATGATGGGAGCTACAACGATTTAGACTCTCCCGAAATGGGAATGGCCGGCACACGCTTTGGTCGCAATGTCCCTTTAGCGGATACTTATCCTGATGAAAAGAATTTGTTGATACCAAATCCCCGTGTTGTTAGCCGACGGTTAATGACCCGGGAAGAATTTAAGCCAGCGACAATTGTTAATTTATTGGCTGCAGCTTGGATTCAATTTGAAAACCATGATTGGATGTCTCATGGTAGCAACCAACCGGACAATAAAATTGATATTCCCCTCGCAGAAGGAGATGATTGGCCCGAAGAAGATCGACCGTTGCAGATTAAACGGACCTTAGAAGATAAATCTCGTCTTGCTACTGACAATTCAAGTCCACCAACTTTTATTAATGAAGTGACTCACTGGTGGGATGGCTCTCAAATTTACGGCAGTGATCCCGAAACCGTTAATCGTCTTCGGAGCCATGTCGATGGGAAGTTAATGATTGAAGAGAATGGCTTGCTTCCTCTTGATCCTGAAACCGGTGTTGATTTAACTGGATTTAGTGACAATTGGTGGATTGGACTGACTTTATTACATACGCTTTTTGTAAAAGAACATAACTTAATTTGTGATCATTTAAAACAAAAGTATCCGGATTTCACAGAACAGCAATTATTTGATCATGCCCGCTTGATTAATGCTGCTTTAATGGCTAAGATTCATACGGTTTATTGGACGCCGGCGATTTTGCCTCATCCGGCTACGGTTAAAGCGCTCAATTCCAATTGGTATGGTCTTCTGGGGCGACGCTTCAAAAATTTCATTGGTCGCATCGGGGATAGTGAAGCTCTCAGTGGGATTATTGGTTCATCGACTGATCATCATGCGGCACCTTACTATCTCACAGAAGAGTTTGTCTCGGTTTATCGGATGCATCCCCTGATTCCGGATGAAGTTGACTTCTATTCCTTAGAGGACAACCGTTTCTTAATGCAAAAGAATTTCTTTGAAATTTCGGGCAATCGGACCCGTGCTTTGAATGATGCCATGAGTATGGACGATTTGTTTTATACGTTTGGCATTACTTATCCGGGGGCAATTACATTGCACAACTATCCTCGATTCTTACAGCATTTAGTGCGGGATAATGGAGAAGTGTTTGATCTGGCTGCGGTTGATATCTTGCGCGATCGCGAGCGGGGGGTTCCTCGCTATAATCGTTTCCGTGAATTACTGGGTAAAAATCGGGTCAACTCCTTTGATGAAATTACCAGCAACCAAGTTTGGGCGGACGAGTTACGAGAGGTTTATCAAAATGATATCGACAGTGTGGATTTGATGGTCGGTTTATTTGCCGAAGATCTCCCCTCTGGGTTTGGTTTTAGTGATACGGCGTTTAGAGTGTTTATTTTAATGGCATCACGGCGACTGAAAAGTGATCGGTTTTTCACCAAAGATTATCGAGCGGCAGTCTATACCCAATGGGGGCTGGAATGGATTGATCGCAGCTCGATGGTGGATGTTTTGCTCCGTCACTATCCGGGTTTAGCTCCCTGTTTAGAAGGGGTAAGCAATGCCTTTGCCCCGTGGAAAAAAGTAGCGAGTTAGGCCGAATCAGAATGCAGTACAAGGAGCAAGTTTGTGATTATTGTAGTGACCAATCGGCGTTTAAATCCGGATGCCTCAGATGAGCAATTATTTGGTGAAAAGCCAAATATTGAAGGGCTTGATGAATTGCGGGTTGCTGAAGCCACTTATGATTTAGCAAGCGAGCGCTGGCGCTTAGATTTACTGGAGGATGATCCGGCAACCTGGCAGGGTGATGAAAACAATGCTAATCTACCGAGTCGGCAACTGTTTCAAAAAGTGATCGCAGAAATTGCTGCTGGGAATCTGACCCAGAGTTGGGTTTTTTACATTCACGGCTTTGATCAGAGCTTTGAGCAGGTATTAAATGCGAGTCGCGATATTTCAGAGCGCTATCAAGTCAATGTCATTTGTTTTACCTGGCCATCGAATCCAGGGGGTTTTGTGACCAATGAGTACCGTCGATCACAACAAGCAGCCAAAGCCTCAGCAAATGCCATTGATCGGGCATTGGAAAAGCTGGGACGGTATTTGCGCGATCGCGCAACTGCTCAATTCAATCAGTGTCGCATCAGCATTAATCTGTTAGTCCACAGCCAAGGAAATTTCTTGATGGAAAGTTTTGTGCGCGATCCCGTATTCAGCAATGAAACCCGTCTCTTTGACAACATTATTTTCCACCAAGCAGACGTGGACAGTAACACTCATCCGGAATGGATTGATCGGGTAGTAGCCGGTAAACGCATCTACATCACGATCAACGAAAGCGATAGTGTACTCAAAGCATCAAATCTGATCAATTCGGATCGTTTAGGCAGCACTTTAGTGGGTTTAACAGCGCAGCGAGCCATTTATATTGATTTTACTGACGCTGCTGGCGTTGGTTATGCCCATAATTTGTTCCTCGGTGTCCCCGATAACAATCAGGTGGTAGAGTTCTTTCAGCGCGTGCTGACAGGTCGTCGCGGTGAGAGAGTTTCAGGATTGTCCTTCGACTCTCGTGTCAATGCCTTCCGGTTCTGAAAAGCAGTAAGCCAATTGAGGGCATCGGTTCAGTCGAAGGGGTTGACAACAAACTTAAAATAATTTTTCTCTCTCACCCCCTTTTCCTCTCACTCATTGGCAGTCATGGCTTGCATAATCGCTTGTCCTTTCCGTTGGAGTTCTTCTCGCAACTGATCTGGCTTAACCACTTTCGCTTCCCCACCCAAGCCCAAGATCCAACGGTGTAAATCGAGATCTTGCAGTGACCACTGGGGTAAATAAACCCGAAAACGATGAGAAAATTCGGGATCAGGCGTTTTGCGGAGACTGAATATAGACCAGTTTGTCCGCATTAGGTCGCGGTTGAACGGTTGAGACATTTTCACTTGTTGCCAGGGAAAGCGGGGAGTGCCCTCGCTGATGAATTTGAAAGCTGTATCACTGCACCAAAGTTCCATCATGACTTCGACTGGTTGGCGCTGGGATGCCTTAGGACTAAGATATTGCTGTTGCTGGTTGGGGTCATGCCCCAAAAAGATGCCAGCAGAGGCTTGATAAAGCCGAAGGAGACGCTGGAGGGATTTGTGTTGAGCATTCCGGGAACGGTATTGAGTTTGCGGTTTCCTTAAAAAGAGCTGATTAAGCCGTACAAACTCTAATAACCCTTTTTTTGACCCCTGGTAATGTTCAAAGCCCAAATACCAATCAATTTTGTGAAAAACAATTTGTAGGGGATAGGCATCAAACGTTTTTTCGACTTCGGAATGAGACACTTCTCCACTCGTAAGATAACCGAGTTCTAAAAGTTGTCCTTGCGCGATCGCGCTTTCTACTGTCTCTGTATTCTTTGCCAGGGAAGCCTCGGACAGGATTGGCTGATTGATAGGATGGGGATGATGCACGGCTCGCACGGGGTACTGATCCGAGTCAGTTAACTTCGCACTTTTCATCCGCTGTTCAAATTTCTCATACACCTCTAAGCCAATGGGATCATCGAAATGTTGAACTTGGGTTGCCAATAGCTGAAACACTTTAATTAAATCCGGTTGCGATAAAACTGCAGTTCCCGCAAAATATCCGCGTTTCATCGGCACCTCAGGGAGAATCCCATAAGGTTTCAAAACTTTTTCAATATCTTTGCGCAAGCGATCGCGAGAGTTATCAGTGACAAGATTTTCTTCCCGCATCCGTTCCACTAAGCTATTTAAGGTTCCCCCTAACTCGCGCTTCCAAATAAACGGTTCTTGAATAATCAAGCGAATTGTTTGGATCAGCCGTTGAAACGGTTCTAAATCAGAATAACTATGAGTCGGTTGTTCTGAATTTTCGTGCCGCGTAATTTTGAGCTCACGGCTGAGATCGGTAGGACCAATCACTCCATTTTCTTCTAACCATTTTAAGTCTTGCGCGATCGCGCTGGGATCGGCATAAATGGGATCGGCGATTTGACTCATAAACGCACAAATTTCATCAATTTCTGTGGGGAACTGTTTCCGGCGTTTCCCAATGACAGTTTTCACCGTTTCCGGATCCGTTTTTTGTAAATTTCCGATTCCCGGATAGGTTAACACTAAGCGAATTAAATACATTAAACGCTCAAAGTCTAATAAGTGGGAATAGGCGTGACGCGTGATGTTCTGAGTGCGATTTTGACGATTGATAACCGTCCGGGAAAATTGCGACTGCTTATACTGAAATTGCTCAATCAAGGAGGTTTTTAACTTAGGATTCAAGTCATAAACCGTGGCAAACCCTTCCGCTGCGATGGGAGGAAAGATCTTTAACGCTTCCAACATCCGATGAATTACTCCTTCGGGAACGGGATTTTGTCGCTTCCGATTCCATTGCAAACAGGTTTTGAGCGGCGTTTTGAGATGCCAACCGAACCACTCGACCTCAGAATATTGATGGAGATGCTGCAATAATCCCATTCGCCACGGACGTTTGGCATTGGTCGCATCGTAAATTACGGGATAACCGGCACTGAGATGAGTTTCTATTTGCGAAAAAACTTCCGCTTCAATCCTTGACCAATTCCCTTGAATGGTCGAATCGCCAAATAAATCCCCTCGAATCGCGTCTGTAGAAACAATCTGATAATTGGGATCGGTATCCTGAATGGCTCTTGCAAAAGTTGATTTGCCACTACTGGGACAACCGATGAGAATATGACAGAACATCATGGTTACTCGCTATTGGTTACTTGCGTTTCCGTTGTGATTTTCCCTTGCCGTTGCTCCCTTACTATCCTCATCACTGTAATAGATTATCGGATTTATATCACAATGAAAATCATTTAACGCGAATGACAAACCAATAAATCACGCAATTTCAAGGACTTGCCCGCAAAATGTTAAAATTACTTTACAAAAGATCCTTAGCGACTCTTGACTATGAAATGTGTAATTAACCGTCGCGCCCAGTTTTCAGCAGCACATCGTTACTGGCTTCCAGAACTCAGTGCTGAAGAAAATCAAGCTAAATTTGGAGCCGGTAGCCGGTTCCCTG
>CAZBPR010000100.1:0-11692 GCA_964493825.1 uncultured Dactylococcopsis sp.
ACACAATCCCAGGCTGACTCAGGCGTACTTATGGCGAGGTTTAGCTTATTTGAGGAAAGCAGTAGAGCGAAGGATTTGCTAAACTATGACTTTTAGATCACAAGAGAGATACCTTTTTCAGATGAAGAAGTTTCCACAAAAACGTCCAATTGCGGTTGACTTATTTGCGGGAGTCGGTGGGATGACTTTAGGCTTTGAACAAGCAGGGTTTGATGTCCTCGCTTCAGTTGACATTGATCCCATCCATTGTGCTGCTCACGAGTTTAATTTTCCGTTTTGGTCAGTGATTTGCCAAGATGTGAGACAACTGACAGGAGAAGCAATCAGACAATCTTCTTCTATTCAAAATCAAGACATTGATGTGGTTTGCGGAGGACCCCCTTGTCAAGGATTTTCTTTAATTGGAAAGCGAGTTTTAGAAGATGAAAGAAATGCTTTAGTTTTTCATTTTCTCAGATTGGTTTTAGAATTAAACCCCAAATACTTTGTTATGGAAAATGTTACGGGGATGGCAACTGGCAAATCACAGCAATTATTAAACGAATTAATCGAAC
The DNA here is from genome assembly GCA_964493825.1 of uncultured Dactylococcopsis sp. Lineage (GTDB taxonomy): Bacteria > Cyanobacteriota > Cyanobacteriia > Cyanobacteriales > Rubidibacteraceae > Halothece. The sequence continues at coordinate 555 of CAZBPR010000100.1, forward strand.
AGTTTCAAAAAAGAGGTGCGACCCGAGCGCGGGTTTCCCGCGCATCGGAAAGCGCACCTTATAGTTATCAAGTCCAACTCCCCTATCAAGTTTTAAATTCGGCTAATTTTGGTGTTCCTCAAAATCGTAGGCGTTTGTTTTTATTAGGATGTCGCCATGATCAAATACTGCCAAATTATCCGACTCCTATCACCCTAGCTGCTAAAAGCAAAGTGACTTTATTAAATAGCCATCAACCTGATAGCCCAACTGTTAAAGATGCGCTCATTGATTTACCCATTATCGAAAACTATCCTGAATTGTTGACACAAGATACTGTAAAAGCAGAATTTGGGAAACCCAGTTATTATAGCAATCAGTTGCGACAAAATGGAAGAAAGAAAGATGATTACAGTTATCCTAGAACTTATAATTCCAGTTTATTAACTGCCAGTTTAAGGACGCAACATACAGAAAAATCAATGGCCAGGTTTGCCGAAACTCTACCTGGAAAAACAGAGCCCGTTAGTCGTTTTTTTAAGCTTGATCCGGATGGTATTTGCAATACTTTGAGAGCAGGAACTGCAAGCAATCGTGGGGCTTATACCTCTCCTCGTCCCATTCATCCTCATCTTACTAGATGTATTACCGTTCGAGAAGCAGCACGGTTACATTCTTATCCCGACTGGTTTCGATTCCATGTGACAAAATGGCATGGTTTTCGGCAAATTGGCAACTCTGTACCACCATTATTAGCCAGAGCAGTGGCAAAAGAAATCCTCAAAGTTTTAGAGATTACACCCTTGCAATTAAAAGACTCTTCTAATTTAGGAGAAGAATATTTGTTAAAGTTAGAGATGTCAAAAGCTGCGCAACTCTATCAGGTTGATCCTCATGTGATTGCTCCCAGAACTAGGAAAAATAAGCAATGTACAAATCAAAATGGCAAATAATAAATAAGCGGTGGTAAGTCACTCCCACAGCATTTCTTGCCATCTCTGAGAGATTTTTTCGCTTACTTTCCCCCAATAATCTTCCTAGATAGTTTCTAAATTCCCTTTTTTCGGCTAACGTCAGAGAAGACATCCTCGAAACGACGACACCATCTCTCAAAACATGAAGGCATGGCAGAAGGAGTGGTTTCTTTCATCGGAGAAGTAGCAACGTCAAGTGATTGAAATGTAAGCAGTTTAACACACTTGCTTTTATTTTATTGTTTAAGCCCCGTCGATCGCGCAGGTGGGAGTCTGCCTAAAGCAGTTGTTCGAGAATCGTGGGATCTTTAATCTCTCGGTCTTTCGCCAAGAGGAGAACCTTGGCAATGACTTCAGCAGTTTTCGGATCGTCATCAGCAAAGGGGAGAAATAAACGACCCCGATGTTGCCCCTGTACAGAAACAATACACAATGATCCCCCTGGTTGACGGTGGACAACGCCACTGCCCAAATGCACGGAGTATTCCCCTAAATCTCCCTGAATCAGGGCATAATTTCCTTGTAGATTCACATTATTCAGTTTTAGTAAGCGGTTGGTTTCGTGCAAAAGAGCCATTCGCATCTCAATCGTGGAAGCACTGGCTTCAGGATCAACCCCTCCTTGATGGGCAACACTGACGACTAAATCCAAGTCTCGCATCACTTCGCTGAAAATTCTGGGAGGAACTTCATCCAGCGCGATTGCGCAGCCATCTCGACGCTGGCAAAAATAAACCGTCTGGAGAGTTAGCCCTTCTACAGACGTGACAGTCGTCCACCCGTAATCCATTTCCACAATAGCGGTCAATTCTTCTTCATAGAAATGGCGATGGGCATCAATATCCTCATCATAGTAATTCCCGGTCACCCAGCCCCGTTGCCCCAGCAAGGCTTTTGCCTGACGGGGATTAACCTGATGTCCGGCATAGCGTTGCGAGCCTTTTCCTTCGGTTTGTTCGGTCGCGATCGGCACGTAGAGTTCACGGAAAATCTGTTTGAAAGGTTGTTTGCGCTGGTGATCAAAGCATTCCTGTTGCCATTGTGTCCATTCTTGGCTAGCAAGTAAATCGCAGGGATGGGCAATGTAGAGGTTGGCAGGATCAGGGATGGGAATAATCGAGTCATCGTAGCGACGGAGTCCCTGTGGAGTGGGATAGCCCAGGATTGTTTCTCCTGTTGGCATTTCAACGACAAACAAGAGCATTTCCAACAGGGGAGCCAAGGTGGGATGATGCAAGAGTTGTTGCAGTTCGACACTGCTAAAGCGATCGCTGCGACACATGGCTCGTTCTAAAGACTGTCGCATCCGACTCAATTGTTTGGTCAGTTGCTGCTTGCGTTTCTGAAGGGCTGCCACTTCGGGGTTCTTTTTCAAGGCTGCGGGAATGGTTTTTTGAGGCTTGCCTTTTTTGACAACTGCAAGGATCGGTGCGCCTGTCTCATTAATGGTGAGGGAAATCGTGACTTCCCCTTCTGTGTAGCTGAGTCCGCCCTCGGCAAAATCGGCAATGGCACAAGCTTCCATCGCCCATTCCAAGCGTTGGGGGTCGGCATATCCTGCGGTACAAGACAGGTTTTCCAAACTGATTTTTACTGCTAATTTCTCGCTAGCGCGACGTTGGGAACCGAATTGCTTGCTGCTGCTTTCCACTTCCTGCAACAATTCATAGCGTTCGAGGAGGTCTGTTTCTTGATGGGAATCAGTTAAAGGAATCAATCCTAACGCCCGCATCGAATCCTGATGGCGTTTGTCCTGAATGCGCTTGATTACTTCTGATCGGTCTAATTTCCCCAGCATGGCATCGGCAAAAAGACGGGCGCGGGTATGTCCTTTCCCCCCAGAAGCAAACTTGGCAGCTTTATCGAGAGATTGCCAGTTTTTTGCTCCGATCGCGCGATACACCCGCCAGAACCAAGCCACATCCACTGCCCCATCCAATAAATCTTGAGCAGAAAGAGGCGTATATTCGGCGATTTGCGATTTCCAACCTTCCCGAATCGAGGTCTCTACTTCCCAGTGAGAATCTTTGGTATGAGCATGAAACCACCACACCGCCTCCGCAAAACTCGGAATTTGAATCGCTGCTTCGACATAGCGCAACCACTGGGGAGAATACAAGGCAAATTCAATGAAACGCTGATCGGAAATGTTTGCAGACTGTACCCGTTCGGCAAAGCCTTCCGGGGTATCTTCAAAAGTGGGAAAAGAGACGCGGAGTAAATGGCTTAATACCGAGGCTTTACTGGTTTGGTCGTAACGCCAGCCCCGCACCAATGTTTCTTCCCCAAAGGCTTGTAAGATGCGAAGGACGTTCTCCATCCCTGGTACTGATTGCAGGCTTAAGGCGGCTTCCGTTGCAATGGTCGGCAAATCCCCCCGTTGACATTCAATTTCTAAAACGCGATCGCGACAGTGATCAACAATCTCTTTCAGAAACGGATACTGCTTGACTAGATGCCATTCCGCTTCAGCTTCATCCTCTGATTCCTCTGTCTCCCGCGATCGTTGGGTTAAAATGGACAACTGGCGGAAGGATGGCACTTGTTCTCGTCCTACTACGCGATCATAGATATCAGCTTTCGTCGCTGTACCCTTGGTATAAGCAATCAAAATCTCTTCTAAACTGGGACGGGAACGGCAGAGGAATCCCTCTCGGCTATAGTGGGGAAGAAGACGGCAACTGTAACGATCGCTGGGCAAAAACTTGGGAACAGTTCCTATTGGCTCATCATACCAGCGCAGTAACTGCCATAAGCGTTGATATTGCTCTGGCGACCAGCAATCAACCGGAATTTTGGAACGGCACACATCAAGCCAAACTGTCAGCCCTGAGAAACTTCTCCAGTCAAAGGTGTCCTTGCTATTGACATTATCCACTCCCAGCGCTTGCATGATCGACATAGCATCTGCGCTGACGAGATTGCCAAAACTTTCTCCCAATTGGTTTTCGCTATCCTCAGCCAGATCAGTATTTGCCTTCTCTTCAGGATTGATGTCTTCTTCCAAAAAGTGTTGATGAATAGAAGCCAAGGTATATTCGGTGGCATCCAAAAGAAAGTCCAGGTCAATTTGATCCGGTTCCAACCACAAAAGCCAAGACAGGATCGGCACAATGAGATGTTCGTAACGGAGTCCTTTAATCTGTGGCTGAAACTGGTTTCTCAGCTTCCGCGCCCAAAGGGGAGGCTTAGTCATGCCAAAAATGAATCCCCAGCGCAAATCCTCTGTAGAAGAAATCGCAATCGAGCGCAACAGTTCATTCCCATCTTCATCGCGCAAATCCTCTGATCGCTCATGCCACCAAGACAGCCAAATTTCCGCTAAAGGAAAGCGTTGCAGATTCTCTTCCTGTGAGAGTTGGGGAGAGGGTTCTAGAAACCAATGCAGATTGCCCAATAATTCCTCCCAATCTTCTTGGAGATTGACAGGGGTATGACAGTGGCTGTGGATCCGTTCATCTAAGGAAAGAACAATAGACTTTGCTGCTTCGCTGAAAAATTGAATCTCTTGTTGGGGGAATTGCGGGGAAATCACAGGGGAACGATCTTCGGGGCGAAATAACCCCAAACCATTGTCCAAACTCCATGTTTCCTGAACAGAAGATGCTGCGGTTTCTAAGGCAATTTCAGCAGTTTCCAGGGTTGACAGTTTCTCTAGCCAATCAACTTCCCGTTGTGTCAGTTTACGGCGTTGCTGTTGATAAGTCTCAATCAGCGTTTGGTAAGCAGCCACGGATCGCTGAGCAGCAATCATCTCAGAGGCTAATTCTAATCCTGCGCTACGTTGTAAGCCTTTGCTGCTGTTTAAGAGTCGTTCGGTACTTGCAAGCACCATCTCATCAGTTTGCTTGAGGAAAAATTGCAACGCATCTCGCCGAACTTCGCTGGATTTACGGGTAAATAGATTTTCTACCTTTGCCAGGGAGACTTCATCAAGAAAATATTGAGAGAGGAGTGCTAGGGCTTCGCTGCGAACTTGGGCGTTGCGAGTGCCGATCAATTCCCACAGCTTTTCATCTAATTCTGGCTGCCAAGCATTGTTTTTCGCAATTTCTTGCACCAACTGACTCTGACTCCAAGTGTCTAAGTCTTGCCAGTAAGGTAGCATCTCTAGCGGTTCGCAAAGCTGCCATAAGGTGTAAACCACATGATTGCGCTGCATCATGGGCATCATCCATTCCCAGACGATGGGAGCAATTTTGGGGGGAGTAGCGGGAACGCGATCGGCAAAGGCTTTCAGGGCTTGAATCAGGGATGGTGAAGGACTTTGATTCACTTCTCCAAATGTGATCCTGGGGATAGTTGTCTTATTCAGACCAAGGTAGGCTTGTGCAGCAACTCGCAAATCTGCATCTCCCAACGCTGAAATCAGATTAGGTTCGACTTCGGGAATAGACATTTGAGAGAGGAGGAGAACGCCAACAAAGCGAACTTCCACTTCTGCTCGTGATAACACGTTAGCAGCAAGGGGAACTGCATCCAAAACATTATCGAATGCCTTTGACCACAGGGCAAGATAAATTTTCTGCGGATCGTTGCCTTGCAGAATTTCAGAGATTGATTCCTCCTCTGACCAAATTGCCGTGAGGTTTTCTAATAGGCGTTGAATGGTTTTTTTATGCTCAACCTTCCAATTGAAAAGGAACCAGCAATTAACCGCTGCAACCACAGAACTGAAGCGCAATAAGTCTTCTCGGAGAATCAGTTGTACCAGGCGACGAAATGCTAAAGGATGCGCCTCAGCAACGCTCTCCAAAATAACTTGTCGTAATCCCTCCTGACGTTGGGCAGCGATCAATAAATTTTCGATCAACTCCCAAGCAGTTTCTCTCTCGCAGATTAAAAATGCCCTCACCACATGAGTGCCCATTTTGCCGATGGGATGTTCCCCTGCAGCCGAGACTCTCAAAATTTCGTAAACTTCCTCACTTTGTTCATCTTGACGCTCAATGGCAGCCGCCAAAAGAATCCCCAACGCCTCCTGAGGATAGAGATAGGCACTCCACTGGGCATACCACGCGATTGGTTGCTCATACTGTTGAACAAGCATCAGTACATTTTGAATCCATCTGATCCGTGCTGCATCCTTTTTTAGATGAGTCTCAGCGATGCGAAACGGGAGACCATAGGGGCGATAGGGTAAACGGTCATGAAGTTGCCAACCTTGTTCTACATCGGGCGCGATCGCGGGAAAAAGGGCTTGCCAGATTTGCCCACGTTCTTGAGGAGAACATTGCCCCAATTGTTGGATGGTTTGAGGGATTTCTTGCCAACGTTCCATTTCATAGGAATTGAGGGACTTCCCTTTAGCATCTCGCCCTAGTAAGGCAAACGCGATCGCGCGTAAAGCGTTGGGTAAGGCTTGGATGTTGGGACGTTTATTTTCCAGCCACGCCTCTGGGTTGGTGGCATATCCAGCAAGAATTTTATTCGCTTGTTCTGATCGCATGGGCTATCCTCCCACTAAAGGAACCAATCGCAGAAACAGCATCTGACTCTCAGGCTTAAGCGCAACTGGAGTGTCTAAGTTTTCGTATTGAATATCATCAATAAAAACATAATAAAGTCCATCTCTAAACCCTTGCATTGCCTGCGCGATCGCGTCTTGCACATTCACTTCAACAGCCGGAAATTCTCTTTCCCCTGAGCTAATCTTGCCCTGAACCAGACCCGTTTCAATCCCCTCTTTTGTTAACACTTGGCGCAGTTGCTGTTGGGTTTGTCTTTCGGAAAAGGCGAAAACTTCTTGGGTGACAATTTCTGCTAGTAATTCCTGTAAAGAAAGTGCGCGATCACAGACAGAAATCCTGAAGGGAGTAAACAGTTCTCTTTTGTGTCCAATCGCCTTAGCGCCAACTGCTATGACTGCCATAATGGGAACCCCAAGCATTTAGAATCGAATGTCTTTCTATGACTCGGATTCTATCACTTTCTTATCTGAATCGCGCTTTGTTTGTGGGCTTTGTCTTTAACGTGCAAGCTTTTGTTCTGGCTTCCGTCATACCCGTTGAGTGAACTGAAGGACGTTCTTATCATTGAACTCCCGATGCACAACCTCGTTCCCCTCGGCGTCGAAATCGAACTCCAGTCTCCTGACCAGCTTACCCTGGGCATTCCGAATTATTCGCTCCACGTTATTACCCCGTTCGTCGTACCGGTAGTCAACCGTCAGTGTCAGTTGACCGTCGCGATCAAAATCCTCAAGCCGAAGCAGTTCACCTGCGTCGGAGTAGTGGTACTTCGTTGAGGAATCATCGTCCCCTCTATCCTCTCTGACTTGCATATCCTACCCCCAAACTCTATTTTGACTCATGGTTAATTCTCAACTTTTATGATGATACTTTTTTGTTAGAGCAAACCCCGGTAACGAATAAACAGTAAAACAACAGCCCAAGAACCGAGTGCCACTTTCAAGGCAACCAAGATATTGAGTAAAGGAACAACGCCCCCACTCAAAAGCATTCCCACTTCTCCTTGCGGGAGTTCCCAACCCACTAAGGTGAGGACGGCTAATCCAATAAAAATCAGCACTGAGACCTTTTCCAAGGTTGCCGCGCGCCATTGTTGATAAATGGCTTCCATCCACTGAGAATTGGAAGTAATTGCAACTAGACCAATTGCCGTTCCGCCAGCCACTCCGGCCGCAAATCCCCCACCCGGGCTGAGATGACCGCGAATTGCCAGTTCAATACTCACTAAAGCAGCAATGGTGGCACCGAGACGGGCTAAGACAACTGAGGGGTGATCGTTAAATTGATCAACGGTTTCCGTGGGCTGTTCATTGGCGAGGAGAAAACGTGCTCCTAAAATCGCGATGGTGAACACCACAACTTCAAAAATTGTGTCATAAAGCCGATTTCTAAAAATAATCCCAGACACGGTATTCGAGACCCCACTTTCGGCAACAATCGATTCGACAATTGCCATTTCTTCCCATTCTGCTGCTGGATTAGGCATCACCAGCATCTTGATAAAGATCGCGAATCCCGCGACAGCATAAACCCATTTCATTAGTGCTTCTCCTCTTCGTTGACAACAGGGATATAGGTGACAGTTGTATCTGGAAAGACCAATTCTTCTTGTATGATTTCAAAGAGGCGACGCACCCGCACCGCCGTATAATAAGTTTGCTTCATATTGAGAACTGCGGTTCGATGCTGATACCGACTTTCTTCCTGTTGACGAGTGGTACAAGTCGCGTGAACTTCTTTTTCCTGTAAGGCGGTTTCTAACGCTTCTAGATGGGGATACTCAACAATTTCTAAACGCAGATGATAGCGATGGATGACCTTTCTCATTTTGGCAATGAGTTCTGCTAAATAATCCTCGGTTTCCCCCTCAGTTTGTAAAATTCCGAGGCGCATGACTAGAGAAGAACGGACTGCTACGACATACAGCGTAATCGCCAACATTGTTCCCACTAATGCTTCGGTTAACGCCACATCCGCCGCCCCTAACACCGCATAAACCAAAGCGGCTACTGCCCCTAAAATTGCGCGTATGACCAAAGCTTGATAAGGATTAACTTGCAAGACTAATGTCAAGGCAGCTAACGGGAGTAACGCGACAATGATGTAAATATAATTATCCATCTTGATTGCCCTCATCACTTGAACAGTACGCTAAAACATAACCCAGTACTGTATTCCAAATTGCCAAGGAAATAATAGCTAGGAGTAACAGAGGCCATTCGCCGGGGATTTTGAGGAGTAAGCCGATGATAATACTCATTGACCCCAAGGTATCAGCAACAGAGAGACTGTGCAGTTTAAATAAAACAGAACGATTGCCAATCAGGGGGAAGGTTCCCCAAAACCAAAAGACAATACCGATCAAAATTAGGGAATAACTCAAGAAATCTATCATATTGTGTTTAACCGTTTGATTAAATGGGCAAGTAGCATTAACCCGGCGTTACCAACACTGAGGATAATGACGGCAACAACGCCAATCGACCAGTCATCGCGCAAAACGGAAACAAATAAAATCATAATGGAGGTTTTGGTGGCAATGCTGGCGAAGGCAAGCATTTTTTGCCAGATATCTTGATCCTGGCAAGCTTCATAAATGGGAATCAGTAAAGCTAAGATCATCGCAATTAAAATTGAATCCATTTTTGATTAGTCCTTTGTCTTCTGTCATTGGTCATTTGTTATTTATAATTACCCTTTGATGGGAGTTAACGAAGACGTTTTCGTCGAATCCGATGAACTTCATACCAGCCGCGTTGATGATATTTCAAAACGATGGTTTTGGGCGTAAAAGTAATTAAAAAAATGTCTAGAAAAATCAGTCCGGGGGTGCGTTGGGGTTTGACTCTTTCTCTAACAATTTCTTCTTCGTCATGGGGGAATAACATGATTTGAATGGCTTCAAAATAAGCTTGAGGAATCGCAATTACAATTTCCCACAATACCCGCAACCATTCTTTTATCGGTTCTGGCGAAGTCCAGCGACAGGGTAGTAACACCGCGATCGCGATTCCGATCATAATATTGGCGAAACTAAAATCGGCAGTGAGTAAAAACCAAATCGCTAAACGCAGAATTATATTAAAATAGGCGATCGCGTCCATAAGCTCCAAAATAGTAAAATTAACATCAAAGCCATGATTCCAATTAGATGATCAAATGCCTCAATTTTATGGGACAATTTAATCGTTGATTTTTTAAAGAGAAAAAGATAGGCTAGCCAACCGAGAACAATGGTCAGGAGGGGTTTAATAATATTTTTGATCGTATACGCTTCGTAATAAAAAACATTGGCTGCCACTAGCCCACCCAGTAAAATCACCATTGCTGACCAAAATCCCCATTTTAAGTTGCTTGTTTCGGATGTCGGTTGATGGGGTAAGAAGATGAATTTGGCAAAGGAAATTGCCGTGCCTAAAGCAGCAATATTCATACCAATGACTTGCCAGGGTAAGAAATTTTTGCTGGTTAAAACCTTCGCCCCAAATCCAGAAAGTAAAGGAAAGCCAGAGATAGAGAAACTGGCAATCACCAAGGCAATCCAAATCTCAGTGCGAATCGGCTGCTGCTGTAAGGCTTTAAAGTTTCGACTCGGCAAACGCCCCGCAATTAAAAACAAAGCGGACTTCACTAACCCATGTGTGAGGGCATAAAACCCGCCCACTGCAGGGGCAGCCAGGACAAAACCCAACTGAGAAATGGTATGAAAGGCAAGCATCCGTTTGCTATCTTTCTCAAAAACGGCATAACCAACCCCGAGAAGGGCAGTGCCAACGCCGAAAAAACGGACAATGGGATCGAGTTCCTCAATCATCAGCGCACAGCGCACCAGTGGAAATACCCCCGCTTTGACCACGACTCCTGACAGCATCGCGGAGACGGGCGTTTCCGATTCCGAATGCGTCAGGGGTAACCATAAGCCGGAGACAAAAATCCCCCCTTTGACCAAAAGCCCGAGAAAAATCAGCGCGATCGCGTCGGGCGGCGATCCCTCCAAACCGGCAAAACTAAAGGACTGATGGACTTGATAAACCAGTACTGCCCCCACCAAATAAAACAGCATGGCGGTATTACTGACAAAGAGATAGCGTAAGCCCACCCAAACGGCGCGATCGCTGCGGGGATAGGCAATCAACAAAAAGGCAGCAATGCTGATGACCTCTAAGGCAACATAGAGACTGATAAAATCAGCACAAATAAACGTCGCATTGACGCTGCCATGCAGAATCACCAACTGCATAAAAAAGAACGCCGATTTCTCACTGGGCCAACAGTAAAAAATGACGGCAAGGGTAACAATGGCATTGGTGAGAATGAAAAAGCTACTTAGTTGATCGGCAATTAAGGTAACGCCGAAACTGTCTAGTAACTGAATGACCAGCGGCGACGGTTCGAGGAATAACAATGCTGCATAAACAGTTGATGCTAAAGCAACTCCTGCTGCTAGCCAACGTGATAATCTGGGAACGAGATAAATCACGAACCCAATAAAGAAAGATAAAGCAATCCAAGCAATCGTAATTTCAGTCATCAGCAACGTTTCTTCAAGTTTCCTGCGCTTACTACAGGGTTAGCTAGAGGAAAAAAAGGGACAAATTTGCGGGTAAGACAGGGAAAAATTAACAGGTACAATACTATAGGCATCACTATACTTTTTTGGGATTGAAAGACAATATTTGCCAATCATTTTTCTAATCAATCAGAATGAATTCTA
>CAZBPR010000101.1:0-11488 GCA_964493825.1 uncultured Dactylococcopsis sp.
CCTTTGCAAGCTTTGGATCAGAATTGGTCAGAAATGACCCCAGTCATTCTCGGGAATGGCGGTGCAGCGCGAGCGGTGATTGTCGGTTGTGCCAAATTAGGCTGTCCCAAAATTGCTGTTGTGGGACGCAGTTTAGAAAAATTAGAACAATTTCAAGCCAGTTGGGACAAGACAGGGCTATCTGCCGACTTGAAAATCTATCTTTGGGAAGACTTACCTCGTTTAGTTTCGCAAACCCAGCTTTTAGTCAATACAACGCCTGTGGGAATGTCTCCTCATAGTGAGACCTCCCCGGTAGAAGCAGCGGTTTTAAGGGAACTTCCCCCAGGCGCGATCGCGTATGATTTGATTTATACCCCACGACCGACGCGCTTTTTGCAACTGGCACAAGATACTAGTAGTGCAGTCATTTTCGATGGCTTAGAAATGCTGATTCAGCAAGGAGCAGCCGCCCTCGAACTGTGGATACAACAGTCTGTTCCCGTCGAGATCATGCGCTCAGCCCTAAACCAGTCAGCAGGTTAATAAATCTGGATTCAACTCCCCGCTTCTTACCCAATCAAGGGCTAATTGGTGGATGATTAAAGCACAATTTCGTAATTTTCGCTACTCTTTTCCAGGAATTGTAAAAAAAATTTGCAAAACTTTACGATGATTGTTAGACTACTTGTAGTAGAACCAAATTGTCCCATCTCCTGAACTGAGACGAACAGCAGCGTCAGGCGGTCTTGGTGCAACTTAGGTTTTCTCCTCCCAACGCAGCAAGCTAGACAAGCCAGCCCTCGTGGCTGGTTTTTTTTCGTGAATTTCGACACAGGGAGCAAAGAGAAATACTCAACCCGTTCAAGATCTTAATCGGTCCCGGCTTCCACCCAAACCCGATCGCCAATGCGAATGGTTCCGCCTTGCTTGACTGATAAACGAATGCCAGCAATCACATTGTTGTGTTGAGCTGTTGTTTTCAAAATGTCTAAATCTTGCGGTAATTCCCCCTGTGCCAAAGTGGTGACAACACAACGGGGACAAACCGTATCCACTTGAAGTGTCACCGCTTCGCCGATGGTAATCATTTGACCTACCCAATCATTTTCAACAAATCCTGTGGAATGAGATTCGGTTTCAATCAGTAAATTGGGACGAAAGCGTCGCGGTGCAAAATTTCCGGTGGGATAAAGATTTTCCAGTGCACTCAGAGTGGCTGTGGTTAAAGCGTGAATTGGACAAGAATCAAAGAAGGTCCCTGGCCGCATCAACAGTTGAGTAACCGTATCGCGATGAGCCGTCCCTGCCACATCAGGCCAATATTGATCGAGAGTAGGGGTTTCCGGTGCGGCAGTGAGAAACTCCACTTCACGACCCACCCACTCAGAAAGGTGAGTATTGAGATCCGGTTGTTCGCTGGTGAGGTGAAGTCCATTGCTGAGGGAAATGTCAACCGGAGGCATGGGTTGATTGGGTTCTGGCATTTGCGCAAATTTGGCATGACAATTGAGTAGTGCTGCCCATTTCTTGGGATTCTTCGCACTAGCAACGCGATCGGTTGCTACATCCCAAAGCGCATAAGCGCGATCGCCTAATACCCCTTGTGTTCCAATCTCGGATGCTTCTAACGCCTCTCCTTGCATCGACTTGACCGGATAACGCCAGAGGGTTTTCAGCTTGCCAACAAAGGTACGCGCCATAGTTTATATTTCGATAAAGATCGCGCTTAATTTAGCATGGAGTCTGGGCACTAGTGGTAGCAAGCCTTACTTTTCCACTAGAGGATTGGGCTGTGGATTTTGAGTCGATTCCACTGGCAAAATTGTGACATAGGGAGACAGGTTCTCTGCTTCGACCCAACCTGAGTAATGGCGAACTTTCGTTTGTGTATCTGTAAGTTCTAGGAGGGTTAAATCTCCGCGCAGGGCATGATGAGTATTTGCCGGTAATCCTTCTGCATAATTAAACGTGGTGCCAATCCCAGTGGGACCCCCACCGACAAAATTAAAAGCAACTTCATCAAAGCCCCGTTGAAAACGATCGCCGCTCCAATGCCATTGTCGCCCTGGCCAATCAACGGGAGCAAAATAGGCAGGAACCTCCCAATTGCTGTCTGACCAGCTGTTTTTTCCCTCTTCTACTGTCATCACAAATCCCTCTTCATAGCGAACTTCATAGCGTTGTTCTGAAGCAAAGAGGGGACTCTGCCAGAGAATTTCTAAGGGTGCAGTGGGTTCTAAGGTCGTTGCTTCTGTTTCGGCACTGGAGGTGGCGTAGAGCGCAATGTTGTCGGAAGGTTCAGCAAAGACAGCATACTGCCAGCAAGACCAACTCTTGGGATGATCAGCGGTTTGCCATTGCACTTGACAAATACCATTACCAGTTCCCACCCAAAGCGTTTCCTCTTCGAGCCAAAGTTGCGTGGGAATGGCGCCGACCAAGGGACTATTCCGGACATGATAGCTGGTCACTGTTTGCTTTTGAGCGTTATAACGAACCAGACCCATCCCAGGTAAGTAAGGGTTCCCTTCACCTGAGGTTTGGGTGGTCAACCAAAGCAGATCCGGATTTTGTTCGGAAAAGACAAGATCGTTAATTATTTGCCCTTTGATCCCTTCGGGTTGGATGATTGCAATTTCTTCTGTCTCGGGATGATACGTAAAAAGCGTCGCTAGACCCGTGAAACCTTCTCCTTGCGGGGCGGTAATTGACCACAGCAGCTGATCGCGCCACGGCATTGCATTTAAAGCTTCCGGGTAGGCTAAACTAAACCCCAAATTGGCATTTTTCACCTCTTCTCGGGTGTACAGTTCCTGGACTACCGGTTGGTCTTGATCCGGCGGTAGGATTTCAAACAGAACCCGCTCTGCTTCTTGGTACTGTGTGTTTTCTGCAAAGGGATTGGGGTCGAGGCGCGTTCGATATTGATAGGTTTTCCCCTGAAACTCAACGCTTTGATAGGGAGGATTGGCGAGTCGTTCATAAAATTCCTCTCCCACCACCGGTTCTTCTGTTGGTTGATAGCTTCCCGGTTGTACGGTCCATTTGCCATTGCCACGACAATAGACAAAATCATAGTTCTCGCTTTGAAAGCGAATCCAATCTTCGTTTGCTGTAATTTCTTTGGTCAAGAAATTAAAGGGGTTGGGAATATCTTGTTGGTCAGGAGCAACAAGAGACACCGGTTCTTCTGGCGGATCCGGGCAATTCTCAACCGTTCCTCCCACTTTGTCCTCTTGAGCTGAGGGATTACAAGCGGTGAGCCAGCCAGCCAGAAAAAGCGCAATGGGTCGTTTCATGAGAAAACCAATAGCAATGCAAACAGGATCAATTATCTCCCAAAGAGCAGAATTTACGATCGCGATCGCGCTCTGGAAATTGCCAAGAATAAGCAAAATGACTCACGCCAGCAACCCGAGGCACTTCTCGCCGGATTGCTTCCATTTGCACTTCTAGCGGCGGACGATCTTTATAGTTTTTCCCCCAGGTTCCTGCTAAAGCGGGGACAACTTCTAATTCAGAGTCGGCAACACTCATCGTTCGTTGCACCAAATCGACAATACAACTAGCCCGACCACACACTGCGTAAGACATAGGATGCCATTGTCCAACGCTATTAAATCTGGTCCACGGCTGTAAACGAGAATCAAAGCCTTGTTCTCCAACCACCCGATTGGCATCCGGGAAAAAGACCGCACCACTCGGAATATTTTGACCTTGTACGAGATCCACGGCCAGGGAGAGAAAATCAATCACTCCTTGGGCGGCATGGGCAACACTCAAGTGCCATAATTGCTGCTGCAGTAAATTTTGACGTGCCGCCACACTCATTTTGGCTTCTGTTTCTTCCACCTTTCGTCCCTGCCATAAAGGCGGAGTCCCCTCAGGTGCCATCCGATCAACTTTGGCAACGTCGCTGCGGGTAATATAACCCTTGTTCACAAACTGTTCAATTAAATACCGACCTTTCTCATTAAGAGCCCGATTTAACAGGGTATTAAAGGCAGCATCGCCATAGATCCACAGTTTTTTCACACCAGTGACAACTGATGCCGTTCCTGTGCTGCGGGGATAGCGAATATAGTCAAATAAAACCCCATCTGGTTGACGTTCTAAAACCTCTGACAACATTTCCAGATAATCTCGTCTGGCTTGCTCATTGTAGGGATCAATAAACGCTTTGGCATCTTCGCTCTCGTTGGATAAATTAGTCTCTCCATACCCATTTCGGGCTAAAACTTGTTCGCGATCGCTGCGTTGGGCATAGGCATAGCCAAAATTGAGGCTGAATAACCAAGCATAAACTTTGAGATTGCGTTCATGTCCTTTTTCAATCACTTCTGCCAGGATATCTCTATCTTTCACCTCAGGCGAACGCAAAACAGAATCCCAAGGGGTATTGTTCTCGCTGGCTGGTAACAGCACCTGCCCGCTATAAAAAACTTCTAAATAAACTTCGTTATACCCCGAATCAACAATATGGTCTAAGATTTCCTCTACTCTTCCCGGTAGGGTATCGCAGGGGTAAACTCTCAACCAAATGGCTTGGGTTTGCGGCCAAGTTGTCTGACGACAGTCTGCCAATTCTTTGCCGTGGCGTTCAATTAAACTTTGATAGTCCTCTTGCGCGTTCGTATCGCCCTTAAAGACGCGTTCTCGAAGCTGGTCTTTTTGCGCGATCGCGCGATCGTCAAATCGACAGTAATTATTCCTTTGAGCTGCAGCAGCCGGTGATAAAACCCCAGTAGTTCCGACAAGCAAACTGGTTGTCAAAACTGCCAAAATGAGGTATTTGAATAGGCTATGCAGGGACTTCAAGGAATTTAACCAGTTAAACATAAAAGCAATTCCCTCAACAATAACCAAGGTAAACCTTGCTGATCAGCTATCTCCTCAAACCCCCTGCACAGTATTTTAACGAGTCTTTCCCAGAAAATACTCAATTTTAAGTTTCTTCTCGTCGTAAAGCCCGTTCCACTTGCGCAAACTCTTGGGAAACCCGATCCTTCACTTTTTGCGGAATCGGACGTGTTGCGTATGCAGACGTATAATAATTGGCTAAGGCATTGAGAGCCGTTTGCATCGTGGTAAAAGAGCGCAGTCCAGCCACCTGTTCATCACGACGATACCGAGCTGCATAATCATTCAGTTGCTCCCGTGCTTTCTCGCGGACGTCTTGTCTGTTGGGGTCATCAACGGGAATTTCGAGAGTTGTCCGTAAAGTTTCCAAAACAGTTAGGGTATCCTGGCGATAATTACCAGTTAAGCCCGTATCAGCGCCACTGCATCCTGCTAAGCCGACAACACTAATCATGACGACTAAACTCAAAGCAAGCAATCGTTTAACCATTGATTTTATAAACATCGTTAATTCTCAAAATTTCTGTAGCCAGATTCTACCATTTTTTAATGGTTGATTTCTGAACCAGATATTCCCTCAGCATTGACGAGTAATAAAGAACTAAGAACCATGTTCCTGAGCTTGTCGAAGGATAACTAATAACTAATGATTAATGATCTCAGCTTTTCCTAAAAATTTAATCCCCTCAATCGTATTTTCAAAGCGATAGGGCAAAACTTTCACTCCTTTTTTGATCGCATCTTTTAAAAGTTCAGCATATTTGGGATCAGCGGTTTCACCAGCACTAAAAGACGTACAATCTCCGCGATTAATAAAATACAACATAACGGCGTGAGCATCAGGCCGGAGTGCCATTAATTCTCGTAAATGTTTTTGACCGCGAGTAGTGACCGTATCCGGAAACAACGCCTGGGTTTCTTTTGCCCAAGTGACATTTTTCACTTCTAAATAAATGGGGGCTTCTTCTTGACCTGTTAGCAGAAAATCAATCCGACTTTTGTTGTCTTGCCCATAGCGCACTTCTGGACGTACGGTTTGATAACGATGGGCTAGATCCGGCAACAGATGATGCTCTAAGGCATATTTAATGACCCGATTCGGTAAACTGGTATTGATCCCTACCCAGGTCGGAACGGTATCGTTGACTTCAATTGCCTCCCAGGTATAAGCATGTTTTCGCTTCGGATTATCACTATAAGAAACAAGGACCGGACTACCGGGGGTACACACCCCTGTCATCGGACCTGTATTGGGACAATGGGCGGTAATCACTGCTCCGGATGCCAGTTCAATATCAGCAAGAAAGCGTTTATACCGTTTAATGAGCGTTCCTTTTTGTCGTGAAGAATAAGGATAGATTAGAGATTCAGTCATTAGGAGAGCAGATGATGTTTCAGGGCAAAACTGACTAATTCCGCACGATTATTCGTTTCAGTTTTGCGCAAAAGACTACTGACATATTTTTCCACAGTTCGGGGGCTGAGATGTAACCGTTGTCCCATTTCAGTATTTGATAATCCTTGCGTCAAAAGTTCTAACACATCCGTTTCGCGTTGGGTAAAATGATAGTCTGGTTCTTTTTCATGATCAGAAGAAGATATCCCATTCCCTTGTGTACTAAAAGCTTGTTCAGATTGTGTCATCTGCGATCGCGCTAACAAATTCCGAATTACTGCTCCCAATTCTTCCATTTCAAAGGGTTTGGGTAAATAAACATCGCAACCGGCTTGATAGCCCTGAATCCGGTCAGCGGTTGTACCGCGTTGCGTCAAAAAAATCACCGGTAAGAGGCGGAATTTTGGGCGTTGGCGAACTGTACGAATCAGTTCAAACCCATCTTTCTTCGGCATTTTGATATCGGCAACAATGAGATGAGGATGATAAGTGTCCAGTTGTCGTAAGGCCTCATCACCGTTTCTGGCAGTGACCACACTATAACCTAATAGTTCTAAATAGTCTTGTACGGCAAGTCGAATTCCGGGGTCATCCTCAGCAACCAAAATCAGTAAGGGCATAGTCACTCGTTAAGTTGAGACATCAACGGTCTGCGGTGCTTCAATTTTAAGGTATTTTTCTCAATTGTCTTTTCCTCTTACTCACTCATGTTAATATGAATAAAATTTTATATGAATTAAGTTTTAATTGAGCTCCGCATTATGTCTGCTTCCTTTCCTTCTTCGGAGTATTGCGTCCGTCGCTTAAAAGCTTTAGCCGATGAAACCCGCTTTCACGTCTTACAGCTGCTACGAGAACAACCCCGGTCTGTGGGAGAAATCAATACGCTGATTCCCATTGAACAGAGTTTACTGTCTCATCATCTCAAAATTTTACGAAATGAGGGCTTAGTAACAGCAAAACGCGTGGGAAAAGGCGTTTTATACGAGCTTGCACCCGACGTCGCGCAATTTCGAGAACAAGGGTTTAATTTGGGCTGCTGTCTCTTGCAATTTAAAAATACTACCAAGACGAATGATGAATAAAAGAAACGGGTTAAAACACATCTTTTTCGGTGTTTTGAGTGCCCTAGTTATTATGGCTTGTACACCCAATGGCAATAGTGGCGACGGACAACAACCAACAATCAAATTTGGTGTTGGTCCTTATTTTCCCACGCCGGGAGAAACCCGAGACCAATTTAATCCCCTATTTGAAAAAATGGCAGCAGCGGTCGATGCCAAGGCAGATGTAACGGTCACGGAAGACTGGGTGGGAATTTCGGAGGCATTACGTTCCGGAACACTAGATGTCGCCTGGCTGGGACCTTGGGGATATGTTCTCGCCCATCATCATTCCCCTGAAATTAGGGCGATTGCAACTGTTAAATATAACGGCGATCCCATTTACTATTCCGTACTACTGGCTCGCGCCGATGCTCCTTTTGATACTTTAGACGAAGCCATTGCACAAAGCCAAACGGGAGAGACACTCAAACTCAGTTTAGCGGACGTGGGGTCCACTTCCGGTTGGTTAGTCCCTACTGCCGAATTTGAGAGGCGAGGGGTGAATCATCAAGCAATATTTGACTATAACGAAGGCGCTTCTCACGCTGCCCAAGCCATTGCAGTGATTAGTGAACAAGTGGATATTGCTTCTGACTATAATCGTAATTTAGACGTTCTTGCCAGTACCGGAAGAATTGATCGCAACCAAATTAAAATTATCTGGCAGTCGGATCCCCTGCCCAATGATCCTATTGCAGTTCGGGGCGGCTTATCAGAAGAAGTTAAGCAAGGGTTACAGTCGGCGCTGGTTGATCTGTCTACAGAAGAAGCAGAAACTCTACTGCCCCCAAACTATACTGGCTTTGTTGCTTCTGATGGCAGCAACTATCAACCGATTCAAGAGGCTGGGCAGTTGGTTGGTAAGTTGAAATGACCCAACATCGCGTTCATCGCAGTGATTTATCGACCTTGCTGGCTGCTGAACAACGTCGGCATAGAAGCTTAAGAAAACTGCTGAAACAAGGGTTTTGGGGATTCATTGCGATCAGTATTTTCATCGCTAGTTTGCGCACAGCGGAAGTCTCTCCCCAAGTGTTATGGGAAGGATTACCCCGTTTGAATGAATGGTTGGGACGCTTTTTTCCCCCTGATTTTTCTGAGTTGCCGACCTTTCTTTTTGCAACTTGGGAAACCCTTGCCATTGCCATTGTCGGGACAGGAACTGCTGTAATGATTGCTCTTCCCTTAGCCTTAATTGTTGCTCGTAACTTGACCTTAATCCCTTGGTTAGCCCCTATACTAAGGGGACTGCTGAACTTATTGCGAGGCATTGATACAGCGATTTTTGCCCTCTTTTTTGTCTCAGTTGTTGGCTTAGGTCCTTTTGCGGGCGTCTTAGGCGTTGCTTTTCATACAACCGGTTCGATGGCGAAACTGTACGCGGAAGTGTTGGAAACTATTCCCAATGAACCGATTGAAGCGATTGAAGTCACCGGCAGTGATCGGTTACGAACCTTTGCCTTTGCCGTCTTGCCAGAGGCATTACCAGGGTTAGTGGGCATTACGTTGTATCTCTGGGAGTTTAATGTTCGCTCTTCGGTCATTTTAGGCATTGTTGGTGCAGGCGGTATTGGCTACGAGTTACTTGTGAGCTTAAAATTACTGGATTTTGGGCGGTTAGCAACGATTTTACTGCTGATTTTAGCGATGGTGACGGTCATCGATGCTGGGAGTGCGTATTTACGGCAAAAATTAAATTAGAAGGGTGAATTTACTCTCACTAACAACTACGTGTTATGGGAATCAGCATCATTTATGAACGTTTTATAAAGCTATGTTGAGCGTTAAACAACTGAGTAAGCAATATTCCTCCAGCGTGTCCGCTTTAGAAAAGGTTAGTTTTGATGTTCCTCGCGGGAGTTTTACAGCAATTTTAGGAGTGAGCGGTGCGGGAAAAACAACGCTCATGCGCTGTATTCTCCAGTTATTGCGTCCGAATGAGGGAGAGATTTGGTTTCAAGGAATCGGGTTAACCCGTTGTTCTCGTCAAGAATTACAACAAGCCCGCCGTCACATTGCTGCGATCGCGCAACAATTTAATTTAGTCCGCAGGCGCAGCGCCCTTGAAAATTGTCTGGGCGGACGGCTACAAGAACTTCCCCTGTGGCGGTGTTGGTTGGGACAATTTCCGCAACCGTTATTAGAAGAGGCCTTAGTCGCATTAGAACGAGTGAATTTGCTGGATGTGGCGTTTCAACGAGCGGATCAACTTTCGGGAGGGCAACAACAGCGTGTGTCAATTGCCAGGGCGTTAACCCAACGGGCAACTTTAATTTTAGCTGATGAACCCGTCGCCAGTCTTGATCCGCAAACTGCCCATACAGTTTTATCTTTGCTGCGATCGCTGTGTGAGGAAGAAGGATTAACCGTTATTTGTAATTTACATCAAGTGGAACTGGCGAAAGTGTACAGTGATCGAATTTTAGGCTTACATCAAGGCAAATTAGTCTTAGATCAGCCGACAAAACACTTTGATCAAGACTCGTTCAATCAAATTTATAGAGAATTGAATTGAGCAACTGGGATTTTTAAGATTGATCGCGGGATTCAATGAGTGAATTCAATACAGACAATCAAGCCATGCAAGAAGATAATTCAGACATAACCTTTCCCAAAATATCTCCTTTTCTTTAAGACATCGAACGGTTATTGACTGCGAAATTTTCGGAATAAAGTGTACAGCAATCAGAATTTCAGATTCAGGGCAAAGTAGGATTGAAACCGAACAACACACAATCAACTTGCGGATGAAACCAGCAGAATACGATCGCGCAAACACGCAAAAAATTGCTGCTTTTGGGGGGATTTATGGCAATATCCTCGCCTTTGAAGCTTGTCTCAATGATGCAAAAGCCAATGGTTGTGATAGCTTGATGTTTCTTGGAGATGCGGTAGGCTGCTGCGGACATAGTGATGAGGCTTTAAAGCTGATTCGACACCATTGTGATATTTATATTGCCGGAAACCATGAACAACAAGCAGCAGCAGGACTCACGACTTGCGGGTGTGGTTATGCCTCTCCTGAAGATGAACGTCTGAGTTGTTTAGCCTTTGAATATGCCTTACAAGATTTAAGCGCAGATAATCAACAGTGGATGGGAGAATGGGCAGATACAGCCATTGTTAACACCCCTGTGGGAAGAATTCTACTCTGTCATGGCAGTCCCAACCAAACTAACGAGTTTCTCTACGAATCGCAATTAGATGATGAACAATTGAAACAGTGGTTAGATGAGTACAATGCAGTAGGCTTCATTTGTACTCACTCGGGCTTACCCTGGGTGCGTCAATTTGAAGAGGGACGCTTTGCTGTGAACTGTGGCGTTGTGGGAAAACCGGATCATGATGGCGATCCAGCGGTTCATTACGCCCTCCTCGACTTATCTGGAAACACAGTTAATCTTCATATTCAGCGCGTCGAGTATGACTATGAAACTTGGACGGAAACCCTAGCTGAAGAAGGGGTGGATCCAATTTTTATTGAACCTTTGAAAACTGGCATTTGGACAACGGGTGTTTCCAGCTTACCAGCCGTGGAAAAACAGCGTTATCAGTTGGCATAGGTATTGTCCTAAACTAACGATTGTGAGAGAACGAATATAGAAGAGGAATTATGGATAACGTCCAACTTTGGCAACGCTATCAAGACTGGCTCTATTATGACCCAGACTTAAACTTTTATCTGGATATTAGTCGGATGCGCTTTTCCGATCAGATTGTGGAAGAAATGCAACCGAAATTTCAAAAAGCGTTTCAGGATATGGCCGATTTAGAAGCCGGCGCGATCGCGAATCCCGATGAAGACCGCATGGTCGGTCACTATTGGTTACGTTACCCGGATCTGGCCCCCAATGCCGAACTCAAAGCAGAAATCACCAATACACTAGAACAGGTGAAAACGTTTGCAGCACAGGTTCACAGCGGTTATATTCATCCCCCACAAGAAACGCGCTTTACGGACATCATTTCCATTGGTATTGGCGGGTCAGCGTTGGGACCGCAGTTTGTTGCCCAAGCCCTCGCACCATTAGATGCCCCTCTCAATCTCCATTTTATTGATAATACCGATCCCGCAGGGATGGATCATCTGTTAGAACAAGTGCGCGATCGACTTTCGACGACGCTGGTTTTAGTGATTTCTAAG
>CAZBPR010000102.1:0-11425 GCA_964493825.1 uncultured Dactylococcopsis sp.
ATTTTTGATAATAATGGAAGAGAATTAAGTGATACACAACCCTTAGTAGAGTTATTTAAGGATCAAATTGAACATTTTGTTTATGTGAGTTCAGCTGGAGTTTATTTAAAGTCGGATCAAATGCCTCACTATGAAGCGGATGCGATTGATCCGAAAAGTCGCCACAAAGGAAAACATGATACAGAAACCTATTTAAGTGAAATGGGGGTTCCTTGGACCTCTGTGCGCCCGGTTTATATATATGGGGCAGGGAATTATAATGATTTGGAAGCGTGGTTTTTTGACCGCATTGTGCGCGATCGCGCAATTCCGATTCCCGGTCATGGCGAACATATGACTCAACTGGGTCATGTCCAAGACTTAGCCTATGCCATGGCATCAATTTTAGGGAATAAAAAAGCCTTGGCACAAGTTTATAATATTTCAGGTGAACGTTATGTTACTTTTAATGGGATTGCTCGTGCTTGTGCAAAAGCGATTGGAAAATCTCCCGATCATTTAAAGTTAGTTCACTATAATCCTAAGGATTTTGACTTTGGTAAAAAGAAAGCCTTTCCCTTACGAACACAACACTTTTTTGCCGATATTAGTAAGGCAAAAATGGATTTAGATTGGCAACCGCAATACGATTTAATTAGCGGTTTAAAAGAATCTTTTGAAAAAGATTATCTCGTTCAAAATCGTCACGAAGCCGAGATTGATTTCTCCCTTGATGACCAGATTCTTTCCACTTAAAAAAGGACAACGAGCCCGGGGAAAAGCTTGATTCGGGAAAAAGGATAAAGGAACTGCTTCAATCCCTTTGTCCTTTCCCTCTGTCGCTTCCTCACCCAGTTTTCTCTCAAAGATCAAAAGTCATAACTCGGCGAATCTTGAAAATCTTTGGCAAACGCTAGCCATAGCGGAAACTGCAGTAAAGAAAGATCCACTTCATTTTCACTTTGGTCAATAATAATCAAGGGTAGATCTTCATCCTCGACAATACGATCCGCTCTCTGAACCAGTGATTCTGGACTTTCAAACAAGACCACTCCCCGATTGGGTCCAAAATCGCTCCGAGAAATACCTAAACAATCTTGTAGCCCACGACGCCATTCCCCCAATCGTTCCGGGGAATCTGCTAAAACCAGGGTGCGCAACTGTTCTCCATACAGCTCTCGCAACACAGCAATAATCGCAGAAGCCACTAAAATATTCTGTAAGCGACTCCCCATGGTGGGAATTGCCCCTCTCCCTGCTAGGGTGAAAAACCATTCCTGAGTGCGATCGGCGTGAATCGGTTCAAATGTCCGCCGTAATTGCCACGGGGGACCATAATAGTCGGGAAAGGTACGATATTGATCGAGTAAGGTCCGAATTTGTCGCGCTTCTTGTTCCCATTCTTGCTGAGTAAATTGCGGGGAAGCCTTTTTCGGTTCCGGTGGCGGTGTAGCCGGTAGCGGATTTTCTTCGGCAACGGGTTCTTCTAAGCTCGGTAAATCCAGTTGTTCAGCAGCAACCGCTAAATCCTGTAAACTGCCGACGAGATAATCTTTAAAGCCTTGGACTCGTACTGCTAATTCTTGAGAAACCCCGGCAAACGTCGTGCGCATTTCTTCAGTCGCGCGATCGCGCCGTCGTTCTAATTGTTCGACCGATTGCTGCAAATTTTGGCGTTTTTCTTCGAGTTCCTTGACGCCATCTTTCACCATTTGCGCGATCGCGCGCTTGACAGCAGCGGTTTCCTCGGCAATGTGTTGTTGTTTCTTTGCTTCTAACGTTTCAATATCTTTCTTTAGTTGCGCCTTTTGCGCTTTTAATTGTTCTAAATCGGCATTTAAGTCTGCTGCTAGTGGTTGCTGTTGATTGGTTCTCAACAGAGCTCGTTCATGAATATTTTTTCGATTTTGATCAATCGGTTGGGGAGAATTAGATTCTTCGGTTGGCATAAATTAATTTTCGTTATTTTTTAATTTTATTGGTCACAAATACCATGAATCGGTGTAAGGACTCGCAAATCTGATTAACCTCTTGTCTAGTATTGATCGACTCAAACCAAATCATACCAATTAATTTTTGATCGTCACTTTTGTTTCCAAACACTGCTTGAGCTGTTTAGGATTATATAAAATTGGAACAAAATGAATACTTTTGACTTCACGAAAATAGAATAAAATAGGTACCGGTTGCCAGAAAATCTTCCAATTTAACCAATCGGCATAAGGAAATTGACGAATTCTTTTTTCTGAACGGTAAACATCAAGCGATGTCTCTGTAAACGTGAGGCGAATAATTACTGTTTGCAACATCAAGAAAAATGAAAACAAACTAATAATAATCCCCAAAATTAGCATAATGACTGAAAAAATTTTGCTACCGAATAACAGCGCATTTCCGATAAAAATAAAAGCCAGCCCGAGCGCAAAGATTGCCAGGGATAAGCGATAATCAGGAGCTAACGTAATCGTTTGTTGGTTAGGAGCAGACGATGCCATGATCAATCAACCTCATTTCTCGTATTCTTTCTATGATCTCATGAAACTCCTTGAAACGCACTGCCTGAACCTTGAAACATCAGCCAAGACAATAAGAAATTTGCAATAAAAATCGCTAATAATGCCGTGACAACCGCTGTAGTTGTCGATTGTCCCACGCCTTTTGCCCCACCAGTAGTGGTTAAGCCCCAGCTACACCCAATAATTGCAATTAACGCCCCAAAAACACTCGCTTTAATCACTGCACTGACTAAATCCCATAATCGGAGAAAGTTTTGGGCAGAGTCTAAAAAGACCGTATCTGAAAGATTATAAACGGTAGTTGCAATAAGCAATCCGCCTGCCATCCCCGTAATCAGAGAGAGAATGGTCAGAATAGGCAGCATAGTACAACAAGCAATCATCCGGGGAATCACCAGATATTCAATGGGATCCGTTTTCAGGATATAAAGGGCATCAATTTGTTCAGTGACTTGCATGGTGCCGATTTCCGCTGCAAAAGCCGATCCCACTCGCCCTGCAATTACAACTGCCGTTAAAACGGGTGCCAATTCTCGCGTTAGCGCGATCGCGAGCACCCCTCCGACAGCGGTTCCCGCTCCAAAATTAATAAACTCCCGAGCCACCTGAATCGTAAATACCATTCCGACAAAACTTGCCGTAATTAAAGCAATAACAAGGGAATCGGGACCGACCACCGCCATTTGGTCTAAGGTATTACGACGATGAATTTTATGGGGTTGTAAGTGTAAGAGGATTTGTCCCCCCAAAAATAGTGCGGCTAAAACCCGCTGCACCCATGACCCAAACCCAGTTTTCAACGTCATTTTGATTAGTTATGCTGCTTATCTTCAGGATTAACGCGGAATCTTTCTACAGAAGCCAAAAGATCCCCCGCCAAACTTACCAGATTTTGCAGTGCAGTTGAAACCTGCTGTGATTCTTGAGAGGTTCCTTGTGCTGTCATTTCTACCGATTGCATCACCTGCGCTACCGATTGAGCGGTTTCCGATTGTTCGACTGTGTCAGCAGTAATCGATTGGACAAGGGAGTCAATGCGGTTAGAAACTTGAATAATATCTTCTAGGGCATTTTTGGCTTGTTCCGCCCGTTCTGTTCCTTCAATTACCTGTTGGGTTCCCTCTTCCATTGCAATCATCACTGAACTTGTTTCACTTTGAATTTGCAGTACAATTTTTTCAATTTCCCGCAAAGACTTCGTTGAACGGTCAGCAAGCTGTCGGACTTCATCAGCAATCACGGCAAAGCCCCGTCCCGCTTCTCCCGCACGGGCTGCCTCAATGGAGGCGTTTAAGGCTAAGTTATTGGTTCGAGTCGCAATTTGGGAAATGACCGAAACAATCTTAGAAATTTCTTGAGACGATTCGGCTAGACGTTTCACCTTACGGGTACTTTGCGCCACCGTTTCACGAATTTGGAGAATTCCCGCCACCGTACTATCCACTGCTTCCCCGCCTTTGAGTGCTGTTTCTGAGGCAGTACGAGCAACCGATTCCGCTTCTTTGGCGTTATCCGCAACCCGTTGAATGGACTCCGTCATCATCTGCGCTGAATTCAAACTGACGGCTAATTCTTCCGCTTGGCGCAGGGCATCTTCCGATAATCCGCCGGCAAAAGAGGCACTTTCCGCTGCCCCTTCATTCACTTGGCGAGCTGCTTCTTTCACCTGTTGCACAATCGTGCGTAAGCTGCGAATGGTTAAGTTAAAGGCGTCAGCCACCGCACCTAAAACGTCGGCACTAACTTGAGCTTGTACCGTTAAATCGCCTCGGGCTGCCCCTTCCACGTCATCCAGTAAGCGAATCACCTGGCGTTGTAAATCTTCTTTCGCTTGTTCTTGTTCTTGGGCTTTTCGTTGTGCTTCATTGGTGGTTGTGGAGACCACACGGGTCATCTGATTAAACCCCGATGCCAATTGTCCAAATTCATCCTGAGAATAGACAGTTGCTTTGGCTTCCAAATTACCTTGCTGAACCGCATATAACTGGGCTTGTAAGTCCCCTGTGGAGCGTTTAATTTGCTTCACGACAAGGCCACCCATGACCCAAGTGACGGCACCACTGGCTGCCCCCCCGACCAAGCCTACTGTAGCCGAACGAACTAAATTACCGAAAAAGCTGGGTTTGGTTTCGCCCACTGTTGAGACCGCAAAACTGCCAAGGGCAACAACCACGGCTGAAGCAATACCGACAGCCCCCGACAGGATTTGTTGTTTTTTCGCTAAAGGAGCATTTTCTAAGAAGGCAAGTGAACCTTGTTCTTGTTCAACAACAGGTACATTGTCTTGAGAACCAGGGTCAAAGGATAAATCAGCAGTGGTTTCGGGAGCATTGCTGGTACTAAATAATTCATTCCCCTTTCCTTGATCGACAGAACTAGCGAATAAACCTTGACCACCCGTTGTCTTATTCTCATCGGTTAAGGTTGCGTTCTCTTCTACCGAAGATGAAGCCATGGCTTCTTGGTCCGCAACTGTTTCATTGCCTTCAGCTTGGGAACTATTCTCTTTTGCCGATTGCCAAGACATCTCTTGCGCTGCTGATTCCGTGTAGCCGTTACTCGCTATCGGAGACTGTTGTGTTTGGTGAGTGGGAACATGACCAAAGGTACTATCTCCATTATCTAGGTCGCCATCCTCTAAAAAGTCGTCATTGGAAACTTGGCTGAAGTCAAATTCATCCTCATCATTCGACTGAGACTCTGTACCATCCTCAGAAGAAAAGATCCCTGTTCCTTGATTAGGTAAATCCTCATTACCACCGGTAGAACCATTGGTATAGTTGATGCCAGTCAGAGCTTCCTCCTCTCCCGTTTGAAAACCTTGGGGCTGCAGTGAATTGGTATCGGTTTCTGCCAAGTCAGTAATTTCTTCATCTTCTTCATCTGAAAAATCATCATTCAATGCAGAAATGGCAGTCATTTCATCTTCTGACAACTCAGCAAAAGGATTCTCTTGTCCTGCATTGACCTGAACATCTGCAGCCGAATTGCGAAAGGGATCTTCTAAATCGTTATTTAAAGCACCGGTATCTTCATCTGCATCGGCTTCAATGTCCCAATCCTCATCCTCAGACCAAATTCCTGTTATATCCTCTTCGGCAGAGTCAGAGTGAGCAATCTGCGTTGCTGAGGTTGCTGGCCATTGACTGGTATTTGCCGTTGCTGGTCCTTGGGTTGATATTGAAGAAACGTTCCCAGCTTCCCCTTTTTCCCATTGCTCAACTGTTTCCAAACCTGAGTAGGCACATTCAAGATAATCGTCACTATCTGTAACTTGAAGGACTAAATTATATTGTTCCTTTGCTGCTTCAAAGTCTTGAAAATAACAATAAATATGACCTCTCAGTAACAAAATTTCCGGGTCATCTGGTGAATCTTGTACTAGCTTTTCGATAATTTCTGCAGCTTGTTCATAGTTTCCGGTAATATAAGCTGTTTTTGCCCGCTCATACTCTTGTTGATTTTTTTGAATACTTGATGCCATTTCCCGTTGTGCCTCCCAAATTAGTCCTTAATCATAAATTTTTCTCAGGAGAGATTTTTAACTTTAAGCCCGTCAAGACGGCTTCTCCAGATTCACTGTACCCTCAGATTTGAAATTGAGTCATCGGTTTTAGGCAGCCCATCGTGCTGAGCGCAAAATTGCTGAAGGATTAAGTAAAAGCAGAGAAGAATGATCTGTTTCCCATTCTCCTTGAATAAAAGGAGCCATTTCATCAGATAAATTACTAGGAATTTCTAACTCGTCTGGTTCTAACCATTCCATTCCCGCAATTTTTTCCACGGCAAGTCCCATCATCATTTCTTGCTCTTCAATGGTAATGACAGGAATTTCAGAGCGTTCGGTCGTTAAAACGCCAGGATCCCCTAAAAATTTCCCTAAATCCGCCACCCAAATCACTTGTCCTCGTAAATTCATGGTTCCTAACAATAAAACAGACGTATTAGGAATGGGAGTAATCAAGTTAGGAGATTGGGAGACGACTTCGCGAATTCCAGTGGCTGGAATGGCTAATTCGGTTTGTGAAGGGAGATGCAAGCGTAAATGGAGTTCTCCTTCTGGCGGTTCATAGGATTCTAGATCTGAGTTCAAGTTATTTTCTAGATCGAAAGAAGAGGTTAGGGCTTGCTCATTAAATTCTGTTGGGTTAACCATGACAACTTCACTCTATCCCCTTAGCAACTGCTTAATTGTACCGATTAGTTCTGTGGGCTCGAAAGGTTTGGCAATATACGCATCTGCTCCTTGTTTCATCCCCCAATATTTATCGAATTCTTCTCCTTTGGACGAACACATAATGACCGGCACATTTTCTGTGTTCGGGTCTGTCTTGATTTGTCGACACACCTCATAGCCATTCATGCGAGGCATCACAATATCTAAGACTACAATATCAGGAGGTTCCGTTTTAATTTGTTCTAGAGCTTCTACCCCATCCCCAACACTGATCACTGATGCGTTTAACCCACTTTCTTTGAGCAAATCGGAAATCATCTGTCTCTGGGTCACGCTATCTTCAACAACTAAAACAGTACTCATATCATTTTCTGTCCTTACTACTTCCTTAAATTATGACTAGGATTTATGCTGAGTTTCAATCCGATTTTAATGGAATTTGGAGCGTTATGATTATAGAAAATTCAACCAAATTCGTTATAAGATCATTATAATTGGTGACTCCGATCTTTTTCTTCGAGATATTTGCTTAAAATTCTTAGCAGATCTGTTTCTTGAATGGGTTGTGCTAAAAATTCAGTTATCCCGAGAAGTTCTGCTCTCATTAAACGAATCGGATCAGGATTTTCTGGAATTAACAGAATAATTGGAATATTGGCTGTAGTTGGGATATGTCTTAGGGTTTGGCTAAGTTGTTCCCCTGACCAATTCGACATCTCTAACGCACAAAAAACCAAGCAAGGCTGCGATTTCGCAATGGTGCTCAAACCGGCTACTGGATCACTAATAATAATTGGTTCAAATCCTTTTTGCTTCAAACTATATTCTATCTGATCTGTGACTTGATTTGAATCACAAATGCAAACCACTTGGTTCGACGGAGAAATTGTTTCTGTTGGAGGGGTAAAATGACTGACATTTGTCCCTAGCTCTTCTGCCGGTAGCAATTGTAGGGAACCGCGCTGAATATAGGGATAGAGCGCTTGACTAATGGTTACTAAGCTTTTGTTCAAATAACGAGCAATTCGCCGTAAGGACAATTGACCTTGACAGGCAACAGCGAGGCTTCGATAGGCGGAGGTGGTTAACGCCTGCTGGAGTTCATTATTTTTAGTGAGCAGGGGACATTGATCGGGAGAGGTGATGTCAGGATAAAATTCTTTCCATTGTTGCAACTGGCGCGTCACTTGTCTAAGGACAGGTGTAATTTCAATCGCAGTGAGCTGTGGTTGAAGCACAGGGTTACTTTCAAAGATAAAGCGACCCTCGTGTAAAGCTAGCAAATCAAAGAGGGTTTCATGCACAATATACTTAAGGATCTGTCTAGCTTGAGCAGGAGTAAGGACATGATGTTCTAGGAGAACCCATAAATAGTTATATTCCGGTAAAGCTCTGCCAGTTGTTTTTAAGAAGTTGGTTGGTAAAGGAAAGTTTTCAATTGTGGGTAAATGTTCTACTGTTGCTTCTACCTGATAGCGACGGAGATAGTCTTGTAAACGTTGTAATTGGAGGTGAGCATTATCGACAGCATAAGTAATTTGTCCCTGACTCAAGAAAAGCAACCAAAATGGCTGATCACCTGGAGGTACGCTAGAGAGGCTTTGAGGGGAAGCGACTGATGCGGTTTCAATTAAGAGTTGTCCAGTGTATTGGCCACGCTCAATCCACTCGAGTAAGCTACGGATATCAAATTCATGTAGGCTACCATACATAAGATTCAGTAAAATCTCCCAACAGTTGCATAAGGGCAAAATAAATGACTAGATTGCTTTTGAAGTGAGAATGGAAACAGTTAAGGGTTCTTAACTTAAATTGTGAAAGTAAGTTAAGATCAATCGCATTGATCGTGGTGTCCCTGCTGTCTTTTCCCTCAAAAACGGATTCATAGTATGTAAAATTTAGCAGAAGCCAAGCGAGCAAAACATTAAAAAGAGGATTAGGGTCGTGCTGTATATTGCAGAAGTGAAGAAGCAGACAAAAGTTTTTATGGGCGGAATGAAAACCGTGCTTCATTTATTGGCTTGTCAACAAAAGGATAATCGTTGGAGTGCGATTCCGGGGGAAGATATCCTCTCCACTGAGGATGTTACACAGCAATTTGCAGAAGGAGCAATTGTTACAGTTAATTTAGGACCTAATCGCCAAGTACAGGGAACCCTAAATTTAGCGGGGCCAAGGGTGGCTAATTTATTACAAACCTTTTCTCGACAAGTTGAAAAAACCAAGGGTCAAGAAGAAGAAATTGAAGAGTGGAAGCAATCTTTAACCATTCAAGCACAAGAGTTGAATCGGCGTCAGAATGAACTACAAGAAGCTGAGGCGCGAATTGAAGAAAAAGAAGAAGAACTGAGTGAGTTAGAACAAGAACGAGCGGAAATCCAACAATTAAGGGAGCAATGGGAGCGCGATCGCGCTGAATTGGAAGGGGCTTGGGAACAACTACGCGGAGAACAACAGCGTTTAGAAACAGTAAAAGAACAACAGCAAGCACTAACTCCAGAACAAAAGGAGTCGCTACACACTCTCGTTGACCAAGTGGAAGCAACCCTGAGTGCAGCACAAACGACTCTCGAACCACTGAGTGCTGCCCAAAACTTAGTCAAAGAGCAAACTGAAGCGATTCAAGGGCAATGGAAAACCCTTGATGCAGAACGTCAACAGGCAGAACAACGACAAAACGATGCTCGACAACTGAGTGAGCAGTTAAAAAACCGGCGCCAGCAACTCCAAGAAAAGCAGGGACATTTACTCCAAACTCAGCAGCGTCTCGCCACTGTGCAAAGCCAAGTTGAAACCAAGCAGCAGATTGTTAGTTTTTTAGGCGCACAACTGCAACAACAAAGTGAAGCCAGAGATATTTTATCGCGCTTAGTTATTAACTCGCCCTTATTAAAAATTGAGCAAGAAGTCGATACTCAAGCTTTAGAAGCAATGCCACTTGAACAGCTAGAAGAGGAGTTCAATACGATGCATAAATCCTTTGAACAAGCTGTTTCTTTTGTAAAAGATCAAGAAGAAGAATTAGATTATCAATTACAAAGTGTTCGCGAGTTAGAAGAACAATTAAAAAACGCTCAAGCCCCGGAACAGGAAAATATTAAAAATGAACTCGCTGAGGAAGAAGATCGATATCGATTTTTAGAGAAAACTTTAGTCGGTCAACGTCGCAACTTGATGTCCCGAGAAGACATTATTGAGCAATATAAGACAGTTCTGAAACGTCGTCAAGGTGATGACGACTGGGAACCAGAAGTTGAAAAAGTTGATCTGAGTCCGATTTTTAGTAAAATCGATAACCAACGTGATTATAGTGAAGACGAATATCATCAAGTGAGTGAAGAGTTAAAAACGCTACAAAATCAGGTTGAAGAGTTAGAAAATACAGTAAAAGCACAGCAACAAGAGTGTAATCAAGTACGAGGTGAAATTGAAACCCTAGAGTCAAATTGGCAACAAACGCAAAAAGAAGCCAATACTTTATCAACCCGTGTCGAAGTCAATGGAGCTACTTTACATCATCAAGAGAAGCAATTACAAGAAATTTGTAAAAAACTAGATGCCATTGCGCAAGCTATTGAAAAATTGAATAGTTCAGAGCAACAAAACTCGCTATCACAGTTACAAGAATTACTGGCAAGTTTATCCTAAAGTGATTCCTTCTTTCCAAACAATTAGATCTTCTTGAACCTCTGCATAAATATTCCCAGGAAAGGAAGAGGTGCGACTTTTATTTGACGCACCAATTAAAGCTGTTAATTCTTCAATCTGCTCAAAAGTTGGAGATTGAGAAAAATGCTGTTGCCAAAATAAGCGCATCACTCTCCGTTGCAGAGCTAAGTGTGCGGTTTGCAAGGGATGCCGAAGGAGAGCATGGCTTGAAATCTCAGTCGAGGCGGCGGCGAATAAATCAGTGGCTTGTATTTGTAAATACTCAGTTTCCGCTTGTAAGATATCTGCCGTTTGAGCAAGCGCCATCTCCACTTGGGGATTAAAATGTTGTTTAATTTGTGGCAAAATTTGCTGTCGTAGGCGATTTCTAGCGTAGGAGAGATTTTCATTCGCCGCATCTTCCCAAACGGGCAGTTGAAACTGTTCGCAAAATTGTTGTGTTTCAGAGCGAGAAAAATTGAGTAAGGGACGAACTAGAGAGATGTTTTCTATCAGTGCTCTTTGCCAAGTCAGTGCTTGTAAGCCATCACTCCCACTGCCTCGGATTAAATTATAGAGTAGCGTTTCCGCGCGATCGCTGCCGGTATGCCCTGTCACCAAATAATTATATTCATTCTTTTGACAGCATTCTCTTAACTCTTGATAACGCCATGAACGCGCACTGGCTTCTGTTTCAGTAACGGGAGTGGTTGCCGTGAGCCGAAAAAAGGGAATGCCATATCCTTGAACCACTTTTTGGACATGATCTGCCATTCCCGCATCATACTGCCAACGATGATCACAATGAGCAATCCCTAACTCCCACTGCCACTTCCCTTGTAAGTCCGATAGCAACTTTAATAAAGTCAGTGAATCTTGACCACCGGACACAGCAACTAAAACACGAGCTTGTTGCGGTAGCAGTTGGCGTTGACGCAGAGTTTTATGAACTCTTGCATGAAAATCGGTCCAGGTGATAGTCATTCCGTCATTAGGGAATAGGGAATAGGCAACAGGGAACAGGCAATAGGAAGTAGCGGGCGTTCAATTGTGTATTGAGGGATGAGTGTCATCATTTCACCCCTCCTCACTAAAGCTCCGGTCC
>CAZBPR010000103.1:0-11316 GCA_964493825.1 uncultured Dactylococcopsis sp.
CCCATGCCCCATGTCGCGTCCCTTGCCGTCGTCAAGAGAAGCAACGTGCCAAGGACCTTTGATTGTATCAACCGTAATCAGCCAGAACTTTCCAACCTGCATATCTCCCCCTTCGTTAGTGTTTCCTTACAGCTATGTCTACCGACAATCCAGGCGGAAACATCCGGCAACAACATTGCCTATGGGTTACACTTTCTCATTGCCTGAAAGAAAAGGGGCTTGCGCCCCTTTGTTCAGCAGTGAGCAAGCAGTTTCTTTTCATCAAGCGTTTTACGGACAAGCTCATTCCCGCCGTTCTCGTTTTTGTGTATCAGGTCGACGACAAGCAGGTCATTTTCCGGATTGTAGAAAAACGACAAGGTATTTCCTTTTGCTGTCGTGATTGAGTGTCTCTGTATGTCCGCCATGTTCTCCCCCTTGGTTAAAGTGTTTCGTTCTGGCACTGTCTACCGACAATCCAGGCGGAAAAACAGGGGTGTCAATCACTCTCCGGATAGCTGACCATTGTCCGACCAATGGAAAAGGAGGCCGTTTTTGCCCCCTGAAAGACACCCCCGCACATTTGACGGTGAGCGCACATCCGACGGCGCCTATGGGTTACGCTTTCTCACTGTTTGAAAAGGGGCTTGCGCCCCTTTGTTCATATCAAAAGCGGTGTTTCTGTATTGAGACTACGCACAACGGCGCCCCATGAGAATTCAAGCCGGTGCTCGGTTTGCGGCACATAGACACCACAAAACCGGTTCTTTCGGCCCGACGTCAACGCCGGAAATACTTTTCCCTTGATTTCAACCTTGACGACAGGCAAGCAATCCTTCACCATTTCCTCTGTCCATGACGTGACGTTGACCGGCGTCTTGACCAGTGACTCCAACAGTGACATATCTCCCCCTTCGTTAGTGTTTCCTTACAGCTATGTCTACCGACAATCCAGAAGGAAACACAAGCTTGCGTCACAATCGGTAGTCTGTAGGCAGTGCGCAGCACTGCGCCTATGGGTCACAGATTCCATATTTGGCAAAAAGAAAAGCGCCTAAGCGCTTTCCTCTTGCAATTCTGAAATGTGTTTGACCATGCCGGATATTTTGACGGCATTTTCATCGTATTCGTTGACATTTTCAGAATCTACGGCATAGCATACGACGCCACCGCCGATAGAATCCGCATCGCCTTGATTTGGGTAACAAGGCGAACACATCCGCGCATCGGTGAGCACATAGCGAGAATGTACAATCTGTACAGTATTCTCATTGCTATTGTACTTTGCGCTGATTTCGGCGTCAGTATCGACATCCCAAAGCCCGTTTTCATCCTTTTTGAATCCGAGCAAATAAGTATCACCGGATTCTGTGTAATCATCCGCCGAATCTTCGCCATTTTCCTCGATATATGCTTCATAATCGAGATTGACGCCATTGCAAATGATTTCATCCAGAAAATCACCAGACAGACTGTTTCCCGAACAGACGCCAGTAAGAATGTTCATTCATTCCCCCTTGTTAATGGTTTGTTTCGTTTCCCTCTGGCATCATCTACCGACAAGCCTGCGGGAAATCCGGCGTCGTTCCTCTCGCGCTCGCTCGCTCGCGCCCAGGCGGGCGCACGTGCGCATGCACGCGCCTATGCGTTACATATACCTGCCTGCATCTGACGGCGGGCGCGTTTGACCGCGCCCACATCCGACCGTGACTAACCGTAGTATGCTTCTGCGCATTCCTCGGAACAGCAGGTTTGTCCCTTTTCCTCGGGCACAAATTCGCATCCGCACCATTTGCACTCGATTGCGTAATCGCGCCATGCTTCCGGACATCCGATTTCGTGCGTCACGACTCCGTTGATTCTCAATTTCTCACAACATGGTACTGACATCGTCTCCCCCTTTGTTTGTGTTCACCGATGTCTACCCAGGTTCCTGCCGGAAATGGGGGAGCCCCGCCGGGGCCTATGGGTCACCGATTGCGCCCGGCGGGGAGGGGCTTTCGCCCCTATTTGATTTTCCATATCGGCACGGACACAAAGCCCGTTTGTGCTCTGACGCCGGTATCCTCGAAAATACCGGTTTCGTACGCCGCCGCCGCCATTTCTTCGTTCTCGCTGTAGTTTTTCACAGCGATGCATTCCGGCGGGATTGCGACGTCAGGCAGGTTCACCGAAAGCGTGCCGTATGGTTCGCCGTATTCCGTTGTGACGACCTGCAAAGCCAGCCGCTTGTTGGGATACTCTTTCAACTCGAAACGGCATTCCTCGCCCATCACCGTGAACCGCGCCGCCTTGACTGCTTCTTTGTTCATTCTCTCCCCCTTCGCTGATGAAAAGTGCGGGGTTTGCACGCTTGTTAAGCGTCAGCCCCGCTTGTTGGTTACACCGATGTCTACCAAGCATTCAGCCGGAAATGTTCACGCTTTCAATCGCTCGAAGCGGGCACGCCTCGGCAGCCATAACCATCGCCCGCGCCGCCACCTTGCTTGTCGCAGTCACGCGCAATTTGACCGTGCCTGCATCCGACCGCAGCTTGATTGTGTATGTTTTGACTGTGATTTTCATCTCTCCCCCCCGCCTATGGGTTACTGATTTCTGGGAAGCAGTGGGGGCTTTCGCCCCCCGTGCTCATGCTTCATAGTACGCGTCAATCTCATTTTCGGTGCACTGACCGATAAAGAGATTTTCGTGTTCCGTGTGAATAAACTCTTTGCCGTCAATCTCGCGTATGTCCTCAACCTTGACGGTCAGCGTTGCCGCGTACAATGACTCAAAACCCATGCCGCTGTCAAGCTCACCGGATTCGAGTTGCCGCGTTGCCTCTTTCTCCACTTCTTCCATTGTGGAGCCGGTCACAACTTCCGAAGCATAGCCGCACTTGCCGCCGCCCCAGCAGTTTCCCCAGACAATCCCCTTCGCCGTGTATCGTTTCATTCTCTCCCCCTCTGTTCAGGTTCACTGGTATCTACCCAATTCCCCGCCGGAAATTGGGGGAGGCGGCGGGCTTCACCCATGCCTATGGGTTACTGATTCCCGCCGCTCGAAAAGAAAAGACGCGGCTATACCGCCGCGCCTATGGCTAACACATTCTCGACCGTGGCATGTTCTACGGCGTCAATTTTCGCGTTCCATCGTTCGGCACATTTTACGGGGCAAAAATCGGCGTCGTGTACGTTGCCAACTTTCAGCGCGTCTTGTGTCTCATACGATAGATTGCAATTGCCGATTATATCGCCGTTTGCATTCATATAGAATGTTTCTTCACATATTCCGCAATCGTCAATTTCAAACGGATACAAAGACAATTCCCTGCTCCACAATTCCGCGCCGCGTCCCTGATTGATTACGCCGCTTGTATCGTTTCGATATTTCGCAACGTCGAACCGTTCGCCGTCTTCGTGGCTTTTCCGGCCCGTGAACCGGAAAACGTCAAGTTTCCGGACGTTTTCGGGGTCTACTTCGTCATGGTGTCCATCGTTGCTTATATCAAGCCGTGAAGCAAATTCACTATCTGAATTTTCACAAGCAAGATATAAACCCATCACCGCGCCGATAAATTCCCGCGTGACCTGCTTTGCATTGGTCACCATATAGAACCGCTCAACAATCAAGCCGCGCCGCTGTATTTCCTCTGTGATTGCTTCTATAATGTGCGGCACAAGTGACGGTTCCCCGCCGGTCAGCGTCAACGTGTCGATACTTTCGACATGCTCGAATAGTGCGCGAATATGGCGAATATCACAATCCATATTCTGAGCTTCACCCCTGCAACAATGGTCACAGCACATATTACAGCGCCGCGTCAACTCAATCACCAAATCCTGCATACGTGTTTTCATGGTCACCCCCTTTGTGTCCTTGTCTACCGGCAACCGTGCCGGAAACAAGACAGGGGCAACTATAAGAACACGCTTGTGTATGCGCTTGCGCTCACGTGCCTGGGTATGCGTGTATGTGTGCATGTGTATACCTGCCTGCATGCGACGGCGGGCACGTCCGACGGCGGGCACGTTTGACCGTGCCCCCGTATGACGGCAACCGATTACAACGCGGCGCATATCCGGTTGTAAATTTCCTTTTTCTGCATGTAGTATTCATAGTTCTGCTCACCGGGGCGAAAATTCCCCCACTGATTCTGCGACTGATTGCGCAGAATATCGCCGCGAAAATCGTTTTCCTCATAATATGCACGGAATCCGTGAATATCATAGTGAGCAATAAACCCGCTTGCCAGATTAATGAAGTTGTATCCGGCTTTCGTGAGCTTGTCCATGCCACGCTTTGCAGCGGCCACAACACTTTTCACAACCGCATCCGCTTGCTTCTGACTCATTGGTTCAATCATTCTCTCCCCCTTCGGTTAATGTTCACCGATATCTACCCAAAGTCCAGCCGGAAACACCGCTTGCCTATGGGTTACAGATTGTAGAAAGTGGAGGGGGGTTGCCCCCCTCTACTTAATCCCCGAATTGCCGCAAAACGGCGTCGCGTATGCGTTCCCACCGTTCGGCGCTGTTTTCCTCAGTCAGTTTGACGTCAGGCAACGGCGTCACGTATGCGTTGACGATGGCGCCGCTTGAAAAATCCGGCCCGTCAAAACTGATTGCAGGGGCGCAACCCAGACCGCACCCAGGCATTCCGATTGCCCCCATTGTCCGCGTCGTTTCCGCGTACATGCTGGTTTCACTCACAAATTGCTTGAATTCCTCTTTTGTGAGCGTTCCGGCGTATTTACGGTGCCGTGTCGACGTTTCCGTGCCCCAGTCCGTGTATGCATCATCCGATTCCGTCATGGTCAATTTGCGCATAAGGCGCGGGCTGGCATAAAACGCGCTCAGGTTCGGTGCATCCGGATAGTTCCAAACGTCAACCGTGAAGATAATCCCAAAATCCATACATCCCCCTTGTGAATGGTTTGTGTTTCGTTCTGGCACTATCTACCGGCAATCTTGTCGGAAAGCGTCAAAGAGCTTGCAACATGTTCGGCCAATACGTGAGCTTCCCAATTGACAAGTTGACGTTCCTGCACGATTTCATCAAAACGCGCTTTCATTGCGTCCTGACCCTTTGCGCGTCTGACCATGACCAGTTCCTGCACGTCTGACCGCATATCCTCACGTGTGACCGTGGGACGTGTCTCGAAAATGTGTGGCTTTCTCTTTGCCATGATTCCCCCTTTGTTGGTTTCATCTACCAACAAACCAGCCGGAAACACCCATTGCCTATGGGTTACGAATTCAAAAGCATAGGGGGCTTGCGCCCCCCTTGCTTATCCTTTTGTCTTTTCAATCAGCTTCCAGACAAGCCCGACGATTTTTGCAACCTCTTTGAGGCCAAGCAATTTTGCTTTGTTTTCCGGTGACAAAGCATCCATCACGTTTACGACGGCGGACGCGGTGAAAGCATCGACAACCGAGCCGTTGATTTTCAGGTACTGGTGATTGTCAACAATCCAGCGAAAAGCCGCTTCGAGCTTTTCCGGCGTATCCGCAACCGTCTTGTAATCATCGGTAATCTGGATGATTTCAAGTGTCGGGTCGATGTTTCCGGCGTCCATGATTTCAGTTATCAACTTTGCATCTGTCATTCTTTTCCCCCCCTTGTTTGTGTTCACCGTTATCTACCAACAAGCCAGCCGGAAACACTCATTGCCTATGGGTTACAGATTCAGAGGCATAGGGGGCTTGCGCCCCCCTGTTTACCCTTGCGCCAATTCCGCACGGCGCTTGCCAGCCGCAAGCGTCTTTGCGTATTCGGCAAGATTCCCCGCACCGATACGACGGCGGTACTCATTGGCGCTTATTTCAGCGTCCAGAAAATCCGCCCATATCAAGTGTGCGTGTTCGACGGTCAACTGCAAATATTCCCCGTCGAAAGCCGCTTCCAGCGAATCATCAGCAAGTCCGCACATTTGCGCGGTATGCTTTTCATCGTGCAACATGGTTCCCCCTCATCTGAAAATGATTATCCATCGGAGGATTTTTCCGATGATTCTTAGTATGTTCCACATCGTATCCCCCTTCCTGGGACTGTCTACCGGCAACCGTGCCGGAAATCAGGGGGCTTGCGCCCCCTAAATACTACCCAATTGAGGATAGAACTGTCACGCGGTTGTCTTTCACCATGTCCGCCGCTTCAATAGCGCTCACGGTCTGACTGGAGACTGTTGCGTGTATTTCTTCACCGTCGACGTTGATACCTTCAATGAAATTGCCGGTCAATCCATCCGTGCGGTACGATACCAGCAGATTCAAATACCGGTCAAGCTGTTCGACCATCTCGACCTTATCACGGACAACCAGAACCGCCTTACGGTGTTCCTCTTTGCCGTCCCGATAGATTGTGACATCGACTGCTTCATGTATCATAACACCCCCTCGTTGATTGTGGAACCTCGCTTCCAGCACCATCTACCGGCATGCCAGCCGAAAACCGGACCCTGATTTCGACGTCTCGCGCCCTCACAGCCCCGCCAAGCCCGCATCCAGACCCAGGAGCACATATACCACCCTTCGCACATGCGACCGCACACAGGCGTCTTACGGCGCACATGCGACGGCGCAGGTATGACGGCAGCCAACGTCAGAATTGGTACTCTGTAGGCGAGTCGAAGACTCGCGCCTATGGGTCACAGATTCTGTGCAGGGATAAAAAAAGGGGGAGGGGGGGCTTGCGCCCGTCCCTATTTGAATTCGTATTCGTTCAGGTCTCTCGATAGTGGTTTCGAGAGTTGCGGCAAGTTACCGCCGTCCCGTGTCACCGTGTAGATTTTCCACACGGAAGGATTTTCCCGCCTTGCCTTTTCGATGGCGGCTTTCCTGTGAGGCGCTTCAATTGGCACGGTCGCACCATTAGACATATACACCCAAAATCTCATTGTCACCCCCTGAGAAGCGCGGCGGGGGACGTTTCCGCCATTGGTGGCACGTCCCCTATCATTGGCCGCTAATCTTCTGGATACGGTTCGCAGTATTCCGCCGGTATGTTCAAGCCCCTGTACATCAAATCATGATGCAAAAGGCTATTTTTGAACCCGCTTGCCTTTTCCGCTACTTTCTGATAATCCACCCAAAAGCGGTATGAATCATCGTTGCCGCATGCCGTGACGTTCCTTACCGTACTACCAGCCGGAACCGTGAACGAATACCCGAACGCCTTGACCGGATAATCCTTGACCGTCTTTGCGCTTTTCGGTTTCACAACTTCAATGACACCGGAACCACCGCA
Source organism: uncultured Dactylococcopsis sp. (assembly GCA_964493825.1). GTDB lineage: Bacteria > Cyanobacteriota > Cyanobacteriia > Cyanobacteriales > Rubidibacteraceae > Halothece. The sequence goes on from CAZBPR010000103.1 coordinate 7,207, forward strand.
AGCCGCACACGTTCTTTCTGAACACTTTCTCATGTCGTCCCCCTTTGTTGGCACTGGCTACCACCAGACCAGCCGGAAATCAGGCCGGTATACCCTTGCGATACGGGCACCAATGGGGAATACTTTTTGGTACATTCAGATAATCCATTCCCCGCAAATACGATGGAGCTTTCACCTGTTTGTACGGGATGGTGCGTTGGCTTCCATCCCTGCATCTGACGGCGGGATGACCGCATTGCGGTTTTGCCCCGCCAGGAGTAAACGCCCCACTATGGTCGTACTGGTCGCACTTCCCGCAACAATCTATTGTTACCGCTGGTATTGTTACTGGCATGTTGCTACCCCCCATTTGTTTTCTATCCACTCATTGACAGCCTTATCGACTTCCGTGCTGTTTGGTGACAGTTCCGGCGCGTCCTTCGGTTTCACTTCGTATGCCGGTTCGTGCCAATCATCCGTGCAACGATAGAAAACTACCAGCCCTTTGCGTTCCTCTTGAGCACAATAGTACGCCTTTTGCCCTTCAGAGTTCTCGAAAGAATAGACTACCCGACAGTATCCCGGTTCCGTGTACTCATACTTCAATCTGTTCATGTCTTCCCCCCTTTGTTGGCGTCAGCTACCGCCAATCCTGCCGGAAAAGGGGGCCGAGGCGGGTACTTAGATGTTGCCGTTTACCGTGCAACCTAATCACGGATTGACTCTCCTCGATATTCCCCGCCCCGCACATTTGACCGCACTCGATTTGACGGCGCACATCTGACGGCGGTTAGCAATCAATCCTTTTCATCTTGCCGCCACACTCAATACATGGGTCATCCGCAAAAGCGCCGTCAGCGTCTTCGATGATTCCGTTTATTTCCCCCGTCTCCCCTTCGTTGTCGTACACTTCGTGGCCGCACTCTTGGCACTGCCAGTGTTCACCTTCCATCATTCTCCCTTGCCTATGGGTTACAGATTCCAGCTTGCATCAAAAATAAGAGAGGGGGCAAAAGCCCCCTGACTCTTAGTAGTCTTCCGGAAACAGAAACGTACCGTACCAGCCATTGTTTTCTTCATTCCGGTCAACTTTCAACCAGAATTTGCGGATAGGCAACGAAGGCGACCGCATGACGATTGTCTTTTCGTCAAGATACGAATCTTCCGGCGCGACACCCAGGCGGTATCCGGCTGACCGTATGACCATTGTGTCTTCGCTGTCATTCTCGAAGACAAGCATGTCGTGCGGGTGCTTCTGGAGTGCTTTGTATCCTTCGGACACGTACAAAGCCGCTTCCAGACCGCCGTACTGCTCATTGAAAGCCGCAGTGCCGACAAACCGGATTGGTTCGCCATAAAGCATAGGCTGTGAAATTGTTGCGTTCATCCTTCCCCCTCTGTTCAGATTCAACGATAGCTACCACCAGCCTTGCCGGAAAGAGGGGGTGCGGGGCGCGGCAGGGAAAGTGGCCGTTGTCATAAAGACCGGCGAGCCCCCGCAAACGAATAATAAACGCGCCCCGCGTCTGACCGTAAACACATTGACCCGCCCACGTCCGACCGTGAGCCTATGGGTCACAGATTCTTTGCTCCCCCAAAAAGAGAGGGGGGGACTTTCGTCCCCCTTGCTCTTTACGCTCTTTTCCGCGAACCGTCCCGTGTCCCGAGACTTGCGCGGCCAACGATTTTGGCGTTGTAGGACGTTGACGGCGTAGTGTGACGCGGCTTTTCCTGTTCAATCACACTTGCAGGGAGATTGCTTTCCGCAAGACCCTTCCATGAAGTGTTATTGCGGTCAATCTTACCCAGCTTCACTTCCCTTGCCCCGATTACGCGGACACCGGCGCCATACCGCTTGAATGTCGCTTCAATACGCGGTTTCAGGTGTTCTTCCAGCGCCTTGATTTCCTCTTTCAGGACTTCCAGCTTTTCCAGCTTGGTTACGTCCCGTTCGTTCAGCAGTTCGGCCATCTTGACCCCCTTGAAAATGGTGAATGTTTCGTTCAGTGTCAGCTACCGTCAACCTTGCGGGAAATCACTCCCCCGCCGGTTTGCTTGCTTTTTCTGGATATGTGCTTTTCCAGCGTTCAATCCATTCCTGACATGACCCAGGCCAGTCATATTTCCACTCAAAAAACTGACCGTAGCCACCGTCAATGTACCCGTCTGACCGCGCCCGTCCGACGGTGCTCACTCCAACCGCAATACTGCCGATAGCGTTCTTGCTGTCGTCGTCACCATAGGTGTTCATCAACGCTTCAAAGCGATTGTCCGCCCATCGGGAAGCAACGTCAAGCGCTTCACCGTGGCTTTCAGCAATGAACTGGATTTTCAGGGACGTTTCACGCATAGCCCTGTCATGCCCGTCATAGTAGACGTAGCTCACTTTGGTCGTGAATACATGTACTTCGTTCATGCTTCAATCCTTTCCAGAAATCGGGCAACGTCAATATTCCCTTCAATCTCCAGCGTTTCGTGCAGGAAATCAAAATCGTTCTGATTGATTACCGTTTCCCGTTCCGGTCGTCCTATCTTCGGGATATGTCCAAGCGGTGCGCCTGTCGTCTTGCGTTCAATTGCTTCGCGCCGCTTCGTTTCCCTGTCGCCGTTTCCAAATAAATCTGGATGCATACTTGCCCCCTCTCTCTGCCGTAAGCTACCGTCAATCCTGCCGGAAACCCACTACGGCCTATGGGTTACGTATTCCCAGGCGGGGGCTTGCGCCCCCTGCCGGTTAGCTCTTGCGGTCGTTGCGCTTGTGTTTCGGCCAATGACTTTTACGGTGCAGGAAAGCAGTCAACTCCCCGCCGCCGATACCATTGCCATAGTTCGGCATTGACGGCACGAACAACCGCGAACCGCTTGACGCCCGTTGACCGGACACCTGAACGCTGTTGCCGGTGAACACACTCATCATGAGTGCAGGAATCATCGCCACAAACTTGCTGAACTTGCTCATGCTGCCCCCTTGCCTATGGGTTACAGGTTCTCGAAAACAAAAAGACGGGCTATAATAGCCCGTCAAGAAATTCCGCAACGCTCTTGCTGTCAACGATTACGGCATACTCTACCACACTGGAAAGCGCGTCAAGTGCCGCCTGTTCGTTTTCAGCTTCAACAATGTAGTGCTGATATTCAGTAGCGCCGCAAACATCCGCACACAAATACCAGTGTTCATTGTCCGTGTCAATATCAAGCGGGTCACCGGACAACTTGAAACGATTTTCAAAGCTGTCATGTTCTACACGCTGGAGATTGACTTCCGCAACTGCCTTGCCGATTGCTTCATGGTAATGGTACTCACAGTACCCGCCTTGCTTTTCGCAATCATCATCATGTTCGCCGCAATACTGGCAACGGGTTACACTTGCGCACTCAGAACACAACTTCGTGTCCGCTGTACTGGCAATGCCGCCGCAACCGTGCCAGTCCGTTAGTGAATCTGCAATTGACTCTACGTGCTGGACTTTGCACCCGCAACGGTCACACTCATAATAGAGTTCGCCGCTGTACTCCCCGTAATCACCGGCATTGAGCTTTGCCACAATAGCGACAACGGACGGTGCCGCATGTTCGGCCTGAAATTCCGCAACGCTTGCGGGATTTTTCAGGTCATACACGTATACCGTGTCCCAGAAATCATCATGTTCCGGACTGTCAACATCCATGACAGCCAGCGCCTGTTTGCGCTTCTGTATACCATGCCGACCGGACGTATACAGATTGTGAAACTTTCCGCGCCTGTCAAACGAAAAGAAATTCCACTCCCACATGCACCCATCGTACCCGCCGCCATTATAGAAGCAAAGCACGTTTTTGGTTTTGATTTGTGTTTCAGTCATTCAAGCCCCCTTTGTCTGGCACTGGCTACCGGCAAACCTGCCGGAAACTACCGCCACCAATAAGTAGAGTACCCACACGCCCCCGCGTTTTCCTTTCCGCCGAAGGCGGGAAGGGAGCGCACGCATACGCGCACGCGCATGTACGCAAGCCTGCGCCTGCATCTGACGGCGCACCTGCATCCGACCGCGCCGATTACCGCCCCCGGTCTGACGGTGGTCGCCCCCGGTGCGACGACGAGCAGATACCGGCCCACGTCCGACGGCAAGCCGCGCCCCGCGCGGCCTATGG
>CAZBPR010000104.1:0-11159 GCA_964493825.1 uncultured Dactylococcopsis sp.
AGCAGACCTCTTGATTTTTCTCTATTTTAATTCGGAAAGTGACAAAAGAGGGATAGGGAACTTTGATCGGAACCCCCGTTGAATAAACAGGTTTCAGTTTTCCGATCCGATCAAATCAAATCATAAATTAAAAATTGCATCTGTCAATCCAAATTAGTCCCTAAGCGAGGTGTTCATGGACGGTATCAGCAAGATAATGACTCCAATGTTGAGCCACTTCTAAATATGCGGCTTCGACCATGACGCGAATGACAGGTTCGGTTCCGGAAGCGCGGACTAAGACGCGCCCTTGGTCGCCCATTGCTTGTTCTGCTTGCGCGATCGCGCTCTGCAAAGGGTCACAGGCTTCCCACGCCCACCGCTTTTCTAAATCTTCTACCCGGACATTTGTCAACAATTGCGGATAAGTTTCAAAGCTCTGATCCCGCATTTCGCTCAAAGACAACCCAAGCTGACGGGTTAAGCAGGCTAAATGTAAAGCTGTTTGCACGCCGTCCCCACTGCAACTGTAGTGATGACAAATGACATGACCGGACTGTTCACCTCCCAACATCGCTCCAGTTTCCCACATCTGGGCTTGTACGTGTTGATCGCCGACTGGGGTTCGGATCAAACAACCGCCGAGTTCTTCCCAGGCGCGTTCAAAGCCTAAGTTGGCCATGACTGTTGCAATGAGCAGATCGTTGGGGAGTTGCGACTGACTTTTGAGCAGTTTGCCCCAAAAATAGAGGATATAATCTCCATCCACAATTCGCCCTTGGCTATCTACCGCTAACACGCGATCGGCATCCCCATCAAAGGCAAAGCCCAGATCCGCTTGCGTTTCACAAACAGTTTGTTGTAAAAGTCGTAGATTCGTAGAACCACAATTAACATTAATGCGATCACCATTCGCCGTTTCATGAATGGCGATTACCTCTGCCCCTAACTTTTGGAATAAAGCCGGTGCAACACTCACCGATGCCCCCCACGCTAAATCAAGAACCACTTTGAGACCCGCAAGAGGACAAGGGGAGGGGAGCGAATTTTCTAGCGCTGTCGTATATTGTTGGACTAAATTTTGACGGGGATAATGTTGTCCCCAATTAATATCCGGCGCGATCGCGTCTCGATGCCCACGAACCCCTACTTCAATGGCATTGGCTTGGGCTTTCCCTAATTTCGTTCCGTTGGCGCTAAAAAACTTAATGCCATTATCTTCCGGGGGGTTATGACTGGCGGAAACCATGATCCCACCAATGGCTTCTGTATTCGCGGTGAGATAAGCAACACAGGGGGTCGGACACAAACCCAGATTCCAGACTTCTAATCCGGCAGCAGTTAATCCCGCTGTTAGAGACATCGCTAGCATATCACTAGAATTGCGGGAATCTTGTCCGATCGCGATTGCACCCCTACCGGATTGTTCTTGATACATCTGCCCAGCCCAAAAACCAACAGCTAGGGCAAAAGGCGCCGTTAATAACTGTCCGGCTTGTCCCCGAATCCCATCGGTACCAAAGAGTTTTCCCTTGGGAAGAGTCGGCAAATTCAGAAAAGAATTAGCAGCAACTGCAACAACCATTCAACTCACTCCTCACACAAAATAAAAAGAATTTATCTTGGAGGATAGCATGAGCGCGCACTTTATGCTAAAGACCAAGTGCCGTTAATCGTTGTTGCATAGTTTCCCAACTAATGCCTTGTTCAATATATTGCGGATGATCTGGAGAATAAGGACTTTGAGCGCGATCAATCCTAAGGATGGTTGCCTCTTCTCCTAAAACTGGAACATCTGGATCATAAGCCGTTGCCCCTGTTAAAGAACTGGAAAACCCCTTAAAGATTAAAATTTGGTCTGTTTCTCCGCCCGTTTCCACTTCTAGAAGCAGGACCTCTTGGGGATGTTTCAAAGTATATTGTTCGAGCCGTTTCTCAGCGGTACTCATGAATCCTCCTGCATTGCCGTGCGTCCTTCTTTTGCTAAACGAACAATGACAAAGTAAGCTAAAGACGCCACATAAGCGGCTAATCCCATCATGCCTAAAATCCCCAAAAAACTTGCTGTCGAATTGGGATGAAACCAATCTTTATAAAGTTGTGGGGCTTCCAGCCACACCTGACAGTAGGGCTGTTGTTGGAAGGGTTCGGAAAACGCGCAAGCAAAAAATGGTAAATTCGCGATCGCGCCTAAAATAGAATAGACGGTTACAGCCCAGCGCCAAGCAGTAAAAACAAACTTTAAAGGACGCTGCGGTTGATCAATCAAATCTTCATTAATATCAGCCCAAAACCAGAGTGAAATCGGGATTAAAACTCGCGCAAAAAAGCCAGAGAGATAACCAAATGCCCAACCGGGAATCATCAGATAAACGGTAATCATTAACAGACTGGCAACTCGCCAATAAATTACCAGTAAGCGTTGCATCGTCTGTGCTTTTTGGATAAATGCCCAGAATAATAAAATCAGGGGGATTGCTACTGTAAATAAAACCGCCAACCGATAGTCGATCCAAACCAACGGGCGATACCAAACTTCCGCTTCCATAACTGCCATCAACTTACAGACAACATCCGTTATCTTAGCAAGTGCTGGTACCCCCATCGCGATCAAAAATTATAGCTTTGCCGGCAGTATCCTCAACGAGGCGCGATCGTCCCAGCAGATTGGATTCCCCTCGCCGAACCAACCAGTGTCAATGGCAAACTCAGTTGATAGCAGCGCAAGATTTAGGATTGAGTGTTCATCTCTCCGAATTTGTTTAAAAAATTGGCAACCTCAGGTTGCAACTGACGTCACTTTAAATAACAGTCAATTTTTCAAGATTATGAATGCAACGCTCCAATTATCTCTTGCCCTGACAACGACCCTTGGACTCACGAGTGTGGGAGTCATTACCTCCCCTCAACCGGCAGCCAGTCAAATTACGCCACAACCTTGGGGTTCACTTGGTGTCGAAGAGGGTGAGATCAGTTATTCCCTTGGCGCGCGTTGGTTTGATTTTGGCGTTGAACTCGGCGGTCGCGAAGACGGTGTAACGGGTGTTGACGTCCTCAAGTTTGTTAGTTTCCCGGTTGTTTCCCCCTATCTCGGTCTCGGCTTGTATGCCGATGCAGAAGATGACATTGCCATTTCTGGAGGAGTGCAAGTCCATCCTCCCGGAGATATTTTTGTCGGCGCTGGCTATCATTCAGTGCGTGGTATCAATGGACAGCTAGGAATCAAGTTCTAGCGCTACCCTAGAGAGAAATAGCCCAACCTCTCAAGCCTTAACAATGAAATATAACTATTTCCTCTTTGATACTGAAGAAAACGGACGCAAATCATTTATTCTTCCTGGGGCGAAACCTCACTACACACCAGATCGCCCGGGTAACGTTCAACATATTTTCCTTGACCTGGTTTTAGATCTTGCCAACCAATCTTTTCACGGCAGTAGTACCATTACCCTCAAGCCCGTGCAGTCGGGGTTAACGCATCTCACCCTTGATGCAGAAGATTTAACCATCGAAAGTGTCCACGTCAAGTCAGTTAGCCAGCCCTTTCACTACGACGGGAAACAGTTACAAGTCCAACTCCTGCAACCTACAACCTTTGACCCTATCGATTTAGTCATTTCCTATCGTGTGGACCATCCACAGCGGGGACTCTACTTTATTCAACCGGACAAAGACTATCCTAATAAACCCACCCAAGTTTGGACCCAAGGGGAAGATGAAGACTCTCGCTTCTGGTTTCCCTGTTTTGACTATCCCGGACAACTTGCGACTTCAGAAGTGCGAGTAGCAGTTCCGAAGCCTTATGTGGCGGTTTCCAATGGGGAGTTAGTCGCCACTGAAGACAAAGGGGAAAACACGATTTATCACTGGCGACAAAACCAAGTCCATCCCACTTATCTGATGACCCTTGCGGTGGGAGATTTCGCAAAAATTGAAGACCAGTGGCATAAAATTCCAGTTCAATATTATGTCGAGAAAGGACAGGAAGCTGATGCCAAACGGACTATGGGCAAAACGCCTCAAATGATTGAATTTTTCTCGAAACAGTTTGGCTATGCCTATCCTTACCCGAAATACGCCCAAGTGTGCGTGGCTGACTTCATTTTTGGGGGAATGGAAAATACTTCCACGACGCTGCTAACTGACCGTTGCTTATTAGATGAACGGGCGATGTTAGACAAACAACGGGCAGAAAGTTTAGTTGCCCACGAACTCGCCCATCAGTGGTTTGGCGATTTACTCGTGATTAAGCATTGGTCTCATGCTTGGATCAAAGAAGGAATGGCATCTTATTCGGAAGTGCTGTGGACGGAACAAGAATATAGTCAAGATGAGGCAACGTACTATATTTTGAATGAAGCCAGAAGTTATCTTGATGAAGACTCCTCTCGCTATCGGCGTCCGATTGTGACGAATATTTATCGGGAAGCGATCGAGCTGTATGACCGTCACCTGTACGAAAAAGGGGCGTGTGTCTATCACATGATCCGGGGGGAACTCGGAGAGGACGCTTTTACTCAAGCCATCCACAACTTTGTACAGAAAAATGCCCATCGGACGGTGGAAACGGTGGACTTACTCCGCGCGATCGATGAAGCCACGGGACGGAACCTTTCTCCTCTCTTTGACCAATATGTCTTTCGGGGTGGACATCCTGACTTTAAAGTTAGCTATAGCTGGGATGCCCAGAATCAGTTAGCTCAACTCACCGTTACTCAAACTCAAGGCAAAACCGATAAAGATGTAACAGAAAATGAGTTATTTGATCTCAACATTCCAGTGGGCTTTGGTTATGTGTCAGAAAAGGGAGAGGTGTGTTTTGAAACCCTGTCTTTCCATCTTCATGAAAAAGAACATAATTTTTATTTTCCTTTACCGAAACAACCCCAATTCATTAGTTTTGACCAAGGGAACTATCATCTCAAAACGGTTACCCTAGAGTATCCCATAGAGGAGCTGAAAGCCCAACTCAAATCCGATCCCGATGTCACCTCCCGGATTTATGCGGCAGAAGCCTTAGGAAAAAAAGGCGGTTTGGAGGTGATTCAAGCCCTGGCAGCAAGCCTGACTCAAGATCCTTTTTGGGGAGTGCGCGTCGAAGTCGCAAAACAATTAGGCAAAATTAAATTACAACAAGCGATTCCGGAATTAATGAAAGGCTTAAAAGATGAACATCCCAAGGTCCGCCGGTCAGTTTTAGAAGGATTAGCCAATTTCAAAACGGAAGATAGTTATCAAGCCGTCAAAGCCGTGGCGCAACAAGGAGATCCCAGTTACTACACTGAAGCGACTGCCTTCAGAGTGTTAGGCAAAATGGTAACTGGAAATCTCAAGGATCAAGCAACAGACGCGATCGCGCTATTCCAGGAAGGTTTAGAAAATCGTTCCGGTTGGAATGAAGTGGTTCGTGGCGGTATGATTGGCGGACTCTCTGAGATGAAAACCTCGGAAACGGCATTGGAAATCATTCTCCCCTACACTGATCCAGGGGTTCCGCAATCGTTACGTTTAGCTGCAATTCGGGCTTTGGGAACCATTTCTACCGGCCAAGAACAGGCGCAAGTGGAAACGATTCTGGAACAGTTAGATGCCCTTTCTGGAGAAAGTTTCTTCCTCACCCAAGTTTCAGTGGTCACCGCTTTAAAACAAATGCAAACTTCAAAAGCCATTGCCATCTTACAAACCCTTGCCGAACAAACTCCGGATGGACGAGTTCGCCGCATGGCAGAAGAAGCGGTGAAGAAAGTTCAAGAGAATTTGGGATCAGATCAAGCCCTCAAGGAATTAAGAGAGGAATTTGACCAAATGAAACAGGAAAATCAAGATTTGAGGAGTCGTTTAGCGAAGTTGGAAGCCCAACAAGAGGAAAAGGCATAAATCGATCATGAGGGGAGTTTTCTCCCCTTCTTCGGTTACTAGAAGCGTAAATAATCGACCCAACTATTTGCAAGTTGAGTCGAAAAATGTTACGATTACCCGTCTATAGCTCAGTATGCTTTCGATAACCCGCTAAGCCGGACTATTTGCGGTTACCGCTTGCTCTTCCTCAGGTTGCACAATTCTCAGACTGGGGAAGAGGAAGTGATTTTCTTCCACATATTGTGCGCCAAAGAGCCCTTTTTCTGCCCAAAAATACCGATCTGTAGTATGCTCGTTCCGTCTCACTACGACGAGAGCAGGAGGAGCAATTCCTTTAGCAGAAATGTATTTTCTCGCTGCTGTGACTGGCTTATATTCCCCACTTTCGATATTATATTGAGGCACTAAGGAGAGGATTTTGCGTCCTTCCTGGCGACGACGGCTTTTGCGTTTGCGTTTTCTTGCCAAGTCCGTTACCTCCTAACTTTATTAATAAATGTAATAGCAGTTACAAAATTCGTGCCAATTATAGGTTGAACTGGCAAATTTTTCAAGTTCGGCCTTTTCAAGAATTGAAAGAGGTTGATGCCTTGCTAGATGAGGATCACAAAGAAATCAAGTCGGTAACAATGGCAACATTTAAGTTATTTATTTTAAAAATTCTTAACAATATTTCCTATAGGGAGGAGTTCTCTTCAATCAAGAATTGCCAAATTCGCTTTTCGTAATCCGTACCGGCGATAGCCGCAACATCATGATGATGCGCTGTTTCGACTAGCCAGAGTGCTTTACGACTCCTCGCCGCTTGATACAAGGTTTCGCTCATATAAGCGGGAACCACTTGATCATCCGTGCCATGAATCAAGAAGATAGGAGGTTGTAGAGAGGGGATTTTGTGGAGAGAATTAAACCGTTGGGTGAGAAGCCAATTCACTGGTAACCAACCATAGCCTTTTTCTTGGGTTGCCATGTGGCGAATAGAGGTAAAAGACCCTTCAACCACTAAGCCGGGAATGTGGGGTTGGCGGGTCGCTAATTCGATCGCGATCGCGCCTCCTAACGAATGACCAAATACATATAACTTTTCGGGAGGAACGTCCCGTTGTTCGATGAGATAGCGCCAAGCCGTTTCTGCATCTTCATAGACCCGTTTCTCACTGGGAAACCGCCCTTGGCTCAAGCCATAACCGCGATAGTCAATTAAAAACACTGAAAACCCAATGGCATGGTAACGTTGCACGCGGGGAAGGTTGGAGCTGACATTGCCGCCATTACCATGTAAATACAGCAACACTGGTGCCTCTGCCGATTGAGCCGGTATCCACCAGCCATGAATTTCTTCTTCTAAAGTTACGGGAATTGTCATTGACTCGTAGGGTAAACCGTAGTCGGCAGGAGTCGCGACAAGCGGCTGACAGGGAACAAAAACAATTCGTCTTTGCGCGAGGACTAAACCCAAACAAGCAAAAAGATACGCGATCGCGCCAATTTCGAGCAGATACATCAGAGACTTGAACCAAGGAACGACGAAAACTTAGGACAAGGGAGGACGCTGCTTGTGCCAATCTGTCGATTGTTCATAGGCATAAGCCGTTTGTAATAATTGATCCTCTCGTAACACATTAGCAATCAACTGCATGCCAATGGGTAAGCCCTGAGAATCAAATCCGCAAGGAATATTCAAAGCAGGTAAACCGGCTAAATTAACAGGAACTGTCGTTAAATCTGACAGATACATACTCAACGGATCATCCGTTTTCTCTCCTGCCTTAAAGGCAGTGGTAGGAACAGTCGGACAAACCAATAAATCAACACTTTCAAATGCTTTTTCAAAGTCCTGTTTAATTAGTGTCCGCACCTTTTGCGCTTTGAGGTAATAGGCATCATAATAACCTGCTGACAGGGTATAAGTGCCAACCATAATCCGTCGTTTCACTTCTGCCCCAAACCCTTGAGCGCGAGTTTTCGTATACATCGACAGTAAATTTTCCGCTTCCTCACTCCGTTGACCGTAGCGTACCGCATCGTAACGGGCTAAATTAGAAGACGCTTCCGAAGGCGCAATAATGTAATAGGCTGGTAGCCCATAACGGAAACGCGGACAAGAAACCTCCACTACTTCCGCACCAATCGCTTCCAGTTGTTTGATAGCAGCTTGCACGGCAGTTTTCACCTCTGCCGAGAGTCCTTCGCCAAAGGTTTCAGTGATGATTCCAACTTTCAGTTTCGGGTTTTTCGGCAATTCTGGGGTTAGATATTGGGTGTAATTGGGAATTTCAATATTCAGACTCGTGCTGTCGGCTGGATCGTGACCCGCGATCGCGCTTAATAAAATTGCGGTATCTTCGACAGTGCGCCCGAAAGGACCAATTTGATCCAAAGAAGAGGCAAACGCCACTAACCCAAACCGAGACACCAAACCGTACGTGGGCTTTAATCCCACTACCCCACAAAACGAAGCCGGTTGCCGAATCGAGCCACCCGTATCTGATCCCAGCGCCACCACACATTCTTCCGCAGCCACCGCAGCGGCCGATCCGCCCGAAGATCCGCCTGGCACTCTCGATAAATCCCAGGGATTATTGGTGAGCATATAAGCAGAATTTTCCGTCGAACTGCCCATGGCAAACTCATCGAGATTGGTTTTCCCCACTAAAACTGAACCGGCTGCCTTTAATTTACCCGTGACGGTTGACTCATAAGGGGGAACAAAATTTTCTAAAATACGAGAGCCACAAGTCGTCGGCACTCCCGACATACACATATTATCTTTGACGGCAATGGGAATGCCTTCTAATAACCCAATGGATTCCCCGGCAGCAATTTTCTCATCCACTTTTTGAGCGGCTATTTTTGCATCTTGCGCCATAATGTGAAGATAACTATGTACCTTCTCTTCCACTGCTTCGATCCGAGCCAGCGTTTCCCTTGTCACCTCTAGGGCAGAGCGTTCCTTATTCACCAATTGTTGATGCAACTCTCGGACTGATGCCATACTGTTCCTTAAAATATAGACAGAAAAAACCTTCCCCAGATTATATCAACTAACCTGACAGGGTGAGAGTCAGACAAGGAGAGAGGGAATTGGACGATTAATGATCAGTAACTCATCATGGGGTTAACAGACACTTAGTAAACTAGCCATTGGTTATTCTCGGCAATCATTGAGAGGTGTTATAACCAATAAAGCATTAATTCTATAGGAGAACAATTCAATTATGGAAGCAGAAGCCATAGAAGTTGCAGAGCTGCCCAATATTTTGGTTGTCGGTTTATTTTTGATGTTTGGCGGTCGAGCCTATGCGATTGCTCGCTATCTTCGTCTTCCCCGTGTCACCTTACTGGTGGTGTCAGGAATTATCATTGGTCCCTCTGTATTGGATTTAGTGCCTGATGAGATTGTAGAGCTCTTTCCCATCATGTCCTACATTGCACTCTCAATGATTGCCTTCCGGCTTGGGGAAACCTTTATTAATTTTGATCTGCTTAAAAGCGGTCCCAAAATTTTTAGTATTTCTTTAGGGAAAACCATTGTTGCTTCAACTTTGGTGTTTACAGTGGTATACCTAATCCAAGACGATTTGGTTTTAGCACTATTACTGGCAGGACTAGCCCCCGCTTCTGCCCCAGCCGCTACTCTAGACGTAATTAGTGAAACCAGGTCTAAAGGAGCATTAACAGATACGATTATTCGCGTCCTTGCCGTGGATAATATTTTAGGTATTACCCTCTTTAGTATCTTGTTAGTCGTTGGAGAAGTTGTTGCCGGAGCGGGTGATCCCTCAGCAGAATTTGTATCAGGAGTTTGGGAAATTGGTGGTGCTTTCCTTCTCGGTTTAGCCATTGGTTGGCCTATGGCACGTTTAGCGGGACGATTGAAAAAAGGAAAACCGAGCTTATTAGAAATTACGGGTTTTCTTTTACTCTGTGCCGGTCTAGCCTATCAATTGCAAGTATCCTATCTCCTCGCTTGTATTGTTCTAGGGGCTACGGTTGCCAAAAATCGCACTCAACCGAAGCAAAATATCTTTGCCACCATCGAAGAAGTCAGCGAACCCTTTTTGGTGATTTTCTTCCTGCTTGCTGGTTGTGAACTCGATGTGACAGCCCTTGCCAGTTTAGGACTGATTGGTATTTTATATGTCTTGGCTCGTTGTCTGGGCTTTGTCATTGGTGGCGGAATTGCTGCGCGTTTGGTTAACGCTGAACCGGTGGTTAAAGAAAACATTGGCTGGAGTTTATTTCCGCAAGCCGGTGTGGCGTTAGGATTAGCCGTCTTGACTTTGCCTCATTTTCCCGGTTTAGGCCAATTTTTAGTCTCGATTATTGTCAGTACAACGGTAGTATTTGAATTATTTGGTCCCACGGTTACACAATGGCGTTTATTCAAAGCAAAAGAAGCTGCAGAAGCAGTGGAAGCAACTGCCACTGACGACCTACCGTTTGTTCAAAAAAGTAAATAACTGGTTGGCTATTTGTCATGGGTTTCCTGGTTCAAGGATTCATGGCATCTCTAACATTTAAAAGCAGATGATCTCAAAAACGATCTCAAGAGGGTAGCTAGGGTTCAAGGCAATCACTAGACTAAAAAAGTAAGAATAGATGAGATGGAATTAGAAAAATGGGCATTCAATTAACAACGGGACAACGCTTTTCTCTGAAAAAACAAGCTCCCGGTTTAAACGCCTTACTGTGTGGTTTAGGGTGGGAGTTAACCCCAAAGAAGGGGTTGAAAAAGTTATTTAAGCCAGATTTTGATCTCGATATTTCTGTTTTATGCTTAAACGAAGAAAATAAATTACAAAAAAGTAGTGATGTGGTTTATTATGGCAATCTCACTCATCCTTCGGGAGCAATTAGTCATTTAGGCGATAATTTAACTGGGGAACATACAACGCCCAATGCCACGGAAAAACATGAAGAGGAGGAGGAAGATGAGATTACCGATAAAGAACAGATTTTGGTGACATTGCCCCAAGTTCCCAAGCGGGTGCAAAAATTGCTCATTGTAGCCAATATTTATGAGTCTGCCGCTCGCCGCCAACATTTAGGACAAGTGGAAAATGCCTATATCCGCTTAGTGGATTTAGAACATGAAGTCGAAATTGCCCGTTATAACTTTTCTAATGATGATTATTGCAGTACAGAAACGGGGATTATTTTGGCAGAAATCTACCGTCAACCAGAAAATAAAGAACAATGGCAAGTGGAAGTACTTGCGAGCGGTCTTAATGTGAGTAGTTTACAAGAGTTAGTGGAACAGTATTCCTAAGGCGATTGGGAAAAAACGCGATCACAGAGAAATAGTGTTCCTGCCATAA
>CAZBPR010000105.1:0-7331 GCA_964493825.1 uncultured Dactylococcopsis sp.
TGGGAATGCCATTTATTAGGCTTTACTGGTGGGAATGAGCCCCATTTTGGCATTAATTTATGGCGAACAGATGGCAATTTACACAGCTTTAATCAATCCGCTCGTTCGGGAAGTACCCCCGTAGAAGGAAGAAAAGTGAGGGCATGGGAAAAAGAAATTGAAGCCCTTTATATTGAAGCCTCTAGAGAGTTAGATGAAAGTAAACGCAAAAACCTTTATGCCCAAGCCCAAGCAATTGTGCAGGAACATTTACCCTATATTTATTTGGTGAATCCTCTTTCCTTAGCAGCAGTGCGCGATCGCGTTCAAGGAGTTGAATACTCAGCCCTCGGTGGCGCATTTTGGAATATCGAAGAATTAAAACTGAGCCCAGAATAATAACTAAGGAACAGTGAATAAAAACGAATGGAATCCCAAGCCTTAAATGCTCTTTTAAATGCTGTTGCTAATGGCGAAATTTCCCCAGAAACAGCACAAGAAAAACTAAAAAATCTTGCCTTTGAACCGATTGCTGATTTTGCGAAAGTTGATCATCATCGCGCTTTGAGAACGGGCTTCCCGGAAGTGATTTGGGGACCGGGAAAAACGCCCGATCAAATTGCTCAAATTATGCTGGCAATGAGCAATCGCGCGAACGTGATTATGGCAACTCGCATTGATGCCCCAGTCTTCCAGCAAATTAAAAGCCAGATTCGAGATTTGCAATACTACCCTCTGCCCCGCATTTGTGTTCTGGAAACGGCCTCTGTTGCCCCACAACCAGGTACAATTGGGGTGCTGAGTGCGGGCACTGCTGATATTCCAGTGGCAGAAGAAGCAGCCCTGACTGCCCAACTGTGTGGCTTTACGGTGGAACGGCTTTGGGATGTGGGAGTAGCAGGGATTCATCGCTTACTCAGCCATCGCGAACTTTTAAGCCAAGTTAATGTTCTGATTGTAGTTGCCGGGATGGAAGGGGCACTACCCAGTGTCGTTGCGGGTATGGTCGATTGCCCCGTGATTGCAGTTCCAACCAGCATCGGTTATGGTGCGAGTTTTGAAGGTATTGCTCCTTTACTGACAATGCTCAACTCCTGTGCTGCCGGTATTGGCGTCGTTAATATTGATAATGGATTTGGTGCAGCGATTTTGGCTGGACAAATTCTGCGCACTGCCAGCAAAATTGATTGTTAATTGCTTTGACAGCTCAGAAATAATCCGCTACAATTAGAAATCGTCTTATACCTTGGAGAGGTGGCTGAGTGGTTGAAAGCGGCGCCCTGCTAAGGCGTTAGGGGGTTCACACCTCCTCGAGGGTTCGAATCCCTCCCTCTCCGTTTGAAGCCCCATTAATCTCCCATCAACCAAATTGTCAACGCAACGCCAAAAATGAGCGCGACGTAACCAAAGGCAGAGTTCAAACTTTTAATGAGGTCTAAAGGCAAAAAAAGCACCACATTGGTAATGTAGTAGCTGAGCAGAACTAGACCCAAGAAAAACGTCAAAATTTTTACCATAATGCATTCAAACACAAGAGAGATTTTCAGTGCGGGTAAGAGACGATAGAATAATTAGTGATCTATTAGACCGAAATTTTAGGAAGACCTGTGCTATCTACGCTCACCGCAGATTTTCGGATTATTTTCGAGCGCGATCCTGCTGCTCGTAACTGGCTAGAAGTTATTTTGTGTTACCCGGGCATACAAGCGATTTTATTTCATCGCTTTGCCCATTGGTTATATCGAATTGGACTGCCTCTAATTCCACGCCTCATTTCCCAATTATCTCGTTTCCTGACTGGCATTGAAATTCACCCCGGTGCACAAATTGGAAAAGGCGTGTTTATCGATCATGGCATGGGAGTCGTGATTGGTGAAACGACGATTATTGGAGATTATGCCCTGATTTACCAAGGTGTAACCCTCGGTGGAACGGGGAAAGAAAGCGGCAAACGTCACCCCACTCTTGGCGAAAATGTTGTGGTTGGTGCCGGGGCAAAAGTCCTGGGTAACCTGCAAATTGGTAATAATGTTCGTATCGGCGCTGGGTCAGTTGTGTTACGCGATGTTCCTTCTAGCTGTACCGTTGTCGGTGTTCCTGGTCGCGTCGTTTATCGTTCTGGCGCGCGGGTGGATCCCTTAGAACATGGCAGTCTTCCTGACTCAGAGGCAAATGTGATTCGAGCGTTAGTGGATCGCATTGAAACCTTAGAACAGGAAGTGCAGAATCTGCAACGTCAGCAAACTTGGACTGCTTCTGTGGTTTCTGCAACAGACTCTGCTGAAAAATCACCACAGTGTCGCCTAGAAGATCGGGAAATTCAAGAGTTCTTGCACGGGACTGGCATTTGAGAGGATTGAGATCCCCCAGTTTTTGGGGGATTGAGACGGTGTTTTTCCAAAATTAATATTCCGCAAGGGTAATAATGGGAACCCCAGGCAATTTATCTCGCCCGGCTAACCCGGTTAGTTCGATGACAAACCCAAATCCTAGAAGGTGACAGCCAATTTTTTCTAATAAGTCAGCGGTTGCTTTTGCAGTTCCACCGGTTGCGATTAAATCATCCACAATGATGACTTTAGAATTGGCGGGTAAGGCATCTTGGTGCATTTCAAGCTTATCTTTGCCGTATTCTAAATCATATTCAATGCTATGTACGGCTGCTGGCAGTTTACCAGGTTTACGGACGGGCACAAAGCCAGCTTCAAACTGATAGGCAAGCGTAGGACCAAATAAAAACCCTCGGGATTCAATGCCGATCACATAGTCAGGGATGAGGTTAGCGTCTCGGAACTTACTCTCAAAACTCTCAACTGTGTAACGCAGTCCCTCGCGATCGCGCAGTAAAGTGGTAATATCACGAAAGATAATGCCCTCTTTGGGAAAGTCTGGAATATCGCGAATTAGTGCTTTTATATCCATAGATCAACTCTGGTTTACGTCCTTATGGATTATCGCATGTGAACTACCTAACGCTGAGCTTTGGTCCCACACAGCTTTCCTTCTTCATGGCAAACCCTGGAGTGGCATTGAACCTCACTTTTAAGCAGGAGCTGTTTTACAATATGAAGTTTTATTAAGCTTTTTTCAACAAATCGTCTGCAGACAGTTACGATCCTATGTTGGAAGAAAAATAACTATTTTAAAAAACAGTCGGGTCAAAATCGGGAGAACATATGGAAGCCTTAACCAGTTTTTTAGGAAGCATCAATTATGAAGTCATCTTTCAGTTAACCTTTGTGGCTCTGATTATGATTTCCGGTCCAGTGGTCATTTTTTTACTCGCTGTCCGTGGAGGCGACCTCTAAAGCATTAAAACCGTCATAATAAAGATAGACTGCAACAGCAAGGTGGTAAGGCATCGCCTTGCTAATTTTATCTGCATCGTGATCAGTGTTGGGAAGTGTTATGTCTTACGAACCCCTCCATCAGAAGTATCGCCCCCAAACCTTTGCTGATCTAGTCGGACAAAGCGCGATCGCGGATACCCTCAGCAACGCCATTCAACGTCAACGCATTGCTCCTGCTTATTTATTGAGTGGTCCCCGGGGAACAGGAAAAACTTCTTCAGCGCGCATCTTAGCAAAATCCCTCAATTGTCTGCGTAGCAGTGACCCTACGCCTCACCCCTGTGGTCAATGTGAAGTTTGTCGGGCAATTAATAACAGTTCTGCCCTCGACATCATTGAAATTGACGCTGCGAGTAACACGGGGGTTGATAATATTCGCGAAATTATCGAACGCTCTAGTTTTGCCCCCGTACAATGCCGATATAAACTCTATATCATTGACGAATGTTTAAGCGGAGATACCCTCGTTCTCACCTCTGCGGGAGTCATGAGAATTGATGATCCTAACTTGGAAGGAAAAACAGTGCTCAGCTACAACGAAGCGACAGGAACCTGGGAAGAGCAAAAAGTTTTACGGTGGCTAGAACAAGGGATTAGATCAACATTACAGTTACAAACGACTCACTCTGCTATTCGTTGTACTGAAAATCATCTCCTCCGCACTGAACAAGGATGGATGAGCGCAAAACAACTGCGAGTAGGAATGAAAATCCTCTCTCCTAAGAATTTAGAGACACTCGAAGCGATTGATCCTGCTGGCCAAGAACGGGTCTATGATTTAGAAGTTGAGCAAAATCATAATTTTGTGGCAAATGGACTTTTAGTTCACAATTGCCATATGCTCAGTACAGCAGCATTTAATGCCCTCCTCAAAACCTTAGAAGAACCCCCCCCACGAGTTGTTTTTGTTCTGGCTACCACTGATCCGCAACGGGTTTTACCGACTATTATTTCTCGTTGTCAACGGTTTGACTTTCAGCGGATTCCTCTCGCTGCAATGACCTCACATCTAGGAACAATTGCACAAAAAGAAGCCATCGACATTACGGAAGAAGCTCTTGCGGTTATTGCTCAAGTAGCTCAGGGGGGATTACGAGATGCCCAGAGTCTGTTAGATCAACTGAGTTTATTATCCGGAACCATTACCATTGAACGGGTGTGGGATTTGGTAGGGGCGATTCCAGAACATGATTTAATTGCTCTCTTACAAGCCATTAAACAAAAAAATGGCGATCAAATTTTGAGTCAGTGTCGTCAATTAATGGATCGGGGACGAGAACCGATTATCGTCTTGGAAAATCTTGCTGGGTTCTATCGAGACTTACTGATTGCTAAAACGGCGCCCAACCGCTCAGAATTAGTTGCTCTCACCTCATCGACCTGGAAGGAACTGTGTCAAATCGCTCAACAATGGCAAGTTAGTGAAATTTTAGCCGGACAAAAACACCTTCAGAACAGTGAAGCCCAAATTAAGCAAACCACTCAACCTCGCTTATGGTTAGAAGTGACCCTATTGGGGTTATTAACATCGGGACAATCAGAAGCTCCAATAACTGATGAGGGTAAGATGCCCACAGCATCAGTCAATGAAACCGTGACGATGTCAACAACCTCACCCCGCCCACCCCGAATCAAACCATCAGTAGAACCCCAAAAAACAGTTTCTTCTCCAGAAACACAACAAACAGTTGCTTCATCAACAGAAAAACCGGCTACGACTACTGTGAGAGCCGAACCTGATACTCCTTCCCCGGAACCAGCAGTTATAGGCAACGAAGCAGAAATTTGGTCGCAAGTTTTAGAAAAATTATCCCTCCCCTCGCAAGCCCTATTTAAGCAGCATTGTCGTTTATTGGCGATTAAAGGAAATATTGCTCAAGTTGGGGTCAAAAATCAAAAGTTGCTTGCTTTGGCAAAAAATAAAAAACGGCAACATGATCTTGAGCAAGCCTTAACAGCATTATTACAACAGGAAATCACCGTTCAGTTACAAGTCAGTGGAGAAGCCACGGTTCAAGCGAATCCGGAAGCACAACCTGCTCCGCCAGCGGCAACCAGCTCTCCTGAAAAAATTCAAGAGACTTTACCGCCAAAAGAAGAACACAATGACAGTGAGTCTTTGCCAGCCCAAAAAACTCAAGCTGAAGAAACAACCGAGGAAACTCCATCTGTCGTTGCCGAGCCCGATGTCTCTGCCGAACCTCCCAGTAATACTAAAGAATTACAACAGATTGCGAAAGAACTTGCCAATGCCTTCAAAGGAGAAGTTGTGACCTTTGACCAAACAGAATTTTCTTTTTTAGCCGATGTGAATCCTGAACTTGCCGAAAATACAGAAGAACCGGATCAATCCCAAGCAGACATGTAATGAATTGAATTAAGCATTAAACTTGCCAAGTTAGGATTAAAGTAATTTAGAAAAAGTTTTATTCTAAGATTGAACCTTATGCAGTTGCATTGACCCAACTCATGCTTCGCTATTTACGCCAAAGATCGCTACAAGTTTTTGTCTCGACAGCTAGCTTGTTCCTTTGTTCTCTTCCGGCTCAAGCTGCAGAAAATATTTACGTCTCTCTCGGTTTACTAGAAATTTCAGTTTCTGTAGAGTCCCTGGAGAAGTATGCAGAAGATGGAATAATTACCCAAGAGCTAGCAGCATATACTCGCTATTTAAATGCAGAACAAAAAGCCAAATTACAAGAAATTCTGACAATTCCCGCAGAATTAGATATCGTCGCGATCGCGCAATTCCTCTACTCTCCTCAAGGCGAAGCAATATTGAGACAACTAGGAGATATCATCGATACTAAAGCGAGACAGGGTGGATTCTATGCCATTCGCTCTGCGCTCATCCTAGCCGCAGCTGATCCTGGGGGGTTAACTTTACTCAACTTCCTGCAACATTTTCCAACTGATGGCTTGCGGATTAACTCCGGTCGGGGCTTAGAATTAGTCAACCAACTGAGTCAGTTTATTAAACAAACCGACCAAACGGTCGCTCTAATTGAACGTCAAGCCCTAGAAAATTCCCTCCCCGTTGGCGCGAATCAAGCCACTGATTTTTCCCGCAACCTCAAGGTAGCAGGAACAGTTCCTTATCGCCGTCAAAGTTTAGATTTAGCTGATCAGCAGCGGGATGCTTTACAAGAGGAATTGACTCGGTTTGTTACTCGCACAATTCCTACCTATCTCTATCTCCCCCAAACTACTACCTTTGAGCGCCCCCCATTAATTGTTATTTCCCATGGTTTAGGTTCAGATCGTAGCACCTACTCTTATCTTGCAGAACACCTAGCTTCTTACGGGTTTGCCGTTGCAACAATTGAACATCCCGGTAGTAATGCCCGTCAGTTACAATCGCTTTTAATGGGTCTTAAAAGTGAAGTGAGTCCGCCCTCAGAACTGATTAATCGTCCGCGAGACATTAAATTTTTACTGGACTATTTAGAGCAGAATTACAATACCCAAATTAATTTAAATCAAGTGGGTATTCTAGGGCAATCTTACGGGGCATACACGAGTTTAGCAGTAGCTGGAGCAGGAATTGATTATGACCAAGTTACTCAACGCTGTCAAACGCAAGAAATTACAACCGCTTTAAATTTTTCGGTTTTACTGCAGTGCCAATTGTTACGTTTACCGAAAAAGGATTACACTTTTGACGATCCTCGGATTAAAGCCGTTTTTGCGATTAATCCTTTTACCAGTTATATTTTTGGGGAACAAGGATTGCAAGCTATTGATATTCCTACTTTACTGGTGACTGGTAGTGCCGATACAGTAACACCAGCTTTGCCCGAACAAATTCGTCCCTTTAATTGGTTAGATACTCCTGAAAAATATTTAGTTTTATTGAAACGAGGAACCCATTTTTCAACGCTGGCTGAAGGAACCGAAGAAGGCATTCCGGTTCCTGAAGAAGCAATTGGACCTAATCCTGAAATTGCACAAAACTATATTCGTGCCCTCAGTCTTGCTTTTTTCAAAACCTATCTGGCAAAT
>CAZBPR010000105.1:7341-8551 GCA_964493825.1 uncultured Dactylococcopsis sp.
AAACTAACTACGAACCCTACCTTAGCCCCGGATACACCGAAACACTAAGCCGTTCTGCCATGCCGATCTTTTTACTCGATTCTCTTCCTGAAAAATTGATGAATGAAACGGAATAATTAGACCCCTATTTAGTTGAGGTACTTCATTCATAACCAGTGCCGTTCAATGAAAAGATAATGGGCTTAACCGATGGAGGGTGGGAAATTAGTGGTAAAGTGCTAAAGGTGAAAAAATCAAAACCTTACACGGAGGAAATGATGGCAGATCCAGATCTCTCAAAAGTGATGAAGCAGGAAGTGGGCAAAGCAGCAGCCGATCGCGTGCAATCCAATTCCATTGTCGGCTTAGGAACCGGTTCCACTACAGCCTATGCGATTCAGTATATTGGGGAACGGTTGCAAAAGGGAGAACTGAAAAATATTCAAGGCATTCCCACCTCTTTTCAGGCGGAAGTGTTATCAAAACAGTATGGTATTCCTTTAACTAATTTGGATGCCGTGGATCATATTGATATTGCTATCGATGGGGCTGATGAAGTCGATCCCAACAAGAATTTAATTAAAGGGGGCGGTGCAGCCCATACCCGCGAGAAGGTGGTTGATGCGCTAGCGGATCAGTTTATTGTGGTTGTTGATAGCGGGAAGTTAGTGGATAAACTGGGTTCGACCTTCCTTTTACCAGTAGAAGTGATTCCCATGGCAGTGACACCAGTAATGCGAAAACTAACCCAGTTGGGAGGAAAGCCCGAGTTACGAATGGGGGTAAAAAAAGCGGGTCCGGTCGTAACCGATCAAGGGAATTTAGTCATTGATGTTAAATTTGAAGAAATTCCAGATCCAGGAGAATTAGAGAGAGAAATTAATAATATTCCTGGCGTATTAGAAAATGGTTTATTTGTTGGTGTAGCCGATCTTGTGTTAGTTGGAGAAATTAAAGGAAATGAAGCCAGCGTTCGTGAATTTTAAGCTCAATTGTTTACTTAAAATCACACTGTAAAAAAGTCATTATAATCTTGATTCAAATTCTTAGAATATCCTGCAATTTTGAATTAGATGCAGTAGGAGATCAAACTCTCCTACTTACTTTCCTTGCAACTGCCATCATAATTAATAGCATATAGAAATTCTTATTCTCATGAAGTGCATCCTTTATTCCCAAGGGGCTGTCTTCGGAGGAAACCTCCGAAGTGCGGAGGTTCATACGCCCCGTC
>CAZBPR010000105.1:8561-11150 GCA_964493825.1 uncultured Dactylococcopsis sp.
CTGTTCCCTATTCCCTAAACCGATAATTTTGTACCTCACCAGTTTAGGAAGTGCTATAAAAAGAAAGTTACTAAACCTCATTTTTTCTCAAAAACATTAATTTAAAGCTTAATTTCAGTTCACTAACTTGAGAGAATAAACTGTATAAATATTATCCCTAAAAATGATTAGTGTAAAAATCATTTGATCCACTAACATTCATGAAACTTAAGAGTGAAGCGGTTGCGTTTGACTTAAACTAAGGGTAGAGAGGTAAAGGGAGGGAGCGCAACAGGATCCTAACTCCCAACAAAGCCAATGACCCTGCCCATTATTTTCTTGGGTATCGTCGCTAACCCCTCAACCCGATTTGTGTGGCAAGTCAAAGATTGTTGCGGGCATTGGAGTCAGTGAAAAACCCGGAAGCTTTGGACAGAGACTGTTATGGCATTTAATCGATCATTTACCTCTTCGGTTTAGATCCGATAACACGTACCGATAGCAGAGCCAAATTTTAGATTATGTCACCTACAATTATTGAATCAGTCTTACAAGAGAAGCGCTTGTTTCCGCCTCCGGAAGAATTATCTCGCCATGCTCATGTCAACAGTTTAGAAACTTACCAAAAACTTTATGAACAAGCCAAAGCTGACCCCCAGAAATTTTGGGGAGAATTGGCTGAACAAGAGCTAGATTGGTTTCAGACTTGGGACCAAGTCCTTGATTGGCAACCCCCCTTTGCCCAGTGGTTTGTCAATGGCAAAATCAATATCACCTACAACTGCTTAGACCGCCATCTCACCACATCGCGCAAAAATAAAACCGCGTTAATTTGGGAAGGAGAACCCGGCGACTCCCGGACGTTAACCTATGCCCAACTCCATCACGAAGTGTGCCAGATGGCAAATGTGATTAAGCAGTTGGGTGTGAAAAAAGGCGATAAAGTGGGGATTTATCTGCCCATGATCCCCGAAGCCGCCATTGCTATGTTGGCTTGTGCCCGTATTGGCGCGCCCCATACGGTTGTGTTTGGCGGGTTTAGCGCCGATGCCTTGCGCAATCGCTTGGTTGATGCCAAAGCAAAACTCGTGATTACCGCTGATGGCGGATTTCGCAAAGACAAAGTCGTTGCCCTCAAGCCAGAAGTCGATCAAGCCTTAGCCAATGATGGGGCACCCAGTGTCGAAAAGGTACTGGTGGTCCAACGGACCAAAGCCGAAATTCACATGGAACCCGGACGAGACCATTGGTGGCACGACCTGCAACCCCAGGCGTCTGCCGAGTGTCCCCCAGAAGTGATGGACAGCGAAGATATGCTCTTCATTCTCTACACCTCTGGAACAACCGGGAAACCGAAAGGCGTGGTACATACCACCGGCGGCTATAACCTCTACACCCATGTCACATTTAAGTGGGCTTTTGATTTACAAGAGACTGATGTTCATTGGTGTACCGCCGATGTCGGTTGGATTACCGGACACAGTTATATTGTTTACGGTCCCTTATCGAACGGGGCAACCACTTTGATGTATGAAGGGACAACCCGCCCGTCTAAACCCGATGCCATTTGGGAAATTGTTGAAAAATATGGCGTCACGATTTTCTATACTGCTCCCACCGCAATTCGGGCTTTAATGAAAATGGGAGATCGGTATCCAAAAGGACGGGATTTATCGTCGCTGCGCATTCTAGGGACAGTGGGCGAACCGATCAACCCGGAAGCTTGGATGTGGTACCACAAAGTGATTGGCGGCGAACGTTGTCCGATTGTTGATACCTGGTGGCAAACCGAAACCGGCGGCTGTATGCTGACGCCTTTACCCGGGGCAACTCCCACCAAACCCGGCTCAACCACTTTCCCCTTCCCTGGAATCATTGCGGATGTGGTGGATGCCCAAGGCAATTCCGTTGGCGACAATCAAGGGGGTTATTTAGTTATTAAGTCCCCTTGGCCCAGTATGATCCGGACGGTGTACGGCAATGATGATCGGTTTCGTCGGACTTATTGGGAACAGATCCCCCCGAAAGAGGGGCAATACTTCTATTTTTCTGGGGATGGTGCCCGTCGCGACCCAGACGGTTATTTCTGGGTAATGGGTCGGGTTGATGATGTGCTTAATGTTTCGGGACATCGCCTGGGGACCATGGAGATTGAGTCGGCTTTAGTGTCTCACCCGGCAGTCGCCGAAGCAGCAGTGGTGGGCAGACCCGATAAAGTGAAAGGAGAAGAAGTCTTCGCTTTTGTCATCCTAGAAGGAGATTATCAAGCCAATAATCAGTTAAAGGCGGAGTTAAGACAACATGTAGTGAAAGAAATTGGCGCGATCGCGCGCCCGGGAGAAATTCGGTTCACTGATGCCCTGCCAAAAACCCGCTCCGGTAAAATTATCCGTCGCTTTTTACGTAATTTAGCCGCAGGGGAAGAAGTCGCTGGCGATACTTCAACGCTAGAAGATCGCAGTGTTTTAGAGCAGTTACGCCAGGAAACATAAACCGAAGGAACCAGGAGGACAAAAAAAGCGTTAAAAGAGATACTTAGATCGTAAAGCGAACTTTCTCTGACCAATCACTTGCTGATTGGTAACCCAAACAGAAAGTTTCGCTTTTTTT
>CAZBPR010000106.1:0-11087 GCA_964493825.1 uncultured Dactylococcopsis sp.
AGGTTTTTTCTAATAAAGCTAACTCTGCCCCTTGATAGCGTTTATCCATATAAGGAATACCAATTTCATGAACCGTCATTCCGCAACGGACGAGGAAACGGGCTAAGGAAATCTCTAAGAGATTATCCCCCATAAAGAAGACAGACTTGCCACGGACTAACTTCACATAGTCTTCTACACTTTCCCAAATTTGGGCTTCTCGTTCCTCTAAACCTTCCGGTTCAATCTCAAAGACAGAACAAATTTTCTCAATCCAAGCGCGAGTGCCATCCGGACCAATGGGGAAGGGCGCACCAATGAGTTTACACTTGCGGCGACGCATTAAATTCGTTGCCGTCCGACTTAAGAAGGGATGTACGCCACAGGCATAATTCCCTTTTTCAATGCTGGGTAATTCTGTAAAACGTTTCGAGGGAAGCCAACCAGAAACTTTGATCCCTTGTTTTTTCAACTCCAGACTTAATTGGGTTTCTACCGAGTCAGGAACCGATCCAAATAAAGTTAAGGGAGGATGCTCTTTATATTCGCTTTCTTCCGGTTGGGTTCCTTCTTCTTTCTGTCCCAAGTTCAAGAGGCGAGAAAAGCCGTTTTTCTTGGGTTCGGGTTCCGCTTCTGGTTCAATTTGAGGCGTATCATCACACCGATTCACCATTGCCGCTAAAACCGTATCTTCCCCTTGGGTAAAGGCATAGTCTAAACCATTTGCCCGCGCCACCACAATGGGAATCCCGATTTCGGCTTCGAGTTTCGGCGCGATTCCCTCTAAATCCATTTTGATAATTTCGGTGGTGCAAGTGCCAATCCAAACAATGACACTGGGGTTGCGATCGCGCTTAATTTGCAAACATAACCGCTTCAATTCGTCATAATCACTGAGTTTAGCCGAAATATCTCCTTCTTCCAACTCCGCCATCGCATAACGGGGTTCTGCAAAAATCATCACTCCCATCGAGTTTTGTAAGAAATAGCCGCAAGTTTTCGTGCCAATGACTAAAAAGAAGCTATCTTCAATTTTCTGATACAGCCAAGCCACACAACTGATGGGGCAAAACGTATGATAATTTCCGGTTTCACATTCAAAATTTAAAGCGGTTTGTTCTTCTGCAGCCATTATTTTCTCCGTATTTTTGTCATTCGTCATCCGTCATTTGCCCTTGCCTTACCAACAACAAATGACATTTAAACCATTAATGCTTCTAATTCTTCGCTTTCTTCTACCGGCGCACCTTTTGTGCTGTTGCCATCAGCCGGATTGAGGTAATAATCAGATAATAAAGAGAACAGATCGCGATCAGGCGCATCATCCGGGACAACCCCTTCAGGTAAGGCAAGGAGTTGATCAGCAATGTTGAGGTAATATTGCGCTACTTCGTCTAACATCGGTTCTGTTTCTGCCATTTCAAAAATGGTTTTTCCTTTCACCCGAGACACGCGAATATCTTCAATTAAGGGCAAGATTTCTAAAACCGGCATGGGAACCGCTTCAATATACTTATTAATTAAATCTCGTTTCGAGGTCCGATTACCAATTAATCCCGCTAAGCGTAAGGGGTGCGTGCGAGATTTTTCTCGAATGGAAGCAGCAATCCGGTTGGCTGCAAATAGCGCATCAAAGCCATTATCCGTCACAATCATGCAATAGTCGGAATAATTAAGGGGGGCAGCAAAACCGCCACAGACGACATCACCCAGCACATCAAACAGAATGACATCATACTCGTCAAACGCATTCAGTTCTTTGAGTAACTTCACCGTTCCGCCACAGCCAGCACCGGCAGGGGGACCACCGGCTTCTACACAATCTACGCCGCCATAACCGCGATAAATGACATCTTCCGGCCAAATATCTTCATAATGAAAATCTTTTTCTTGTAAGGTATCGATAATAGTTGGAATTAAAAATCCAGTGAGGGTAAAGGTACTGTCATGCTTAGGATCACAACCGATTTGTAATACTTTTTTACCTCGTTTCGCTAAGGCAACTGAAATATTGCAACTGGTTGTCGATTTTCCGATTCCGCCTTTTCCGTAAACTGATAACTTCACAGTATTTTTCCTCTTCTTTGCCTTATTGATTGCAATTATTACGTAGTGACTTTGGAAATGAAAGGCTTGTTTAATTTAACTTAGGATTTTAGACAAAGCATAAAAAATTTATAAGACATAAATCATATACATCAGCATCTAGAAAGTTTCTGAGGCGAAATTAAATCAAATAAAAAATATTTGTGTTTTTATAAAAAATAAATATGTACAATAACAAAAAAGATTAATTTCTGGGGGAGAGAGGAAGTTGAAACCCTAGATAATGACTCCTTTTGCCCCCTATCTTCAGTAAGAATAACCAAAAGAGACCTCTATTTTATAAAGAATATTGACAATTCCCTCGAAAAGAAATCGACAAAGCGGATCATCCAAATGAAATGAAAGCAAACAATTAGTTGTCATGCCTATAATTGCGGTAGTTTCTTGGGAGAATAATCGATATCCTGAAGATATGTTGATCGGATTAAACTTACTGCATTAGTTTGAACTCGATTACGAGATCGTTGAGGTCGAAGATGACGTTGGAATTCAATTCTGCGTTGGCTACGGCCGTTGGTCTGTTCTTTCCGACGTTGAATTTTCGGGTTTGCAGCAGACTGTATTCTCTGGTTATGAATAACTCTATCTTTGGATTGAGGGAGTGTTATTGTCTTAGAAAACCTTGGTATCAACGCTTCTGATTCCAGAAAGAGGGAGTTGTCGACAACCGTTACTTAATGTCCTATCCGCAGCGATTATTGCTATGACTTATTCCTCATCTGCAAAAAAACGTCAAAGAGCTTTAACAACTTTACGTGACTCTTCCCCGTTTGGGAATAAATTAATTCAAGCTGGTTATGCAAGCAGCAAAGAAATTGAACAAGCTAGACAACAAGTTACACAATCAGATGGCAAGCGTTCTTTTACTGAGGCGCTGAGCGCCGTCACCGGAAAGGACTTGCCCCCAGAGTTGTATCGTCAGTACAAAAAACATCACCTCTTTGAACTCAAAATTTACTATGGGGTCGAGTCTCTGGATCCAGAAGTGACTGACCTTGAGGAATATCCGATCACAGAATTGATTGATGATATTGTCCCCCTTGATCTGTGTCGTCGTCATAAATTGCTGCCGTTAGCTAAGCGAGATACCCGTCCTCCCTCTTTGTTGGTGGGGATGGTTAATCCTGATGAGCTCACTGCTCAAGATGATCTGACCCGTGTCTTACGTCCCAAAGGGTTTATTCCCCAGCGGGTGGTCATGACGTTGGAAGATTATGAACGAATTATTGGGAAATATTTAGATGAACAATCGGCAAAAGAGGAAGAAGCTGCTGCTGAAGAACAGCTTGATGTGAGTAAAGACCTTGCTAATCTTGATATTGAGGGGTTAGAAGAGACCAATGATGATGCAGAACCAGATTTAGAAAAATCTTTAGGAGATGCCCAAGCAGCACCTATTATTAATCTGGTCAACCGCATTTTAATTAAAGCCCTCAAAGAGGGGGTGTCTGATATTCATGTTGAACCTCAAGAAGAATATGTGAGGGTGCGCATGCGTCGTGATGGTGTTCTGCAGCAAACATTCGATCACCTCCCGACTAAAATTGCACCCGCGATCGCGGCCCGTTTTAAGATTATGGCAGAGTTGGATATTGCCGAACGGAGACTGCCTCAAGACGGTAAGATTCGCCGGAAATACAAAGGACGGAATGTGGATTTCCGGATGAGTACCTTACCCAGTCGTTACGGGGAGAAGGTGGTACTGCGGATCTTAGATAACACCGCTACTCAGTTAGGACTTGATAAATTAATTACCGATCAGCAAAGTTTAGACATTGTTCGCAATATGGCGAGTCGTCCTTATGGCTTGATTCTGGTGACTGGACCCACCGGTTCGGGGAAATCAACGACGTTATACTCTATTCTGGCTGAACGCAATGATCCTGGCGTAAACATTAGCACGGCGGAAGACCCCATTGAATATGCTTTACCTGGGATTACTCAGGTACAGGTCATCCGAGAGAAAGGGATGGATTTCGCTTCTATTTTACGGTCATTTCTCCGTCAAGATCCCGATATTATTCTGGTGGGTGAGACGCGAGATAAAGAAACGGCAAAAACTGCCATTGAAGCCGCCTTGACTGGGCACTTGGTCTTAACAACCTTACACACTAATGATGCTGCTGGCGCGATCGCGCGCTTAGATGAAATGGGAGTGGAACCCTTCATGGTCTCAGGGTCATTAATTGGAGTGCTGGCCCAACGTTTAATGCGTCGTGTTTGTAGTGACTGTCGTATTCCCTATAATCCCACGCAAGAAGATCTCGCCCGTTTTGGTTTATCCGCAGCGAAAGAAGAAGAAGTCACCTTCTACAAAGCCAACACGCTGCAACCGGATGAAATTGAACAAGCCCGCAAGCGCAATAAACTTTGTAATAAATGTAATGGTGTCGGTTACAAAGGGCGAGCTGGGGTGTATGAAATCATGCCCATGAGCGAAAATTTACAAGCCTTGATTAATGAGGGAGCCCCCACCGAACGGATTAAAGAAACTGCTGTGGAAGAAGGGATGAAAACGCTTCTTTCCTATAGCTTAAATCTGGTACGAGAAGGATATACCACGTTAGACGAAGTAGAACGAGTCACCTTTACCGACTCCGGTCTCGAAGCCGAAATTAAAGCCAAACGGAAGAGTTCACTCACTTGCAACACTTGTGCCGCAGAACTGCAACCGGAATGGTTAGATTGTCCTTACTGTTTGACACCTCGTTTCCAAGATTAGGGAAACCTAGAACGTAAAAACCTAACTGAATTGTTGTCAATGTTAAAGGACAGATTGCCATGGATTTAATGATTGAAGACTTGATGGAACAGCTAGTGGAAAAAGGGGGATCGGATATGCATATTCAAGCCGGTGCACCTGTTTATTTCCGCTACAACGGGAAATTGGAACCGGTCACCGATGATCCGCTGACTCCCCAAGAAACGCAACGGCTTATTTTCACCATGCTCAACAATAGCCAACGCAAACAGCTAGAGCAAAACTGGGAATTAGACTGTTCCTATGGGGTCAAAGGACTGGCGCGGTTCCGGGTCAATGTTTATAAAGAACGGGGTTGTTATGCCGCTTGTTTACGGGCGCTCTCCTCAAAAATTCCCAATTACGAAAAATTAGGCTTGCCTGATGTCGTTAAAGAAATGGCAGGTCGTCCCCGGGGCTTGATTTTAGTAACGGGACCCACCGGTTCGGGAAAAACCACAACTCTAGCGGCAATTCTTGATTTAATTAATCGCACTCGCTATGAGCACGTTTTAACCGTTGAAGATCCCATTGAGTATGTTTTCCCCAATGACAAGTGTCTTTTCCACCAACGTCAAAAAGGAGAAGATACGAAAAGCTTTGCCAATGCTCTGAAAGCGGCTTTACGGGAAGACCCAGATATCATTCTGGTGGGAGAATTACGGGACTTAGAAACCATTTCTCTAGCTGTCTCAGCAGCAGAAACCGGTCACTTGGTATTTGGAACCTTACACACCAGTTCTGCAGCGGCTACCGTTGACCGGATGGTGGATGTGTTCCCCGCCGAACAACAAGAGCAAATTCGAGCGCAGCTATCAGGATCTTTAATTGCTGTGTTCAGTCAATGTTTACCGAAAAAACAAAAGCCCAAACCCGGTGAATTCGGACGCGCTTTAGCCCAAGAAATTATGGTCGTGACACCGGCAATTGCCAACCAAATTCGGGAAGGAAAAACGTCGCAAATTTACTCTTCAATTCAAACGGGAATGAAGTTGGGGATGCAAACCATGGAACAGTCACTCGCTGAGTGGGTAAATAAAGGGGCCATTTCCATGGAAGAAGCACTCTCGAAAA
This sequence comes from uncultured Dactylococcopsis sp., assembly GCA_964493825.1. GTDB lineage: Bacteria > Cyanobacteriota > Cyanobacteriia > Cyanobacteriales > Rubidibacteraceae > Halothece. Next base: position 5,900 of record CAZBPR010000106.1, read on the forward strand.
GTAGTAAACCCGATGAACTCTATCGCTTAACTGCAGGCGGGGCATCAGGGAAAGCAAAAGTGAGAGCCAATGTACGTCGCTAAAAGAAAGAAGATGAGTGATTAAGGAAATAAAGCCATGACAACTTATTTGGTGGAAGTTCAAGACGCGAAAGGAAAGCGGACAAAAGAGAAAGTTAATGCCGGATCGCCGGTGGAAGCCCAGCGCTTATTGCGAGGGAAATACCCGAAAATTGGTCGGGCGAAAAAAGCGGGCTTAGATCTGGATATTGATTTATCGGTTATTGAAGAAAAGCTGTCTAGTGTTGGCATTAAAGATAAAGCCGTTTTCTCTCGTCAGTTTGCCGCGATGGTGAATGCAGGGGTAGGAATTGTCCGCTGCTTAGGCGTTCTCGCTGAGCAGTGTAGTAACCCTAAACTCCGTAAAGCTTTAAATGGAGTGAGTAGCGATGTGCAACAAGGGGTCAATCTCTCCGATTCGATGAGTAAACATCCCGAATGCTTTGACCAACTTTATGTGAGCATGGTGGAAGCGGGCGAAGCCGGGGGGGTGCTCGATGAAGTACTCAACCGCATTGCCAAATTATTGGAGGATATGGCGAGATTGCAAGGACAAATTAAATCTGCCATGGCTTATCCCGTTGCTGTGGGGTTATTTGCGTTTGCGGTATTTATTGGGATGACCGTCTTTTTGATTCCGATTTTTGCTGGGATTTTTGAAGGGTTAGGGGTAGAATTGCCGGCTTTAACTCAGTTTATGCTGAATCTCAGTGCCATTTTAAGAAGCCCCAGAATCCTAATTCCCATTGCTATTATTGGCGGCATTGTTTTTGGCTTTCGCCAATATTACAAAACACCAGCAGGACGTTTACAAATTGATAAATTAATGTTGAAAATTCCTGTTTTTGGGGAGCTCGTAGAAAAAAATGCAGTGGCGCGCTTTTGTCGGATTTTTGGTACCTTAACCCGATCTGGGGTGCCGATTTTAAGTAGTTTAGATATTGTCCGTGACACCGCAGGCAACCAGGTCTATGCTAATGCCATTGAAGCTTCTAAACAAGAAGTCCAGCAAGGGGGGATGATTAGTCTTGCCTTACAACGAGAAGCCGTTTTTCCGCCCCTCGCCATTCAAATGATGAGCATTGGGGAAGAAACGGGGGAACTCGATGCGATGATGATGAAAGTTGCTGACTTTTACGAAGATGAGGTGGAACAAGCGGTGAAAGCGCTCACCAGTTTAATTGAACCGCTGATGATGGTTGGGGTTGCCACCATGGTGGGCGTGATTCTTTTATCCATGTATCTTCCTATGTTCAAAATCTTTGACCAACTCGGTTAAGCGGTTGAAACCGAATCCAGACTAACCATGCTGATTAAACAGTCACAATACGAAACGCTACTGGCAGAGTACAGTAATCGTCCCAGCGCGATCGCGCTCTTGCGACAATATCGACCTTATTTGGAAATGTTACCGAGTTTGCGTCGTCCTGATGAAAGTGTCATTACGATTCCACTACCCCTACTTCGTTTACGAACAGCAAAATCGGCTGACGGCAGTTTTTCTCACCCCAAAGCCGTGCAACTCCCTTGTGACATTGCTATTCTCACCTGTGACCCGGAATGGAAAATTAAAATGGGGGTAGAAATTATGGTGTTTATTCATCGCCCTCAAGAACATTTTTCGGAATTACTCCGCCGTTGGCGACAAACTGAGGTCTGGCTCAATCAAGAGTATGAATGGATGATGCCTCTGGGTAAAGAACATATCTTTAGTGAAGGGGCGCAAAAAGCCTATCCCCTCTTTGTCGGATTTACGGAAACATCAGAGCAAATTCGCCGGGGCTTAAAAGGAGCCGGTTTACCGCTCCTGATTCAAGCGGTTGCCGAAGATACTGAACCCGATCAAGAAGTTCCGTTGCAAGTTGAAACGTAACCGAAAATTCATGCCGGGGCAATTCGCCCCGATGCTGACGAGTGCTGCCCTGGGATTACACCAAGTCTGGAAAAACCTCTTGCACGGCCGGATGAACGAGTTGCTGTTGCTGAACATTCAACCCTTTACCGAGAATGGGATTGGTTTTGAGTGCGGCTAAGCCCTGATCCGCCAGCTGGATCACATAAGGAAGGGTGCTGTTGTTTAAAGCTTGCGTCGCGGTCCATGGCACAGCGCCAGGCATATTCGGAACCCCAAAGTGAACGACGCCTTCTTCGGTATAAGTGGGATGGCTGTGAGAGGTTGCTTGTAATGTTTCCACACAACCCCCTTGATCAACGGCGACATCCACAATCACACTGCCAGTACGCATTTGTTGCACTAATTGGCGCGTCACCAACTTAGGGGCGCGCTTTCCAGTTGTGAGCACGGCACCAATGAGCAAATCCGCTTCTGGAACCACCGTTTCAATTTGTGAGGAATTGCTATAGAGGAGTTCGATGCGGGATCCAAAAAGGTTTTCCAGTTCTGCTAAGCGTTCAACGTTGACATCCAGGATTTGGACTTGCGCACCGATTCCCACTGCCATGCGAGCCGCTTCTGTTCCGACGACGCCGCCCCCGAGAATGACCACTCGCCCGGAACGCACGCCGGGAAAGCCACCGAGTAAAACACCGCGTCCCCCCTGTTGTTTTTCCAGATAATGGGCCCCAAATTGAACGGACAATCGTCCCGCGATAATACTCATCGGATTGAGAAGGGGCAGTTTCCCATTGGGCAGTTCCACCGTTTCATACGCGATCGCGGTAATCCCCGAATCAATTAGAGCTTCTGTTAACCTCCGATCCGCCGCCAGATGAAGATAAGTAAATAATAGTTGATTTTTTTGTAAGTATATGTATTCATCAGGAAGCGGCTCTTTCACTTTCACGACGAGCTCCCGATTCCAGGCGGCTTTGGCTTCGGCAACAATCGTCGCCCCGGCTTCTTGATAATCTTCATCGGTAAAACCCGCTCCCACTCCGGCTTGGGTTTCAACAAAAACGTGATGCTTCCTTTCACACAAACTACGAACACTGCTGGGACTTAACCCGACGCGATATTCTTGGTCTTTGGTTTCTTTGGGAACGCCGATTTCCATCTTGATGTCCTTTGTTTCAGGGTCTGATTCGATCATGCTACACCATCGTTCATCTTGACCCATCTGTACTCAATTACTCTTCCAGTTGCCAGCTTTGCGCGATCGCGCCCTCATCGACAATGCGTTTGGGACGTAAAATCAAAATTAGTTTGCCTAAAAGCTCTTGGTTCGGGGCTTGTTCAAACCATTGCACTCCTAAGCCGTCACCTTGGGCAACTAAAAAGTAACTGTGAAGATACCATTGCGTCTCAGCGCGATCCACCACTAAGAGTAAGGGTTCATTCGCCAGCGACTCTGATTTCGGGAGATCTTCACGGGTACAAGGAATTGCAATCGGGTCACTGGCCGCACAAATCATGTGCCAACCGGGAAGCGCCACCCATTGTCCTTCTCCCGAAAGTGCGGTGACACTAAACAAGCCTTGCGGTTGCGGTTGCGAATAATGCTGCAATTGGTCAGGAGTAATCTTTAAATGGGGAGCAACCGGCAGAAGGCGCGGTAATTCCTCTTCTTGTTCGAGACGATAGATGGGCAACTTGGGAGCAGGGGTGGCTGGAACAACCGTGAAATCGCTGAGGAGGCTTTCGATTTTTTCCCGAGCCGGATTGGACTCCACATACCGTAATCCTTGGGCAATGAGGCGCGATCGCGCTTGTAAATCTTTTTTCCCCCGCGCCAATTTCCAGTAATGATACCCCACCGCATCTCCAGCCGAATCGGTAAATCCTTCGGGTAGAGAACTTAAATACAAAAAATCTTTAATCGCTTTGGCAATATCATGCGCTTCCGGTTGGGTTAAATTCTTTTCCACAGCGAGGGTTGCCGCTTGAGAGCGTTCTTTTGGCGGCAAAATCCGGAACTCATACAAAATATCACTTCCCCCACTGGTAAAACGTTCTTGCACCGTTTCGGCTACCCCAACTTGCATCAGGCTATCATACACTTGTGAGGCGACAATGATTTGGTTTTGGTGAATCGGTTCAAATCCGGTGGCTTCAAAAATCGTTTGTGTATCGTATCCTGCTTTGTGTAACTGTTGACAAGATTTTCCCCACTCAACCCAGTTTCCTTCTTTTTGTCGGAGTTGTCGCAATAATTCACGGGCATGTTCTTCAGAAAGAGAAGCGGCTTGAGGCTGTTCTGGCATAAGTTACGGTCAATTTCACAATGAGAGTCCTCTACTAATTTATCTTCTTTTGTCGGTCATTGGTTATTCGTCAAGGGTCATTCAATGAGGAAAGCCTACAGCACAGTTAACAATCCCTTTAACCGGGTTTACTCGATTACCCTCTCAGCGCGTGACCCAACTGAGCAATCATCAAAGACAAATCGCTGCTGGTAAAATTTACCTCTTTCCAGGTTGACCGCACAGTCCTACACTTTAGGGAGAAAGGTTTCTACAACAGAAGTTCTTTCCCAGACCCTCTTTCCGCAAGGGCAACCTTGGCACTCAGGAGAAATTTTTTATGAAAAGAGTTTTAAGTATCATTCTTGGTGGCGGTGCCGGAACGCGCCTGTATCCCTTAACTAAATTACGCGCTAAACCAGCCGTCCCCCTCGCTGGAAAATATCGCCTCATTGATATTCCAATCAGTAACTGTATCAATTCCGGCTTAGAAAAAATTTATGTATTGACCCAATTCAACTCTGCTTCATTAAACCGTCACATTAGCCGCGCCTATAATTTTTCTGGTTTTACCGATGGCTTTGCCGAGGTTCTTGCTGCCCAACAAACCCCACAAAACCCGAATTGGTTTCAAGGAACGGCGGATGCGGTCCGAAAATATTTATGGTTATTTCAAGAGTGGGATGTTGATGAATACTTAATTTTATCCGGGGACCATCTCTATCGGATGGACTATGATAAATTCATTCATCATCACCGAGAAACCAATGCCGATATTACCCTTTCGGTGATTCCGATTGATGAAAAACGCGCGAGCAGCTTCGGATTAATGAAAATTGACGATACCGGACGGATCGTTGATTTTAGTGAAAAACCCAAAGGGGATGCCCTCCGGCAAATGAAGGTCGATACGACGACTTTGGGGTTAGATGCCGCCCAAGCGCAACAAATGCCCTATGTTGCCTCAATGGGGATTTATGTCTTCAAGA
>CAZBPR010000107.1:0-10877 GCA_964493825.1 uncultured Dactylococcopsis sp.
TGTAGAAGAGACCTACTACAGTGAGGAAGAAGCCTGAGATGCAAGAATTGCAGAAAAACGATTACAACGCTGACAAAATCACCATTCTTGAGGGGTTGTCCGCCGTTCGGAAACGGCCGGCCATGTACATCGGCAGCACCGATGCCCGTGGCCTGCACCATCTGGTTTACGAAGTCGTGGATAATTCCATTGATGAAGCCCTTGCTGGCTACTGCACTCATATTGAGATCGATCTTAACGTAGATGGTTCCGTTACTGTAACTGATAATGGACGCGGGATTCCAGTAGAAGTGCATTCCCGTACCGGAAAATCAGCATTAGAAACCGTAATGACCGTTCTTCATGCGGGCGGTAAATTTGGGGGCGGCGGATATAAAGTCTCCGGTGGACTTCATGGCGTTGGCGTTTCAGTTGTAAACGCCCTTTCCGAATGGGTAGAAGTAACAGTTCGACGGGAACACACTGCCTATAAGCAACGCTACGAGCGAGGAGTTCCCACTCATGATTTAGAAAGCGAACCGGATCCCAGTCCCGAAACCGGTACCTCACTGTGCTTTCTTCCTGATACAGAAATTTTTACCACTGGCATAGAATTCGATTACAATACCCTTGCCGGACGACTCAGAGAACTTGCCTATCTGAACGCTGGGGTCAAAATCACCTTTACCGACCACCGTAACCCCGAACAGCCACGTCAGGAAACCTACTGTTATGAAGGGGGAATCAAAGAATACGTTGGTTATATCGTTGGCGAAAAACAACCTCTCCATCCTGACATTATCTATGTGCAAGGAGAGAAAGAAGGGGTACAAGTAGAGGTCGCGCTGCAATGGTGTGTGGATGCCTATAGCGATAATGTTTTAGGCTTTGCCAATAATATTCGCACCGTTGATGGGGGAACGCATCTCGAAGGGTTGAAGACGGTTTTAACCCGGACCATGAATAATGTCGCCCGTAAGCGCAACAAACTGAAAGAAAATGATTCTAACCTCGCCGGAGAAAATATCCGAGAAGGCTTAACCGCTGTTATTTCTGTGAAAGTTCCTGAACCAGAGTTTGAAGGGCAAACTAAGACGAAGTTAGGGAATACAGAAGTCAGAGGAATCGTTGACTCTTTAGTCGGAGAAACGCTCACTGAGTTTTTAGATTTTAATCCCAATGTTGCTGATGCCATTATTGAAAAGGCAGTACAAGCATTTAAAGCAGCCGAAGCAGCCCGTCGCGCGAGAGAATTAGTCCGTCGCAAATCGGTTTTAGAATCCTCTCCGCTTCCTGGCAAATTAGCCGACTGTAGTTCCCGCGATCCTGCAGAGTCAGAAATTTTTATTGTCGAAGGCGATAGTGCTGGTGGAAGTGCCAAACAAGGGCGAGACAGACGCTTTCAAGCCATTCTTCCTTTACGGGGGAAAATTCTTAACATTGAAAAAACAGACGACAGCAAAATCTATAAAAATAATGAGATTCAATCCCTGATTACAGCACTAGGATTAGGCGTCAAGGGAGAAGAATTTGATCTCTCGCAACTGCGTTACCATCGCGCGGTAATTATGACCGATGCGGATGTTGACGGCGCGCATATCAGGACGTTGTTGTTAACGTTTTTCTACCGTTACCAGCGGGCACTCATTGAACAAGGCTATGTTTATATTGCTTGTCCACCTCTCTATAAAGTGGAACGAGGAAAACAACATTACTATTGCTACAGCGATCGCGAAATGCAAAATCTGGTTCGGGAGTTCCCCAGTAATGCCAACTATACCCTGCAGCGGTTTAAGGGGTTAGGAGAAATGATGCCCCTGCAACTGTGGGAAACTACCATGAACCCGGAAACGCGAACCCTCAAACGTGTAGAAATTGAAGACGCAGCCGAAGCGGATCGCATCTTTACCGTTTTGATGGGCGATCGCGTTGCGCCTCGCCGTGAATTCATTGAAAAATACGGTCCTCAACTCAATCTCACTGACTTGGACATTTGATTTAGAATTAGCAAGGGACTGGGTGAAAAAGTTCAGAGGGTCACAACGAGATTCAAACCATTCATTCTCTCTCCCTCTCCCCCTCTCCCTCTCTTGTCTCACCTAATATCAATTATCCATTACCCAACTTATGGTGCAACGCTACGTCCGAGTGAAAACCACCCAAGCCCAAACTTACTACGGACTCCTACAGCTCGATCGCAGTGTGCAAGTTTTAGATGCCCCCTCCTGGTTAGGAGGGCAACCCACAGACCTAAAACTTGAACCGGAAACCTATGAACTCCTTGCCCCCTGCGCCCCAACCAAAGTCATTGCCGTGGGTAAAAATTATCATCAACACGCGGCAGAAATGGGAGGAGAAGTGCCCACCGAACCTTTAATTTTCCTTAAACCTCCTACAGCCGTCACGGCTCACCTCAAACCCATTTATTATCCTCAAATCAGCGAACGCGTTGATTATGAAGGGGAACTTGCGATCGTCATGGGAGAACGGACTCGCCACTGTACGCCAGAACAAGCAAGAAGTAGAATTTGGGGCTATACCATTGCCAATGATGTCACGGCACGAGATTTACAACGCAAAGACGGTCAATGGACTCGTGCTAAAGGATTTGATACGTTTTGTCCCCTCGGTCCTTGGATTGTGCGCGATTTAAGTGCTGGTGCCACCTTGCAAACCTTCATCAATGAAGAAACCGAACCCAGGCAATCTGCCTTACTCAGTGAAATGGTCTTTCCCGTAGAGAAATTAGTCTCCTATATTTCTCAAATTATGACTTTAGTGCCCGGTGATATTGTGCTGACCGGAACGCCAAAAGGAATTGGGCCAATGCAAATCGGCGATCGCGTTCGGATCGAAATCGAAGGCATTGGCACCTTAGAAAATGAAGTCTTAAGTTTCAATGAGGGGAAAAGCCCTTAATGCGTATTAACGCACCTGCCCATGAACCGCTTCTGAAATGGCAGGAATTTCCGCATAGAGTCCGCGCGCTGATTGCACAATCCCATAAATACAAGCGGCTAAGGTCCCGATAAAGATCATATTGAAGAAAGTTTCTATTAATAAACCACCACCGGCTCTTAACCCGGCGCCTAAAATTTGTGTACCAAATCGAATCAAGACCAGCAAAATATCAATTAAAATCGCCTGCATGGTATTGAACCGAATAAAATGGCTAATATTTTCATTTCTAACTACAGCAAAGAGTAAGACAAAGAAAATAATCAGACCCGCAAAGGGAAAGCCATAATAAATTTGAATCACTGGTTGGAGAGGCGCGTAGATAAACTGTAAGATGGGGAACTGCCGGAGCAGGAAATTACCAAACGGTAGGACATAAATTAAGGGTAAAATATAAGGTAAAGCTGCAAAAAATCGGTCTTGAATTTCAGCGTTGCCACGACCAGCCATGTGAATTAACTCCTTGATTTTATTGAGGTTTTAGTATTGTATTATCTCCATTAACCGAGTTTAAATGAGCCAGACGAAATCCCATTTGACATTCATAGAGTTCTGGCTGTTGCTCCGTTAAACGTCTTAACATCTGCCCACAACCGAGATGTCCCTGACGCCAGCGGGGGAGTCCGCGACGATCAGCGAGTAAGCAATTTTGACAAACTTGCTTCGGCGATAAAATTTGTTCATCCGTTAATACTACTAGCATGATTGCTCCTCCCAAAAACTCCCCAGTATGAGATATTAATCTCACTAGCCATACTACATCTATTGTAGAAGGGAAAATTGAATGAAACAGTTAATTGTTGCTACCGGCAATCCAGGGAAACTCCAAGAAATGCAAAGTTATCTCCGTGATGTTGGATGTGAACTCGTTCTCAAACCTCCAGAATTGGAAGTAGAAGAGACCGGAACCACATTTATGGAAAATGCTCGGTTAAAAGCAAAAACTGTAGCACAAGCCACTGGAAAGTTCGCAATTGCCGATGATTCGGGTTTAGCGGTTGCAGCACTCAATGGTGCGCCGGGGATTTATTCCGCTCGCTATGCAAATACTGATCAAGACCGCATTGCCCGTGTCTTAAAAGAGCTGGGAGAGACCCCACAACGAGGGGCAAAATTTATTTGTGCTGTTGCCATTGCCCAACCCAATGGCACGATTATCCTGGAAAAAGAAGGAAGTTGTGAAGGAGAAATCTTAAGGGCACCGCGAGGCAGTAACGGGTTTGGCTATGACCCAATTTTTTATGTGCCGAGTGTCCAACAAACCTTTGCCGAAATGGAAGCGACTCGTAAAGAACAACTCAGTCATCGCGGTCAGGCTTTTGCTGCTTTATTTCCCGACATTTACCAAATCATTAAGCATTAAAGCCCCAGCACTTAATCAAATTTAACTAGTTATTCGCGACTGACAAAGGGAGTAGGTCAAGCCTACCCCCTAATTAATCAACGCTCTAAACGGCTTCTAGATTCTTTTCCCCTGTCCGAATCCGAACAATTTGATCCACTGGGGAAATAAAGATTTTCCCGTCACCGATTTCACCGGTGCGAGCAGCATTGATGATTTTATCAACGACGGTATCGACTTGGTCTTCTTCAATGACAATTTCGATTTTGAGCTTTTGCAGGAATTCTACTGTATATTCAGAACCCCGATAACGCTCAGTTTGACCTTTTTGACGGCCAAAACCACGAACTTCAGAAACCGTCATTCCGACAACACCAGCATTAACCAAGGCGATTTTTACCTCGTCTAATTTAAAAGGTCGGATAATTGCTTCTACTTTTTTCAAAACTTAATCTCCTTATATGGATAACGACAAGTCATGTTTTTTAGTGATAACTTTTGGGTTAGAGATAACCCTTGCTTAAACAGAAACTGTAACCTCTAACGTTGGTCAGGATAACAGATGAACAATTGACAGTTCTGATCTACCATTCCCAAGCCAAGAACTTTGGTTACTTTCACTACAATATTAGACATTCTCTCCTGAAAATGAGCTGTTTGCAATAACTGTCAACCTTTGCGAAAGGGAAAAAAGAGACCTCGAATCGATTTTTCTGACCCGCAAAATCTTAACACAAGTCATTTTTGATTAAGTTTTGTATCACAATCAAAAATGATGAGAAGCAATTAAGCCGGTTAGCGACTGATTCTCCCTGCCTTCGGAGGAAGCAATCAACCCCGATTTTCCTTCCCCTAACGATCGACTCTTAGAAATCTGTCACTAAAAACTGTTGATTTAACGGTAGTGATGTCAACTGGAATAAGCGATAATTCTATGCAATGAATCATTCCAGAACCTAACTTTAGTGAAAAGATGTTACAGCCTCTCTCGAAGTTAATTCCCAGTTTTGTCAAAAGAAAAGGAAAAGGTGTTGGCATTGAGCTAACCCCCAACCAAATTAATGTGGCTCAAATTCGTAACACAGACCGAGGGTATGAATTAGAAGTCCTCGCGAGTAAAGAAGTTCCTGAAGGCGTTTATTCAGAGGGTAAAATTATTGATCCTCCGACTTTGGCGGATTTAATAAAAGAGACGCTTTCCGAAAACAATATTAAAGCAAAAACCTTAGCTGCTGCTGTCCCCATGCGAGATTCAATGCTCAACATTATTCCGGTACCGGCAGAGCTTTCTGAAGAAGAACTAAGAGATGTAGTTCTAAATCAAGAGGCTGGGCTTTATTTACCCTATCCGATTGAAGAAGTTGATTTGGATTATCAAAAATTAGGGTATTTTACGGATGAGGATGGCATTGAAAAAGTACAAGTCTTATTGATCTCAACTCGCCGGGAGGTAACTGATACTTATTTAGATATCTTTGAACAACAAGTCGGTTTACGAATGGATGCACTCGAAATTAATACCCTTGCTCTGATTCGGACAATTCGCGAACAATTACGACAATATCCTTCGCAAGAAGCCGTCGTCCTGGTTGATATTGAATTTGATAATACAGAATTGGCAATTATTGTTGATGGCGTACCAGAATTTAATCGCACAATTCCCATTGGTACCTTTCAATTACAAAGTGCTTTAAGTCGAGCAATGCGTCTTCCTCCTTCTCGTAATATGGAAACCTTGCAAGAAATGACACTCCCCATTTCTTTAAAGGAAGCGAAGGAAGAAACAACCCCTCTTAATCCAGGGATGAATGCATTGCAACGTGTTTTAGGGGAGTTAACGGATGAAGTTCGTCGCTCAGTTGATTATTATCTAAATCAAAGCGAGGGGATGGAAGTTGTGCAAATGTTGTTAGCAGGTCCTGGGGCTGGCATTGGACAAATAGACACATTTTTTAATCAACGCTTAAATATTCCCACGACTCAAATTGATCCGGTGGAAGCTTTATCTTTAGAAACGGAATTAGATATTAGTTCCCCACAACGTCCAGGTTTAGGAACAGTTTTAGGTTTGGCACTGAAGGAGGTTTAAGCACGGTGTATAGTTTAGACGTTAATTTTCTAAGAGAACGAAAAAAAACTCATCAAATATCAAGAGATACGGTTCCTCAAGAAGAAAGCGGACCGGCACCAGCGGCACAAAGCAATTTACCCCTCATTATTGGAGCGGTCGTGGGCATTGCTTTACCGGCCGCTGTGGGAGGATTTTGGTATTTAACTAATTTGCAAACAGCACAAGTTCAACGTGAAATTACTGAATTACAACAGGAGTTGAGTCAGTTGCAAAATCAACAACAACAAGTGACTCAAAAAAGAGAAGAGTTGGCACAGGCAGAAACCAATTTGACGGCATTGGCCAATGTTTTTAATAAAATCAAGCCTTTATCCGCTATTTTGGAAGATGTGCGAGATCGCGCTCCTAGTAATGTTCAAATCAATGCCTTTCAACAGTCTGAAACAGACGGTGTGATTACTTTTAATTTAGAAGGGGTGGGAGAATCTTATGAAGCAGTGAATTACTTTGCCTTAACCTTGCAGCGATCGCCGCTGGTGCAACCGAAAACAGTTAATTTACAAACGGCACAAAAAGGCGAGCCAAATCTACAAGTGGGTAATCCTCCCCCTGTCATTGGAGAATTATTACCGAAACCGGTGATTAACTATACTCTTTCTTTTCAACTCAATGACAAATCAGCGTCCGAACTCTTACCGGTGCTTCAAGAACAAGGGGCAACTGGTCTGGTTACTCGGATCCGGACGTTAGAGCGCAAAGGAATTGTCCAATAACCCATCCCCAAAACACAAAGCGTTAATTAACAAGAACCATGACATTTAGTGATGAACTCACACCAGAAGAACGGCTAGAAGAAGAACCCGCCTATCCTGAAGCTTTTGGGATTACCTTTACGCCACAAGTCAGTGGCATTGCTATTGCTTTGGTCGGAGTGGGCGTAGCAGGGTACTTATGGGTAAATTTTCTCCAATCAGCCCGACAAGAATATGGTCAACTGGTTGACCAAAGAGATCAAATTGAAGCTCAAATTGAAAACCAACCAGCCTTAGCAGGAGAAATCCAGCGCTTAGAAGGGCAAATTCAGACAGTCCGTTCCCAACAGAATGAAGTCTTAAATTTATTGTCCAGTGAAGAAAGCTTGGATACGCTCTTGTTTGATTTAGAACAAACCATCCAAGAAACAAATATTGAGACGCAAACGGCAGCAGTAGATGAGTTTCAATTAGAAAGTTTTCAACCGCTGATGGCAAACCCAGAAGTTGTCAATGATGGCTCCTTTGGGGCAGCGGTTAATGGTAAGATTAAGCGCAAAATCTATAGCTTAGAAGTGGTCGGAACATTTACGCAAACGCGATCCCTGATTAGAAGTATTGAACGGTTACAACCCTTATTATTGGTCAATAATTTTAATACGGAAATTACTGAAGAACCCGAAGGAGAGTTTTCTTTAGAAGAAAACCGTTTTCTTCCCCTGCCCAATCCCCAACTGCGTTCTACCTTTGAGCTTGAGGCAATTTTACCGGTCAGCCGGGAACAATTAAGAGCAATAGAAGAGGAAGCAGCTGCACCAGCAGAGGAGGAAAATAATGAGGAGTAACTGAATCAAACTGCAAAATGTTTAAAAGTAATAAATCATGAGTGATGAGGAGTGAGAAAAACGTGAACGATTATTCGCAGAAAATTGGTATTTTATTCGGGGCAACTGCTATGTTAGTTGCACAACCCCTAGCCCGAGTTGCTTCCGCACAAATGCAAGCGGTACAGTCCCAAGCAACTGAGCAAGGCTTTGTCTTGAAATTCAGCACTGACAGTGCAGAACGCCCCCAGATTTTTACAATTCAGCGAGATAATGTCCTGGTTGTTGACTTAACCGATACCCAGTTAGATCTCGGTGACAGCGATCGCGTGCAGCAAAGCAATCCTTTTCCTGGTGTGGAATCGTTAAGTGTTGCTCAAAATGATAATGACAGTGTGCGCGTGATTGTCCGAGGCACAAATGATGCCCCAAATGCGCAAATTCAATCCTTTGCCAATGGAGAAGTCACCCTCAGCTTTGCTGTAGAAGGTGGAGGCGGTACGGCACCAACTGCCCAGGAATCGCCCCAGTCCGAACAAACCTTCTCTCAAGAGCCGGAAACAAGTTCTAATTCCTCTGCTTCTCAAGAACAGGGGGAACCAGAAGTGATGTTCCCGAATCCTGATTTAACTGTGGATGGCGAACCTGTTAATGGTCAGAGCCAACGCCCTTCTCCCGGTTTGCAACCCACCCGACCCCGAGCTGTAGCACCACCCGTAGGTGATATTGCGGTTTCCACCATTGATTCGTCCCCCGATATGGTCAACTTAGGTACGAATACCCGAGTGCCTCGTCTAGTGTTGCGAGAAGCCCCGGTACGGGAAGTGTTATCTTTATTAGCGCGATCGGCTAATGTGAACTTAGTCTTTGCGGATCAAAGTAGTGGTGAAGACGAAGGAAATCCTGCCGAACAAACAATTTCTGTGGATTTAGAAGATGAGCCGGTACAGTCGGCGTTTAATTCCATTCTCCAACTGTCTGGGTTAGAAGCAAATCGTCGGGGCAATACGATTTTTGTGGGTGCCAATCTGCCTCAGCAGGTGCGCAATATTATGACCCGAACGTTACGCCTCAACCAAGTTACTGTCGATACGGCCAGTAATTTCTTGGCGACGCAAGGGGCAGAAGCGCAACAAGTTGTCGATAAAGTAGAGCGGGTTTTCAACCAAGAAACTGGAGCCATTATTCGAGAAATTGACCTCCCTGACGAAATTGCCCCCATTTCTGTTAATCGACCGGATAATGCCAGAGGGGCATTACTCTTGCAAGGTTTATCCATTTCTAGCGATCCCCGACTGAATGCGATTACTCTTGTTGGAGAACCTCGCAAAATTGCCACAGCCGTTGATTTATTGAAACAATTGGATGCCCGTCGTCGTCAAGTTGCGGTCAATGTCAAAATTATCGACGTTAACCTCAATAATACGGAAGAATTCAGCTCTAGCTTCTCTTTTGGTATCAATGACAGCTTTTTCGTCAGCGATGGTGGAGCGGCAGCCGTGAATTTTGGAGGTACGATTCCCCCCACTCGTGCTAGCACAACGGTACCGGGACAACCCACGCCTCCTGTGATTCCGACTCCAATTCCAGATGGAGGAACCGCAGAGCCATTTTTTGATGTTAATCCCGATGCCGCTTTTAGTGATCCTGGAGTCTCTGGTGCTAGCCCCGGTTTTGGTGTTCCTTCACAGTTACCGGTTCGTCCTAATTTTGGAACAGACGATAATCCATTTCAACCGGGAATCTCAGATATCGATGAAGATAATATCGAATTTTCTGTTCCTGGACTTTTCCAATTTCCCAGTCGCTTCCTAAGTTTATTAGAAGCGCAAGTAACGAGCGGCAATGCAAAGATTTTGACTGACCCAACCCTGTTAATTAAAGAGGGTCAGACTGCTGGTGTGAATCTAACTCAAGAAGTGGTTGGTAACATTATCCGGGAAACGGAAAGTAGCGAAGGACTGACCACAACAACTACCACTGCTGAAATTGAGGAAGCGGGACTAACGCTTAATATTGACGTTCAACGCATTGATGATAATGGTTTTATTACCTTGAATGTCAATCCAACAGTGACTTCCATTAGCGGAACCCAGAACCTCAATATTGGAGGTGACGATAATGTAATTGCCCTGCTCAATCGACGAGAACTCAATTCTGGAGAAATTCGCTTACGAGATGGTCAGACTCTCGTCCTCGCAGGGATTATTCAGGATGAAGACCGAACTACGGTCACTAAAGTTCCGATTCTAGGCGACCTCCCCATTATTGGTTCTCTCTTCAGAAGCACCAATCGCGATAATATTCGTCGAGAAGTCATTGTGTTGCTCACACCGAATGTTCTCGATGAATCACTGGGTGCAAGTGGCTACGGTAGTAGTTATCAACTCAGTCCGAGTGCCAGAGAAATGTTGCAACAACAGGGATATCCAATTCCGCAGCAAAGACGCTAGGGTTAAGAAAAAACTTATTCTAACTCATGTCATTAGGGGTAAGCGATGGTTTGCCCCTATTTATAAATGAATATTTCCTTGCCGTAGAATTTCCCAAGTTTGACCGGTCCATTTGGCAACCGTAGAAGGTAAGCCACTACTGACGATGGGTTCTGTATCAGCCAGAACCAGCACTTCTGGAAAAGCTTGATTAATGGCTTCTGGGGTGGTTAACGGGGGGTCTCCCGAACGATTTGCACTGGTGGTGGCGAGAACACCGGTTGCAGTAAAAATTGCCAGCGCGATCGCGCAATCAGGGACCCGAATCCCAATGGTATCTGGTGTTTGCGGATTGACCTGGGGGGGAACGTTGGCTGAACTGGGTAAAACCAGGGTTAACTGTCCGGGAAAATACCGCTGGGCGGTTTTTTCCCAAATCGCAAACTCTTCTGGCGTTCCTTCCACATAAGACCATAACGGTTCAGGAGATCCTCCCATTAAAATGAGCGGTTTCGCAGC
>CAZBPR010000108.1:0-10391 GCA_964493825.1 uncultured Dactylococcopsis sp.
ACCGCCAAACCCACTAAAGATGGTTTCAAAGATATCGGCAAATCCACCCATATCGGTGGCAAAGTCTTGGTAACTTGCACCACCAGCACCAGCACCAGCACCAACGCCTGCTTCACCAAAGCGGTCATAACGCGCTCTCGTTTCCGGTTCAGAGAGAACTTCGTAAGCGCGGTTAATTTCCTTAAATCGTTCTTCCGCTCCCTCTTCCTTATTGACATCAGGATGATATTGTCGTGCTAGACGACGGTAAGCACGCTTAATATCTTCCTTACTTGCGTTGCGGGAGACTCCTAGGAGTTCATAATAATCGGCAGCCATAGAGCAGTCGTTTAGGTTTAGTGTTTATGTTAATAATTATGTCTTCTTTCGAGAGTAGCAAGTGTTGGCAAAGGCTTCAATAGATCATCATTCTAACCCTGGTTATTCTACAGCCTCGTAATCATCCGTTGAGGAGTCTTCATCTTCCTCAAAATCTTCAAAAGGATTAAAGTCTTCATCGTCAAGATCAAACCTAGTCTTGGTGTTCTCACTTGCATCTCCTAAATCTATCGCATCAGGGGATGGGGTGGCAACATTTGAAGTTTCGGTCTGTGAACTGCGGGTTTGATCATCAAATGTTCCAAACACATCTTCGAGTTCAGAGGTTTGACTATTGGCTTCCACCGCTGAGGCATCAGACGATTGAGTGGGCATAGCCGGAGACGACTCAGCCTTAACTCTTTCCTGAGTTACATCTTCTTCTCCCACAGTTTCGTAATCTCGCACCGAAGATGTGCCACTATACTTGCTGCCTTGCGTATAAACTTCCGAACCCATACTTAATACAGCTTGGCGATAGTCTTCAAGGCGAGTTTGAATCACTGATAGTTCTATGCTGGGATCTTCAAGGACTTGTACCAATTCTTCTTTTTTCTGTTCTGCGAGCCGTTTTAATTTTTCTGTAATCAGACCTTCATTATCTTTGAGCGTTGTTTGATGACTATAAAAGAGGCTATCTGCTTGATTACTAAGCTCGATGCGCTGCATGCGTTGACGGTCTTCTTCCGCATATTGCTCGGCTTCTTTCTGCATCCGGTCAATTTCTTCTTGAGAAAGACCTCCTGTCTCTTTAATGACAATGCCTTGCTCGCGCCCTGTCCCTTTATCTTCTGCAGATACCTTCAAAATCCCATTAACGTCAATGTCAAAGTTAACTTCAATTTGGGGAACTCCTCGCGGCGCTGCAGGAATTCCTGTCAGCAAGAATTTACCAAGGGTTTTATTATCACTTGCCATGGCGCGTTCCCCTTGTAAAACATGAATTTCTACCGAGGTTTGTCCATCGCTTGCTGTGGAAAAGACTTGGGATTTACTGGTTGGAATGGTGGTATTACGCTCAATGACCTTAGTAAACACTTCTCCGAGGGTTTCAATTCCCAAAGAAAGGGGAGTGACATCGAGCAATAACAGATCTTCTACTTCTTGTTCTTTGCCTAATACTCCGCCTTGAATGGCAGCACCCAGCGCAACGGCTTCATCTGGGTTAATGGAGCGATCGGGTTCTTTGCCCTGAAAAAACTTTTTCAAGGCTTCCTGCACTGCTGGAATGCGCGTGGAGCCGCCAACGAGCAAGATGCGATCAATTTTTTCGATATTTAAGCTTGAATCTTCAATGGCTTGACTTAACGGTTGAATTGCCTTTTGGACTAATTCACGAGAGAGTTCGTTAAACTTGGCTCGACTGAGGTTTAATTTCAAATGTTTGGGACCTAATTCACCTCCCCCCTGACTAAAAGCCGTAATAAAGGGTAAGTTAATTGAGGTGGTGGGGCGAGTAGACAGTTCAATTTTTGCTCGTTCTGCTGCTTCCCGCAATCGTTGCATTGCCATTTTATCCTGATTGAGGTCAATGCCTTCTTGCTCTTCAAATTCAGCAAGCATCCACTCAACAATCACATTATCAAAATCATCTCCCCCCAAATGATTGTTCCCAGCGGTCGCTTTCACTTCAAATACGCCGTCTCCCAATTGTAAAATCGAAACATCGAGGGTTCCTCCCCCTAAGTCATAGACCAGGACATTTTGTTGTTCTTCTTGCTTGTCGAGACCAAATGCTAGGGCAGCTGCTGTGGGCTCATTAATAATCCTCATCACGTCCAAACCAGCAATGGTTCCGGCATCTTTGGTGGCTTGCCGTTGGGCATCTGTAAAATAGGCAGGAACAGTAATGACGGCTTCCGTAACTGCTTCATTGAGATAAAGTTCTGCACTGGCTTTGAGGGTTTGCAGAATCATTGAGGAAATTTCTTGGGGCGTGTATTGTTTACCCCAGCATTTCACATCCACTGTTTGATCTCGACCAGGAACACAAGTATAAGAAACTCGGTTGCGTTCGAGTTCTGTATCTTCCCAACGTCGGCCAATGAACCGTTTGATGCTATAAATTGTATTTTCTGCATTCGTTACGGCTTGTCGTTTTGCCAGTTGACCAACTAGGCGCTCCTGTTCTTTGGTAAAAGCAACAACACTAGGTGTTGTCCGTCCTCCTTCTGAATTCTCAATAACAAGGGGTTTACCGCCTTCTAAAACAGCAAAGCAACTGTTGGTGGTGCCGAGATCAATACCAATAACTTTTCCCATGAGTCTTGGAGATGAATGAGGGTTGTCAAAAGTGGGTGATGATTGAGAAGTTGATAGAAAGATTTCCCCCTAAATGAGGGAAAGGAGAACAGGCTTCAGAGCAAAGAGCGGTTGACTCATGCCAGTTGTTCTTCATTATTATTATTCTGAGGATTTTCCTCACTTTCAGGGGTCGGTTCTGGTGCTGATGCTACCTTCACCATGGCATGACGAAGAACATCATCTCCTAGCATATATCCTGATCGTAATTGTTCAATGACTATTCCCTCTGCATATTCACTACTGGGTTCTCGGAGCATTGCTTCATGGTAGTAGGGATCAAAGGGTTCTCCTTCGGGGCGCATTTTGGAAACCCCAAGGCTTTTCAGAGCTTCGACCAGTTGTTTATAAACTCCTTGGTAGCTTTTATGAATATTTTTTTCGCCGTCTGTTGCCGGTTTGATTTGCGATCGCGCTCTTTCAAAATTATCAACAATCTCTAAAATTTTCGACAAGGTTTCCCGCTTTTCATTTTGTTTGATTTCTTCTTTTTGCGTTTCACTGCGGCGGCGGAAATTTTCAAAGTCAGCGGCTAGGCGTTTCGCTTGGGCAGTAATGGCTTCTCGTTGCTGAGTCTCTTGTTCTAACTTTTGTTGGAGGGCTTGAATTTCCCTTTGTAATTGTTCTGTGTTAGCCGATTCCTCTGTTGACGTTGATTGTGGTTCCGCTTCATTTTCTAAGGATTCGGCATCGGCAACTTCGGCCGCAACAACCTGTTGCTCATCTGTAACAGGTTCTGCATCTTGTGTTTGTTCCTCTTGTGGAGTTTCATTAGGGGTCATGGGATCTTGTTGCTTTTGCTCGTCCATCATAATCTATTTTTTTTTCACACTCTATCGCATTCTAGATTAACAGTTTTCATCCGCTTCACTGTGGGTGTAACTGGTTCGGTTTTAACAATAAAAAAACCAGCATCTCATGTAGATGAAGATGCCGGCGAGGGGTATAATTTCCAGGCTTTAATTTACGGCGCGAGGGCGTGTCCCCGCAGTAAACTACCAACGGTTTTTGCGGTAATTTTCATTTGGACAAAAGGATTGCCAGGGGTAACTGTTTTATAAAGATAGCTATCAAAGGTCATTCGTTGGACATCTTTGTCGGAACACATTTCCACAAAGGCTTCCCGGCTGGCATCAGAACGGTAAAAGACCCGTTGCAGTAAGTCGAGAACCAGATAGGTCATACCATACTGTTTATCCCAGCGTTTGAGATACAGTTTCAAATCTTTTTCTGTGGGAACGCGCTGTCCATTTTTGGAGGTTTCCACAATGGTTTCCGCACACATCCGTGCCGATTTGGCAGCGAAATAGATTCCTTCACCGGAGGATTTTGTCACTGTTCCCGCGGCATCTCCGACGAGGGCAACGCGACCGCGCACCCGATGAGGACGGGGATGTTCGGGGATGGGATGGGCTTCCACTTTAATAATTTCGCCACCGGTAATCCGTTCAGCAGCCCGGGCGCGAATTCCTGCTTGGAGGTCTTTAATTTTTGCCTTATTGACTTTCATCGTCCCGGTTCCCACCGCGACATGGTCAAATTTCGGGAAGACCCAAGCATAGAAATCCGGAGAAACATCATCGCCGACATACATTTCGGCAAGTTCCTCGTAGTAGCCCATTTTTTCTTCGGGAATCCGAATCCGTTCTTGGATCGCGATCGCGTAATTATAATCACCTGCCTCAATCGCTTTGGCAACCCGGGAATTGGCCCCATCGGCACCAATCACTAAATCCACTTGCAAAGTTTTTGCGGTGCCGACAGAGTTGCCATCGGAGTGGTCGGCATAGTGCAGGGTATAAGGCTCATGATCACTTTGGGGTAATTCTAAGCGATGTACCGTCCCATTAATTAAATTGGCGCCGAGTTGAGCAGCACGATTTCTTAAAAAACCGTCTAGGACTTCCCGACGGCACATTCCAATATATTCGTCTTCGTTTTCTAAATTAATATCAACCGTGACATTTGAGGGTGAGATCATCTTCATTTTTCTCACCCGACGATCAATAATTTCGGGTGGGAGATCGAACTCACTCACCATACAGAGGGGAATTGCTCCACCACAAGGCTTCGCATTGTCCAGTTTCCGTTCAAATAGATAGGTTTCGATTCCTGCTTTGGCCAATACTTCTGCCGCAGACGATCCCGCCGGTCCTGATCCGACAACAGCAACCCTTAACACCAAGGTTTATCTCCTCTACTTGCTATTGAATACTCACCTTTGGCATCGTACCACGCTGTTTTCCGGTGTTTCCCCCTCAACTCTACAATTTAGGAACATTTTGAAACACTCTTTAACACTGCTCAAACAAATCTTCATATTTCCGGATTAGACACTTCCGGTTCGGCAACTAGGGCTAATTCGACTGAATCCGGTTGAGACTGGCTCAGTTTAGCTCGGATATTGGGACCAAAAAAGCGCTCGATTTTTTCTTGCTTTTCTTGCCAAGTGTCCCAAGAGACAAGAGAGGATTCAAACTCTAAAATTAGGGCATAAGCGCCATCAATCGCTTCTTCGCGCAGTCCGGTTAAAATCGGTCGTTCTTCATCGGTTGGGCTGAGTCCGAGGCGTTCTAACGATTCTTCGAGATGCACTTGCTGTCCGTAGCGATAACGCGTGACATCTTTGCGAATTTGATTTTGGGTAGGGGTGGCTTGTTCTTCCCGTAATTTAAGCACCTCTGGCGGCGTTTCTTTTGTATAAGGGGTTGGTTTTAATTCTGCTGCCTTGAGAGCGAGTCCGCCCAAAAAAATGGGAATTCCGTAAAAAAAACCGGCTAAATTCAGGGTGGCATTGCCGGCACCGTAAGCAATAAAGCCTACAATTGCGAGGGTTCCCCCAATAATCATTCCCCATTTTCCTAAAGAGATTTGACCAAGCATCTTGACATCATGGTGTATTGAGCATTTATAGTCTATCTTAGAGCTGCTCAAGGAAGATAGTTGGGGTTATGGATAAACAAACGCTCATTGAACGCATTCGTAGCATTGAAAGCAAGCGCGAGGTTTTGGTTGACTTAATGGAGCAACCCAATATCGGCAGTTTGCGTTTAGATGTGAATCAAGCTTTAGAAGAATTAGACGATTTACTCGAAGAATTTAAAGAAACTTTTCCGGAAGCGCAAGAAAATTAATCTTTGTATCCCAGTTGTTTAATTAGATTAACTAATTCTTCAGTCGGTGTTTCTTTACTACAGAAGGCATCAATTGGGGCGGATTGGGACATCGCCTCAGTTTTTGCATTCTCTAGAGAGGAATAAGCAATAATCTGCGCCTTGGGATGTTCTTGTTTAATGGCACTCGATGCTTGCAAGCCATCCATGACCGGCATCTGTAAATCCATCACCAACACATCGGGGGTGTGCTTTTTTGCCATTTCTAAGGCTTCTTGCCCGTTACAAGCTGTTCCGACCAAGGTAATTGCCTGTCGTGTTGATAAGACAAGTTGCAAAGCGTAGCGGGTTAATTCATGGTCGTCAGCGATCAGAACTCGTAAAGTTTTTTGTTGTGTGGCTAGTTTACTCAAAGCTTACTCGGGGGTCACTTACTTCCAACATTATGCATTCTAGGCAGGTTTGTTGTCACTTTTCCTCTGTCATTCGAGAGAAGTCTTTCCTGATAGTTTCAACAGTCCTTTGTTCAGATCAAAGTTAACAAAAGAGAGATAGGCTATTCTCGATAGTTCGCATTGAGATACGTATAGTTTGCTAACCCTTGCTGATAATTATTCAGTAAACGACGTGACTCAGCGAGGGAAATTAAGTTTTTTTCTAAGGCTTGTTCGGTATGACGGCGGAGATTTTCCAGCAATTCTTCCGCAGAATATTGGGTTTGGGTAAGAACTTCACTAATTGTATCGCCCCGGACCAGTTGTTCAATTTTATAGCCTTTGGGCTGGGTCCGAATATGAACCACATTCGTGTCGCCAAATAGATTATGAAGGTTCCCCATGATTTCTTGATACGCTCCGACTAAAAACATTCCTAAGTAATAAGGTTGATTATTCGTTAAGGGATGCAGTTCTAAAAAATCTTTTGGCTTTTGCCCTTTAGGGTTAATAAAGTGGCTAATTTTACCATCGCTATCACAGGTTAAATCAGCTAAGATAGCGCGTTTGCTAGGCGCTTCATTAAGACGATGAATGGGCATAATCGGAAAGAGTTGATCAATGGCCCAATGATCAGGAGCAGATTGAAAAACAGAGAGATTAATGTAATAGATGGCAGTGAGAATATTGGCAATTGATTGCAATTCATCACTGACAGTTTCTTGATGTTTAATAATTTCAAAAACTTTGGCACAACACGCCCAATAGAGTTGTTCTGCTCTGGCTCGTTCTTGTAACGTTAAGTAGCTAAAATTAAATAAACCAATGGCTTCTTGTTTGAATTGAATGGCGTCGTGATAATGTTCTTGGTAGTTTTCGTCGTTAATCAGTGCATAAGTTTCCCAAAGATTGCGAATAATTAAATGTTCTTCTTCTTCAATTACCGGTGGTGGGGTGATGGGCGGTTCATTACTGCCTAAAACATCAAAAATGAGCACCCCTTGATGTGACGCGATCGCGCGACCGCTTTCACTAATCAGCGTGGGAACCGCAATCTCTGCTTGGTCACAAGTTTCTTTGACTTCCGCGACAATATCATTGGCATAGTTTTGCATATTGTAGTTTTTGGAAGCATTATTTTTGTTGGTTTTTGACCCGTCGTAGTCAACGGCTAAGCCGCCACCGACATCCAAATATTTTAAGTTTCCGCCTAAAGCAGTAAGTTCAGCGTAAATTTGGGCGGCTTCGCGAATCGCTTCTTTAATCACGCGAATGGAAGAAACTTGCGATCCCACATGAAAGTGAAGGAGTTGTAAAGTATCTAGTTGGTTATCAGCTTTGAGGGTTTCAACCGCTTGTAAGATCTGCCAGATCGTTAAGCCAAATTTAGCGCGATCGCCAGTCGACCCCCCCCATCTTCCTGTGCCGCGAGTCCCTAATTTTGCTCGCATTCCAATGACGGGTGAAATGGCTAATTCTTCACTAATTTCTTGAATCAGTTCCAGTTCTTCTAACTGTTCAACAACAATAATGGTTTGATAACCTAAACGTCTTGAAAGTAAAGCGGTTTCGATATACTCACGGTCTTTATAACCATTACAAATTAAGAGGGATTCTTCTTCTTGCTTGGGACTAGTGGGTAAGGGATTAAGTGTGGCTAAGGCAATCATTAATTCCGGTTTCGATCCCACTTCTAATCCCAATTGGTGTTTGTTTCCGCATTCGACTAACGATTCGACCAAATGGCGATGTTGGTTACATTTAATCGGAAATACACCCCGATAACTTCCGGGATAGTTGTAGCGAGAAATAGCGCGATCAAAACAGGCATAAAGTCGTTCCACGCGATCGGCTAAAATTTCCGGAAAACGAATTAAAATTGGAAGCCCGATGTTACGTTTTCTCAGGGCAGTGACCAGTTCATATAAATCGAGAGAAGTACCGCGATCGCCCTGCGGCGAAACGGTAATGTGTCCGGCGCGATTGATTGAAAAATAGGGGTCACCCCAGCCTTGAATCTGATAAATTTGTTCACTATCTTCAATTGTCCAAGGGGAGTTTGTACTCTCTTGCAGACAATCATTTTTGAGTTCAGAAGCAGATTCAACGGAAGAAAATGACTGGGACATAGGATGAAAAGGGTCAATGTTGCTACAACTTATCGAGGTGGCGTGATTTAAGAGGATAACAGAGCATCTCTTTGCTATGTCTCAGCTTAAATCAGCATCAGCACAATAATCTACTATAGCAATGGCAAATGGCTGTTTTTTCATACGATGGGTTGATCAATTTGATCGAGGGTATCAGAACAGATTCAATTAAAAAATATAAATGAGTCTCCCCTGAATTGGATTGAGTGAGATATCTTGTGCACCAAATTGAAGTCACTAGCCATTTCTGATGTTTCAAGTTTTATCCAAGTTAAATTCTAAAGTTGCTGTTGTGGGTTGGGGCGCGATCGCGGGCTTAGCCCTTCTCGGGATTGTGGG
This sequence comes from uncultured Dactylococcopsis sp., assembly GCA_964493825.1. Lineage (GTDB taxonomy): Bacteria > Cyanobacteriota > Cyanobacteriia > Cyanobacteriales > Rubidibacteraceae > Halothece. Next base: position 8,695 of record CAZBPR010000108.1, read on the forward strand.
TGCCAATGCAACCTATGTTAATGATGAAACCGAACGCGCGATCATTACTAATTCTGGGGAATATGTCAAAACCACAGGACCAGGAATGCACTGGAAAATTCCCTTCCAAGAAAGTTATCGCCAGTACCCAGTCAGTATTGAAAATATGAAAATTCAAGGGGTGAGTACCTCAACTGTAGATAATTATGCAATTAATGCCACGATTGTTCTTTTGTATCGACTGCCAGAGGACAAATTAAAGAGTATCCATCGTAATGTTCCAGACTATCAAGAAAAAATGCAAGTGGTCGCCACAAGTCGTTTCAAAAATGAATTGGGGAATATCAAAATGGATGAATTGGCGGATCGACGAGCTGAAATTGAGAAAAAGGTTTATCAAAGTGTGAAAGAAGAAATCAACCGTTTATTTGCAATTAATGTTGTTGATTTTACAATTCCCTATTACGGCTGGTCGCAGTCTTTTAAGCAAGCGGCAAAAAGAGAAGCCCAAGCGGAAACTCAATTAGAAGTTGCCCGCCAAGAAGCGAAGAAAGCAGAGGTACAAGCGCAGCAAAAACAAACGGAAGCCCAAGCAGAAGCCAATGCCAAAATTGAAGCGGCTAGAGGAGAAGCAGAAGCGAAAAGACTAGCAGCAGAAGCAGAAGCGGACGCCATTCGCATGAAAGGAGAAGCAGAAGCGGCAGCCCTACAGGCAAAATCGCAAGCGCTATCCAGAAATCCGCAATTGGTGGAATTAGAAAAAGCTAAAAAATGGGATGGCAAACTTCCCGCTAATATGTACGGTCAAGCACCAATTCCGTTTTTGCAACCGGCCAATCGCAACTAAGATTGATATTAGTTATGGGTTGCTCTTTGTTTTTGCAGTTGAAATACTGTTCTTTGATGGGTTTCACGGTCAATGGGATAGAGAAAGATCAACAACAAACTTCCTAGTAAAGGAATCGTGGGTAACCCAATGACGGTTATAGCAATTGTGATTAAAGCTGATTCCGGTTGTTCTAGGGGAGGAAGGGATTCTCGAAAACCGGCAAAGGACAAAATTTGTCCAAATAGAAATAAGCCCAACGCTTGTGCCATTTTGTTGGCAAACAACATAATACTATTAAACACGCCTTCTCGTCGTTGTCCGGTTTGTAATTCCTCCCAATCAATGGCTTCGGGAACCATAGAAGGGGGAATTAAGTAGGCTGCTGCCATGCCAATCCCTTGTAAAGTGGCAATCAAATAAATCCATGCTGCTTGTTCAGATTGTAAATAAAAGAGTCCGCAGTTGCCAATTACCCAAATGCTAATTCCTAACCAAAACGTTGCTTTTTTTCCCAGTTGAGCACTAATCGGTTGCCAAATAAAAATAGCCAGGAAAGTGGCAATTTTCATGCTGAGAGTAATGGACGTAATTGCTGATTCCGGGAGGCGTAAATTATTAACAATAAAATAGGGTAAAATCGTCGGGGCAACTAAAAGTGCCATCCAAGACAAGGAATAGATGCCTAAGAGGAACCAAAAGGGTCGATTCTGAGTAATCTTTTTTAAGTCTGCTAAGTTCACCCGGCGTTTCGTTGCTTTCTGTTCTTCTTCTTCCGTTTGCCAAGAACACCACCCAATTGAAAATAAGGTCGCGATCGCGCAAACCGTTCCTAAAATCGGTAGTTGCTGTTGCGGTTGATCACTCCAGCCATTTAACCCCTGCATCAGTA
>CAZBPR010000109.1:0-9125 GCA_964493825.1 uncultured Dactylococcopsis sp.
CAATTGTTTTTGCCCTCCCGATAAGTTGTTGCCTCTTTCTCTTAAGGGTGTATCGTACCCTTGGGGAAGTTGTTCAATAAAGCGATTCACATTGGTCATTGCTGCTGCTTGTTTAACCGTCTCAAAAGAATAACGTTCACCCAGCGTAATGTTATCTTTTACATCACCGGCAAAGAGAAAATTCTCTTGCAAAATGACCCCAATATGCCGACGTAAGTCTTTTTGCGGCAAGTCTCTAATATCAATTCCATCCACTAAAATGCGACCGGAAGTGGGTTCATAGAGACGACACAATAACCGAATAATTGAACTTTTTCCTGCACCTGTGGGTCCCACTAACGCCACTTTTTCTCCGGGTTTAATAAGAAAGTCTAAGTTTTTAAGGACAGGTTCATCTTTTTTATAGGCGAAGGAAACATTCTCAAACCGAATTTCTCCTTTCACCCCTTCTGCGGCACTGACTGCTGATAAGTCCTTTTGTTGTTGTCTTTCTGGATCGCGAATTTCAATAGGTTCACTTAAGAGTTCAGTAATGCGTTCAACGCCAGTGAATCCCGTTTGTAAAAGGGTAAATTTCTCCGCAAACTGTCTCAAAGGCTCAAATAAACGTTGCGCATATAAAATAAAAGCGGATAGCGTCCCAAAGTTTAAGTTATCCCCTAAAACCAGGATTCCTCCTAATGCTAAAACGCCCGCGATCGCGATGAGTGCAATCCATTCTAATGTTGCAGAAACCGCCGATTCATAAAAAATTGTTTGTTTGATTTCTTTCAAGTAACGCTGATTAATTTTCTGAAACAGATCATTATTAAAATTTTCTCGTCGAAATAATTGGACAATATTAATTCCCGCAACATTTTCTTGTAACATTGAGTTGAGACGCGATAATTCTTCTCGGGAACGATAGTTTGCGTTCCGATATTTTTTCTGAAAATAAATAATCAACCCAGTCACGGGCAAAAACATTAAAATCAGTAACGTCGCTAACTGCCACTGCAGCGTAAAAATAGTGATTGTAATGACAACAATATAAACAATATCGCTAATAATACCCACCGCGCCGGTTGAGAAAACATCTCCTAATGCTTCCACATCGCTCGTTAGACGAGTCACTAAACGTCCGACAGGGGTGCGGTCGAAAAAATTAGCTGCCAGAGACGTAACATGATTAAATAAATCATTACGAATATTAGCAGTGATTTCTTGCCCAACACGCTGCACTAAATACCCCTGCAAAGCATTAAAAATGAGCCGGATGACAATGGTTAGTAATAAAAGTCCGGTGAGAATATTTAAACCTTGACTTAAAGACATTCCATCTAGAAATGACCAGGTTTTTTCATCCTTTAAAAAAGAGATCGCTTGTCCAATAATTAAAGGTTGCACAGCTCCTGCAATCGCAAGTGGAATCAGTAAAATTAAAGAGGTAATCAGGAGGGGTTTGTTACGAGTCGCATAAGGAGTGAGACGCAGTAGCAGTCGCCAATCATTTTCTTTAGGGCGGCTATTCTGTTGAACAGAAGGAGATGCGGTCATATTGTTTTTACTTTTGTAGTCCTTTTTTACGATAACACTGGGTATTTGCGGGCGATTTCGTTCGCTGGTTCAGTTTTAAAGGGGAAAAAGGGAAATTTCCTCCTTTTCCCCCCAACTCCCTCTCTCATCAGATTGAAGGATCAGGATCATAAGCGCGCAATTGCCCTAAACCATTGGTCAGTGAATAGCTAAAACTGAGTCCTTTTAACCAAAGTGCCGGAAACCGTTTTTCTAACCAAGATTGATTATTTTTCAGCCACTGCGGAAACCAACTTCGGAATAAAAAACCAATGATGGCATCAAGGGTAAAGCTGAGATAGCTGCCGACCCAGCGGAAAAAGTCTTTACTGCCCGCTTGTTCCCAAATCCAACCGATTAGGGCAGGATTCATCCAAGCTGCTTTTAGGGCAAGACGGTTGAATAAAAGCCAGCCTGCACGATCTTTAATGAAGGTATCGGCAACCGCAGGTGGTTCATTCGCCAGTAAACCAAAGAAAGTATTTAACATGGCGTTAATCCGTTGCGGAGGCAGAGTTTTGCCCGTGGGAACCATCATGCCTTTGGAAAATAGCCAAGTCACGGCAACATTACTTTGGTAGGCACGAACTTGGTTGAGATGTTTGGCTTGTAGGAGGTCATGTTTGAGGGCAGTATCCAAAAGCGTTGTCAGTCTTTCCAGGTTACGAATCAGCGAACCAAAGCCAGTAAAGACCAGAGGCGATTGCAGGGAGGCAGCATCCCCTAAGGCAAGTAAGCGATCAAACGCAACCGCGCGATCGCGATCGCCAACGCTGAAATGACCAGGAATATAACCAAAGGTCGCTTTTTTCCATTGCAGTTGTTCCATGTCGCATCGACGATACTCTGGTAATATTGTAAAGAAATCTTCATACATTTCTAATAAAGAGCCTGGGTTATCCGGGTGAACTTGATGATAATGGAAGAGATAAATTGTCAGTTCTTCTTCGGCAGCAGGAAATAACTCCCAAATCAGTTGTCGTCCCCGGGAAATATCCCCATGAGAATTTAAAACATCCCCATAGTCAGAATCCCAAACACCAGGTGGGAAGCCACTTTTTACAGTAGCGCCGACAGTGGGACAAACACTATCAAATGCGCGATCGCCGTTGAGTTGCCAAGCAATGGGAGACGCCGAACCCATGGCATCAATTAACAGCCGTCCCACTGCCTTTTTCGGAGTTTCGCTAGGTAAATGTTGACAGTTCACTGTGACTGCAGTTTTACTCACTTGTGCTTCGCTAAACTCGGTCTCATCCCAAATTTCTCCTCCTGCGGCTTGTAGTTTTTCTCCACACAGGGCTAATAGTTTTTCCGAATCGAGGGCAATATTTAAGACAGTTGGGGTATGTAAGACATCTCCTTTGAGATGAGGGGGATTATTGCCATCAAAGAACTTGTTAAAGCCATCCTTGTATTCGCGGGCAATCAGGGTTTCAAACTCACTAGCCGTAAATAATCCTAAATCAATCAAAGCCTGAAACTCTTGGCGAGAAATATTCCATTCCCGGTTCATCCGTCCAAAGGGAAGCCGTTCTAATAACAAAACCCGATAGCCTCGTCGTGCCATTACAGCGGCATGGATAACTCCTAAAGCTCCCCCAACATAAATTAAATCATAATCGGGTAAGGCTTTCGGCTCAGTTGTTGTTCGTTGAATAACAATTTTGGGTTGTTTCGGATTACGAGCTTCAGCGCGCCAGCGTTGTTCCCACCAATAGACCCGGGTGAGGGCAGCTTCGCCATTCGGAATCTTGCGGAAGAAATGGACGGTTTTCGGATAATCTTCCGCTAATGCCGAAAAAATCGATTGTTGAGAGAGGTCTATGTTTGGCGGTTCTGGGTAAGCTGGCGGAAATCTTTTTTCTAGAGAAGATTTGAGATGTTGTGCTAAACGACGGGCAAAAGCAGCAGGAAAGTTACCCCAGCGAAAGGCTTTGAGATAAGTTGTATTTTGCACCGACCAGATAAAGACAGAAACTTCCCCACTTGTTTTGGGAAACCTTAATCTAACCCCCTGAGTCGTTAGTTTTTTGTGACTTGAATTAGATTGCCAAGTTTCTTGTAACCAATGATGAACTAAAGTGGAATCGCTGACAGGAACTTCAATATAAAGGATTTCTTCCATAATTGTTCTTTGCTAACAGTAAAATTGTGACCAATTGACAGCCCAAAGTGCCAAAAGTACGCTAAACTTTCAGATACTCAAAATTAAAATTGTTTTACAAAAGTTAACATTCTTATTCTTTGTTAAGAAAACACTGTGTATTGTAAACCAGCCATGAATTATCCCATTCCAGCGACAGTAGAAGAAATTGCAGCACTGAAAGCAAACCCGGTTGATGAAGAATTAATCGCTGCCGCGATCGCGGGGGTTGTACAAATCGCTCGTGCCCAAGGGCAAACCCTAGACGAACTCACTGCCGAAGTGCTTGCTGATGACCATTGGTTGGAACCGTCTCAAAGACGATGGCTTAGTGATATTGTGGCGCAAGCCTGGCAAAGTCTTTACCATAATGATCGATAAATTTTTTTGCCAACTATGTCACCAACCGTTAGCCTAATTTCCGCAGCCACTTACGACTCGCCAGCGCTAGAAACTTCTATTCAAGAGGTTTTAGCGCCTTTAGGCGGCATTGAAGCCTTTGTGCAACCGGGATCGAACGTCTTGCTTAAACCCAATTTTTTGACGGGTTCTCGCCCCACCAAGGAATGTATTACCCGCCCAGAAATAGTTGCTGGTGTTGCCAAACTCGTGAAAGCAGTAGGTGGAAAACCTTTCATTGGGGATAGTCCAGCCTTTGGCAGTGCCCATGGGGTAGCCAAAGCCAACGGTTATTTACCCTTTTTAGAAGCATTAGAAATTCCAATCGTTGAATTTCATGGCAAACGGTATGAAACCGCCAGCGAAACGTTTAATCATCTGCGCTTATCCAAAGAAGCAATGTCTGCCGATGTAGTCATTAATCTGCCCAAAGTCAAATCCCATAGCCAATTGACCTTAACCTTGGGGGTAAAAAACTTGTTTGGTTGTGTTCCTGGGAAAATGAAAGCCTGGTGGCACATGGAAGCAGGAAAAGATAGCCAACGCTTTGGAGAGATGCTAGTAGAAACCGCGAGCGCGATCGCGCCTGATTTAACCTTGATTGACGGGATTATTGGACATGAAGGGAATGGACCAAGTGCAGGAGAACCTCGCTTCTTAGGCTTACTGGGCGCTTCTACAAATGTTTTTGCTTTAGATCGGGCCCTAGTCGATATTCTTCAGGTCAATCCGCAACAAGTACCGACCATTGCTGCTGCCTTACGCCAAGGTCTTTGTCCAGCCATCGAGGAAATTGCCTTCCCTCTTGCCACGCCAGCAGCCTTACACGTTCAAAATTGGCAACTCTCAGACCAATTACACGCGATTGATTTTGGCGCACCGCGAGTACTGCGTTCTTTATTTAAGCATCTTTATATTCGCTGGATTAAAGAACCCATGCAAGCTTATTCCTCCCGCTAGTTGATTACAGTCTCGTTTGTTGTCTCTGACACAGTGATTGAGGAGCGAATGATTAAAATAGAAATTAGGGAACTTTGCAGTTCCTCCTCATCCAATTTTTTAGTTACTATTTCACCAATTATTTCTGTATGGATTCCAGTAGTTTGCCTGGCAGGTCTGCTCAATCGAAAAATTACACATGGGCGAGTTTAATTGGTGGCGCGATCGCGCTTCTCACGCTGACAATTCCCCCCACCATTATCACCTACTATTCTGCCAACAATGCACTCGACACATTATTTCAATCTCCTTCCTTGACAGAAACTCAAGCCGGGTCAGCTCTAGAAAGGCGCTATTAGCCCACCCACAATTTGACTCAACAACTGGTCACTCCCTTAAGACCACTGTAAAATGGTTTTCCCCGTTACCGGAAATTCAGCCGTATTGCCATGTTGAGTAAATTTCAGTTGCATGGAAAAAATTTGCCGACCCTGATGGGAGTAAGCAATGACAGGATGGTCTGCTACCCCATTGGCAAAAGAAACTTGAAACTGGAATTGACCTTCAGCATTGGCTTGAATTTGTTTTTCTCCCACGACAAGCGTTGATCCGGGTTCAGTTTTCCCTGCAATTATTAATTCCGCCTCACCCGTTAAAGCCACCTGCGGTGTCATTTCTGCTGCGGCAGCACTGCGGTTACCCTGATCTTCATTCGTTTGATGAGGAACGGTCCACAGACCCGCTCCAGAGGGAAAAACATAAGAACTTGTCGTTGAGCGCGGTTGCATAGAACTATAGAATGAACCCGCTAATCTTTCCCCTTCTAAAGGGTCAGACATTTCAAAAATTTCTTCATAAATTTGCCAATTGCGATCTCCGAGACGTTTTTTCCGATCCTGGGAACTTTTCGATTCCGGTAATGCTAACTCTTCTTCCGGGATAGATTGCAGATGTTCTTCCCAATCTACCTCAATAAAGTGATCTTCAATCCAATCGGAGGGATATACCGGTGGTGTGTGAACAGATGCGGACTGGGCTAAACTTAACCAGCTGCCATCCGGACAGCGATAGCCAATTTCACAGAAATAATCGCGATCGCTGGTGGGAATGGGGACATACCATTCTCGGGCTAATTCATCGACCGGATATTCTTGTACGCTATTGGGATATTGCATCTCCCGATCATCAAGATTCGTAATATCATACAGCCGTAATACCAGTTGCTGTCCTCCCTGGCGGCGCAATTCTTCTTTATGTTCATTGGGAACATCCCAATAAACATAGCTCCATTCCGGGTCCCGAGGCATCATTACAATTCGGCTCTTGCCATAGCCTCCCGGTAATTCAGGTAAGCCTTCATCCACTGAGGTTAAATCATCATCACTCATCGTATTGTCACTGGTTCCTAATTCAAATTTTGCTGCCTCCATTACTTCTTGGGTTTCTGATCCCGGAATTGGCGAAGGAGATTTGTTACTTTGCTGTTCAATATTTCTAATTGCTTCTAGTAACTGGGCTTTACGCATCCGGCTGTAACGAGAGATGTTGTATTCACTTGCTACTTTCCGGAGTTGGCGCAATGTCATTTCTTCTAAAGGAGGACGTGCTTTTGCCATTAGCTTTGATGTTGGAGGACGACAGGATGATCGAGCGAGACGTAGAGAGCGCTGTATTTATAGTTTTAGCAGATGATCACTGGGCGGGGTCAAGAGGCAGACCCGCTTTTTTTTGAGGTTGGACGGATTAATGCCCTCTTAGGGGATCATTATGTCATGAAAATTTGACATTAGCGATCCCCGATCGGGTTGGAAAGGGGTAAAAGTTTGATACAAATTGATCCCAGTAACTGATCAATACTCATTAATCAATGACACAAAAAAGTTGGGCATTCTCGCATCTACCCAACTTAAGGCTTCATGATTTTTGATTACAGTGTAATTGATAACTAAGACTCAGCAAAAATGCGGGTTGCTGCTGCAATACCAGCACCCGCGTTCATCGTTTCATGTCCGAGTTCTCGGAGTGCTGCTTCAAGAGAGCCAATCACTGTTAGCACATCTCGTTCACTGACAAATCCCAAGTGACCAATGCGGAAAATCCGTCCCTTCAGTTCATTTTGTCCACCAGCAAGGGCAATATTAAATTGTTTTTTCATCACTGAACGCACTTTTTCAGCTTCCACCGTTGTCGGGGCAACAGCGGTCACAGCACGGCTCGCTGCATTATTGGGAGCCAGTAAGGGTAAGCCCAGCGCTTGGATCGCTTCCCGAGTAGCTAAGGTATTGCGTTCGTGACGCGCAAAAATGTTTTCTAATCCTTCTTTGCGCATCATCTGTAAGGCTACTTGTAAGCCAAACATCAGGTTAATGGGTGGGGTGTAGGGTGTACTATTTTTAGCGGTTGATTTACGATAAGCGCCGAGATCGAGATAGAACTTAGGAAGTTTAGCGGTTTCGTAGGCTTGCCAGGCTTTCTCGCTGACTGCAACAAAACCTAAACCGGGAGGAATCATGTAGCCTTTTTGGGAACCGGAAGCAACCACATCTAAGCCCCACTCATCAATGGGAAGACTGACAGCACCCAAGCTCGTTACCGCATCAACAATGATTAAGGCTTCCCCATGATTTTTGACATGGCGGTTAATGGTTTCTAAATCATTGAGAACTCCAGTAGAAGTCTCCGAATGAGTGACAATAACTGCTTTAATTTCTTTATTGGTATCGGCTTCTAGTTTCTCGCGAATTACTTCTGGATCAAGGGCATCTCCCCATTCTGACGTGATACGTTCGGTTTGTAAGCCAAAGGCTTCGCTCATGTCAGCCCAGCGTTCGCCAAATTTACCATTACAGGCAACAATAACGCGATCGCCGGGACTCAGAAAGTTAATAATACCCGCTTCCATTGCCCCTGTGCCACTGACAGTGAGCGTTAAAACATCTTGTTGCGTCTGATGAAGCCATTTTAGGTTTTCGTTGATTTCACCAATAATTTCGCTAAATTCTGGGCTACGATGACCGATGGGGTGTTTAGCTTGGGCGAGTAAGACGTTCTCTGGTACCGGTGTGGGTCCAGGAATCATGAGTAAATCTTTATTTTCCATAGCATCTCCTTTTTATCTAATAATCGGTGCAAAGCCCCCTCCCGTTATCTTTCAGCGCAACTTGCTAGCACTTTCGGTGTTTTGGCATTTCAGAAGCAGTCGGAATGGAGTTCCGACGCTGCTCCCATCATTGATCACAATGCGATCAAGAAAAGCGGTCAGAGTTAGCGGGTTATATTATCTCACCTTATTGGTCAGAGCTGAATGATTGTGGTTGTTTTGGATCGGGATTCAGTGACCAACGATAATCAACCGGGTACTGGGTTTGCTCACAAATTGCCTCAATTTGCTTTTGTTGAGCAAGTGCCTTACGCAAGGTAATGATCAGCTGTCGCGTTTGCTCGCGTAGGGTAGGGTGAGAGTAGGTAGCAGTGATGGTTTGTCGTTCTAAGAGTTGTAGCAGTAACTCGTAGTGGATGTGAGAGGGAAGTGGTAACGGTTCCATAAATGTTTGAGATGAGGCGCGCCAAGGGTTAATTTCAGGGGATAGCAAGTTATGGCTTTATCCTACCCATTATACAAGGAGCGGATGGCACTGCTTGGGTCCGGTTTCACGAGTAGGGATTCTCCAATCAACACGGCATGAACTCCTGCTTCCCGGACGACTTTGAGATCGTCAGCGGTATGCAAACCGGATTCACTGATGAGGGTAATGCCTTTGCGGTTTAATTGTTCTTGGCGTTGCTCAATTAAGGTTGTTGTTGTTTGCAGATCCACAGAGAAGTCTTCTAAGTTGCGATTGTTAATGCCAATGAGGGGAATGCCATCAATATTCAGAGCGCGATCGAGCTCTTCTAAAGTATGGACTTCCACTAACGGGGTCATGCCTAAACTATTAATAATCTTGACAAAATAGTTCAAATCTTGATCATTTAAGATGGCAACAATTAATAAGATGGCATCCGCACCCACAAGCCGCGCTTGATAAATTTGGTAAGGATAAATAATAAATTCCTTACATAAAACGGGCAGATTAACCGCCTCTCT
>CAZBPR010000109.1:9135-10371 GCA_964493825.1 uncultured Dactylococcopsis sp.
CTGAAAAAACTCCACATCAGTGAGAACCGAGAGGCAGCTTGCCCCTGCCGCTTCATAAGTTTTCGCTAAAGCCGCCGGATCGAAATCGTCTCGAATGACACCTTTACTCGGAGAAGCTTTTTTCACTTCTGCAATCAAGGCTGGATTTCGGTTTCCCTTCTGCAAAGCCCCCAAAAAATCTCGCACAGGTGGAGCATTTTCTTTAACTTGTTTTCCTAACTGGAGAAACGGCAGTTTTTCCCGTTGGCGATCCACCTCTTTCTCTTTTTGCCAAACGATTTTTTCGAGAATATTTTGCGGTTCATCATTCGGAAATGCCACTTGGTAGCGAACCGTATCAACATTAACGGCAGGGTTTGGAGGTCGTCTTCTAATTTTCATCATCACAGTTACCAAAATCTTATCAATGGATTGAAACCGATTAAAATCTTCTACCGTCTATTGTTGAAGGGATAAGAAGGAGAATGGCAGTCTCTCCTCTCCCTTAGTGAAGTCTTATGTTTTGCCATTAGTCAATTGAAAAAAAGATCTCATTTTAATTAAACAAGACAACAAGCAACCAATGACAAATCAGGAATAACAATTAAGCCTTAACTTCTGCCCGTTTAAACGCTTCATCTAACACTTCGGAGAGGGTGGGATGGGTGTGGACATTAAAGGCTAAGTTTTGTACCGGTTGACCGGACGCGATCGCGTTGGCTGCTTCTTGAATTAAATCGGAAGCGTGCATCCCAATAATGTGCGCCCCGAGTAATTCGCCCGTATCTTGACGATAGATAATTTTTGCGACGCCATCTTCTTCTCCTTCTGCGAGGGCTTTAGAATTGGCTTTGAAGTAGGTGCGAACCGATTTTACTTTAAATCCTTCCTCTTTTCCTAATTCTTTTGCTGCATCTTCAGTTAACCCGACATAACTGATTTCAGGATGGGTAAAGGCAGCCGCAGGAATCGCCCGATAATTCACAATATGTTCATCGCCACAGATATTTTCAACCGCAGAAATGCCTTGTGCGGAAGCAGTATGAGCTAACATCATTTTGCCGGTGGCATCCCCAATTGCCCATAAATTGGAAACCGGTTCACCATTCACGGTGACTTGTAAATGGTCGTTCGTTGGAATAAAACCGCGACGATCTGTTTCTACCCCCAGATTATCTAAGCCAATGTTTTTCGTGGCGGGAATTCTTCCCGTTGCCACTAACGCCGCATCCACTTCCAGAACTTCCGTTACTTCCT
>CAZBPR010000110.1:0-10239 GCA_964493825.1 uncultured Dactylococcopsis sp.
TGTCGTAGGCGCACCGCCAGCTTTGAAGCAAATTGGTGAAAAATATCCGCAATTAAGAATTTATACCGCTTGTGTTGATGAAGACTTAAATGATCGCGGTTACATTGTCCCTGGTTTAGGGGATGCCGGCGATCGCGCATTTGGAACCCAGTAAGGAAGGAGAAAATTATGAGTGAACGAGACGGATTTGGTAGTGGATTTTTAATTGGAACCTTAGTGGGAGGTGTGGTCGGTGGTGTCATCGGCGCGATCGCTGCTTCCCGCCAAAAAGAATCGGAACAGGGTTTAACAACCGAGCGTACTTCTCAAGTAGAAGGGGATGAAAGTATGGAATCAGCCCGTCGCAGTTTAGAGGACAAAATTAGTCAGTTAAATCTCGCCATTGACGATGTGCGAGAGCAATTAGGGGGAGTCAACTCGAAGCAAAAGGAAGAGTAAATACGGCTTCTTTCTTTGGGTAGATTCTGATCAGATGGCTTACTCAATCAAAATCTTGGTGCTATAATTTGTAACAGCAATAACAAAACTAAACATAACCCTCGAGATTATTGATGTTATTGCGCTAATATAGTTTTCCTTGAATTGAAAAGAACTGAGCGCAAGATAAAAGATGATGCCTCTCATTTTTGCTCTAATTACTGGACTCGCTGCTGTCTACTTTTACTTCAACACAAAAGAAGAAATGTTGAAGATTGCAGCCGGTTTCGTAGCTGTTGCCTGTGTGTTATCCGGTTTATGGTTTGCTCCTTTACTGGTTAAAGTATTGGTTGTTGTCATTCCCTTTGTGGGAGAAAAGCTGCAATAGCAAGACCTTACTTTTCCCGGTTAAGTTGGCACTCTAACCAATCGATTTCATTTTGAATCACAGCTAAATACCGATCACAGGCAAGAGCCACATAATGATCATCCGGCTTGGGTTCGTACTGCTGCTCTTGTAAGCGAGTGCGACAAACGATTAGACGTTCTTGCATAATGTTGATTCTCTGTTGCGAGTGCAGATGACTGAAAAAAACGAATTTAATCATAAAGCGCGATCGCGCATTGACCCAACTTTCGGGGGGGTATTCCAGCATTTTTTCTTGAAACCGGGCCTTTCCCTTCTCTGTAATGGCGTAAATTTTTCGCTTCCCTCCTGCTTCCCCTTCACCTAGAGAGAGAGTTAATAGCTCTTGCTGTTCTAATCGCTTCAGCAAAGGATAGATTGCTCCATAATTCACACTAATACAACCACTAATAAACTTTTCTAATTGTTGCTTGAGTTTATAACCATGCAGTGGTTCTTCTTGAAGCAATCCTAGGGTCGCTAATTCCAACATTGATATATCAGTCTGTTATACTAAACAACAAAAAGGACAATTTTATTTTTATTTAAGAGTGGAAAAAAAACAGTGATTTTCCTCTCTCTTGGGAAAGAAGCCAAGCCTTTCTTCCACCCTCTACATTGATAACTAAAAAGACTTCTTAACCTATAAGCACAGATTATGTCACAAACGGCTGATTCAAAGAACGCCACCGACCCTAATTCGTCGGGACAATCGAGTTTGCCCCCACCATCCGGTGGTTCTTGGCAGCGCGGTGCCATTGCCCTTGGGATCCTTGCCCTTCTCGGCGGTGCGGTTTGGGGAGGACGGCAGATTTTGGTCAATGATTCAGCACCTCCTGCGGCTGCCCAACCGCGAGGATCGCAGGCGACACCAGTGAAGTTACAAAAACTGCAAACTAGCACTCTCATTGACAGTTCTCAATTTGTCGGTACGTTGGAGGCAAAAGAACGAGTCATTCTGCGTCCGGAAACCGAAGGACGGGTTAGCGAGATCTTAGTTGAATCCGGCGATCGCGTTCAACCCGGCACTCCCATTGTGCAGTTAAGCCCGGAACGTTCTCAAGCGGAAGTGAATCGCGCCCAAGCTGATGTGGAGTCAGCCCGGTCAGCGGTTCGTACGGCGCAAGCGGAACTCGCCGCTGCCCAAGCCGACGTGAAAAGTGCGCAATCGGAAGTGAATCTGCAAAATGAGGAATATCAGCGGACTCAATTTTTGGTCTCAGAAGGGGCACAAGCACAACAACAATTGGATCGAGTACAGCGCGACAGAGAATCTGCCCTCTCGCAATTAGAAGCCGCTCAAAAGCAAGTTAATGCCGCGCGATCGCGATTGGAACAAGAACGCTCCGCGTTAAATCGGGCGCAAGCCGAATTGGAAGTGGTGCAAGAAGACCTTAAAGATAATCGTATTTTATCTCCCATTAATGGGACGATTGGTGATATCAATATTGAAATCGGCGAGTATGTCCAAGCAGGGGATACTCTGACCGTTATTAGTCAGAATGAAGTCTTAGAACTGAATCTGCGGATTCCCATTGAACAAGCGGATCGGCTGCAAAAAGGACTGACTGTTGAATTGAGCACTGCTAACCGTGAACAGCCTTTACTCACGGGTCAAATTAACTTTATTGCCCCACAAGTGGATATGGGCGCGCAAGCGGTTTTAGCGAAAGCAGTGTTCCCTAATTCCAATGGCAAACTCAAAGACGATCAATTCGTGCGCGCAAAAATTATTTGGGAGGAACAAACCGGTGTCTTAATTCCAACCACTGCTGTTTCTCGCTTGGGTGGGCAAACCTTTGCCTTTGTCGCTCAACCCGCTGAAAGCAGCGATCAACTCATCGCTAAACAAAAAGCCGTGCAATTGGGATCGATTCAAGGCAATAGCTATCAAGTGATCTCCGGTCTCAAACCAGGAGACACTTTAGTGACCTCCGGCATTCTCAACCTTTCCGATGGCGCAGCGATTATGCCTCAATCTGAAACTCAGCAATAAAGCGCTGGTATTAAATCTTTAGTGGTTGTTCTTTCTACTCGATATAAAGTCAAGCGGAACTTGAAATTAGGGACAACAAACAACCAATTATCCGTAATGAATATACTCAACTCATGTTTGTTAACTACTTTATTAAACGTCCCGTCTTCGCCACTGTTTGCTCCCTGATTGTTTTAATTGTGGGAGCAATTTGTATTCCTATCTTACCGGTGGCGCAATATCCAGATATCAGTCCGAAACAGGTGACCGTGCGCGCTAACTATACTGGCGCTGATGCCAAAACGGTGGAAGAAACCGTTACGACCGTTTTAGAACGGGAAATTAACGGGATTGACGGGATGCGCTACATGAGTTCTAGTAGCACCAATAGTGGTACCAGTTCCATTACCGTTACCTTTGAAGCGAGTCGTAACCAAGACATTGCTGCGGTCGATGTGCAAAACCGCGTCTCCCAGGCTGAGCCGTCGCTACCTCAACCTGTGATTCAGAATGGTGTTGAAGTGAGTAAAGAATCGAACACCATTTTGATGGGGTTTGGACTCTTTAGCGAAAATGGGGAATATGACAATATCTTTTTAAGTAATTATGCTGATTTATATCTCGTCGATGCCTTAGAACGGGTGGAAGGGGTTGGTAATGTGCAAATTTTCGGGGAACGGAGATATGCAATGCGGATCTGGCTGAACCCCGACCGTTTAGCCGGGCGTAATTTGGTAGCGCAAGATGTGATCGATGCCCTAGAAGAACAAAATATTCAAGTGGGAGCCGGACAAGTGGGACAACCCCCGGTTCCGGGCGATCAACGCTTTCAAATTAGCTTACGAGCCGATACCCGTTTAGAAACTGTTGCCGAATTTGAAGATTTAATTATTAGTACCCAAGACGATGGCACCTTGACTAAACTCAAGGATGTGGGACGAGCGGAGTTAGGCGCACAAGACTATAGTTCCTTTTTACGGTTTCGAGGCAATGAAGCCGTTGGGTTAGGGATCTATCAACAACCGGGGAGTAATGCTCTAGATGTAGCAGCTGGGGTCAAAGCCAAAATGAAAGAACTGGCTCAGGAATTTCCCTCCGGAATGACCTACGATATTGGGTTTGATACCACTGACTTTGTGCAACAGTCCCTGATTAGTGTGGTGCAAACTCTTTTACAAGCCGTGGTCTTGGTGGTCTTAGTCATCTTTGTCTTTTTACAAGATTGGCGCACCACAATTATTCCGGCAATTACGATTCCCGTTTCTTTAATTGGGACGTTTGCCTTTGTGAAGCTGTTCAACTTCTCCATCAACAGCTTAACCCTGTTTGGGATTACCCTGGCGACAGGGATGGTGGTGGACGATGCCATTATCGTGGTGGAAAATATTAGTCGAAAAATTCAAGATGATGCCTATCCGCCACAACAAGCGGCAATGGTGGCGATGCGGGAGTTGACGGGGGCAGTGATTGCCACCTCTCTGGTTTTAATGGCAGTGTTTATTCCCGTTGCTTTCTTTCCCGGTACCACAGGTGCTCTCTACCGACAGTTTGCTTTAACCATTGCTTTCGCGATCGCGGTTTCTACGTTTAATGCCCTGACCTTAACACCAACCCTATCTGGTTTATTATTGCGACAAAAAATGCCCAGTCGCGGGATTTTTGCCATTGTCTTTGGTTGGTTTAACAATTTTCTCTCCGGCGTCGAACGAGGCTATCGCGGACTGATTAATTTCTTTACCCGCATTAAATTTGTTATCCTTGCCGGGTTTGTTGCCCTACTCGTCTTAACCGGATGGGTTTACCAACAAGTACCGCAAGCCTTCCTCCCGCAAGAAGACCAAGGGTATTTTATTACCATTGTTCAAGGACCGGAAGGGGCATCGTTGCAATATACCAGCGATGTGATGGCAGAAATTGAGCAGTATTATCTCGATATTCCGGAAGTCCGGGCAACCTTTGCCGTGGGGGGCTTTGCTTTTGGGGGCAATACACCGAACCAAGGGGTGATTTTTACGCCGTTGATTCCTTGGTCGGAACGAACTCAGCCCTCGCAATCGGCAGAAGCGATTATTAATCAGGTGCGGGGTAAGTTAATGAGTTTGCCGGAGGCAAATGTCTTTCCGGTGAATCCACCAGCAATTCGCGGGTTAGGAACGTTTGGCGGATTCCAATTCCAGTTACAAGACCGTCGCGGCAATCTGGATATTAATGAATTTGTGCAGAGTCTGGGTCCCTTATTGGGGGCAGCTAACCAACACCCAGATATTGCCGGTGCCTTTAGCCGTTTTGCTGCGAATACGCCCATTTTAGAGTTAGATGTCAATCGCGATCGCGCGAAAGCCCTGCAAGTGGATATTAATGATATCTTCAGCACCCTCCAAACCTATTTTGGTTCCCGTTATGTCAATGATTTCACCATGAGTCGCCGGAACTATCGCGTTTATGTGCAAGCCGATGGCGAGTTTCGCGATAATCCCGACGAAATTCAGCAACTCTACGTTAAATCCAATAACGATCAAATGATTCCCTTGGGCAACTTAGTGACCATAACAGAGACCGTTGGGGCGCAAAGCATTAATCACTACAATACCTTCCGTTCCATTGAAATTAATGGTGAACCAGCACCGGGGTCTAGTTCTGGGGAAGCCCTTGCCGCGATGGAACAAGCCGCAGAACAAACCTTAGCCCCCGGATTGGGCTATGAATGGTCAGGAACTTCCTTAGAGCAAATTCAATCCGCGGGACAAGCCCCGGTTATCTTTGCTTTAGGTCTAGTTTTCGTGTTCCTCGTTTTAGCCGCCCAATACGAAAGCTATATTGACCCGATGATTATTATGATGTCGGTGCCATTAGCTGTACTTGGTGCTTTAACTGCCCAGTCATTACGAGGATTATCCAATGATGTTTACACCCAAATTGGACTGGTCATGCTGATTGGCTTAGCCAGTAAAAACTCGATTCTGATTGTAGAATTTGCTAACCAACTGCGAGAATTGGGCTTAACCATTACGCAAAGTGCCCTGGTTGCCGCTCAAAAACGGATGCGTCCCATTATTATGACGGCAATTTCCACCTTGAGCAGTATATTTCCTCTCGTGATTGCCAGTGGCGCGGGTTCAGCCAGTCGTCAGTCTTTAGGCACGGCGGTTTTTGGCGGGATGTTTGTTGCCACCTTCCTCAGTCTGTTTGTTGTTCCGATCTTGTATATCATTATCAAAGCGCTCGGTGAACGCCTCTTTGGACAGCGTCATCCGCAGCAAGGACAACTGGCAACCTCAACTGTCAATTCAACCGAGGAAGTTGCGCGATCGGCTCATGAAACTGAGGGAAAAAACCGATAAACTGCTAAAGGGAATATAAGATACTTTGACTTTAGCCCCCACACTGCTGGGGGTTAATTAGTGGGAGATGGAGTGCTTTTTATGGATCAACCCGTACAACAAACAATCGAAACATTCTTAGGCTACGAAATTTTAAATAACTTTGTTTCGGAATACCTCCTGGCTTTACTCATATTTCTGATTGGTATTCTGATTATTAATTTTATTGTGAAGGGTTTTATTCTGAAGCGACTCAGAAAATGGATCAATCATTCTCATATTGGTCTAAATAGCCGTTTAATCAAAATATTTCAGAATTCTATTACCCCTTTACTCTATCTGGGGGCACTTTATATTAGTATTCGTAATTTAGAATTACATCCGATTCTAAATCAGTCGATTGACGTCATTGGCTTAATTCTTGCTACTTTTATTGGCATTCGTTTTATTGGCAATGTTATTGAATATCTCTTAGCAACCTACTGGTTAAAAGGAGAAGATGATGAAGCCCGTGAACAAAGTATTGCTATTCTTGCGCCAGCACTGAGAATTATTACTTGGACAATCGGTATCATTTTCTTATTAGGCAATTTGGGCTTTAATATTTCTGCATTAATCGCCAGTTTAGGGATTGGCGGTATTGCCATTGCTTTAGCAGCGCAAGGGATTTTTCAAGAACTCTTTAGTTATTTTTCCATCTTGCTCGATCGCCCGGTTAAAATTGGTGATTTTATCATTGTTGGGGATTTAATTGGAACGGTAGAACACATTGGGATTAAAACGACTCGCCTTCGCAGTCTGAGCGGTGAAGAGCTAATTTTATCCAATAGTGACTTAACCAGTTCTCGAATTCGCAATTATAAACGGATGGAAGAACGTCGAATTGCTTTTACCATTGGTGTTACCTACGAAACAAGTTTAGAGCAATTACAAGCTATTCCCCAATATATTCAAGCGATTGTTGAACAAACAGAAAATACACGCTTTGATCGCTGTCATTTTAGTAATTACGGTGACTTCAGCTTAAATTTTGAAACTGTATACTACATGGAAACCCCAGACTATACCGCTTATATGGATGCGCAGCAAAAAATTAATTTTGCCATTAAAGAATGTTTTGAAGCTCAAAATATTGAAATCGCTTATCCTACACAAGTTCATTATTTGAGTCAACGAGACGAGTTAGCAAACCCAATAACCTAGTCATACAATAAGAGGATGATCGGTAACTGGTACTTTTTTTCACTCACCTTTTCCCGATTATCCTCATTACGAATTACGTAACCGTTTCTGATCATTTGAGATAAGTTTGCGCTTTCTCTCAAGGGAATTTTCTATAAATGAGTCACTTTTTCGTTTGATTACATCATAAAAATGCTTTATCGTCGCTTTGGTCGCACTGGTTTACAAATCCCTGTTTTTTCTTGTGGCGGGATGCGTTATCACTATCAATGGCAAGATCTACCACTGGCTGATATTCCTGAGGCGAATCAGCGTAATTTAGAAGCAACAATTGAAAAGGCTTTAGCGCTAGGAATTAATCATATTGAAACCGCAAGAGGATATGGCAGTTCAGAAATGCAGCTTGGTCAAGTTTTACCTAAATTTGACCGTAATCAGCTCATTATTCAAACTAAAATTGCCCCCAAAGATGACCCCAAAGAATTTCGCCGACAATTCCATCAGTCTTTAAAGTTTCTCAATTTAGATTATGTTGATTTATTAGGAATTCATGGGATTAATACAGAAGAACTATTAGAACAAACCGTGCGTTCCGGTGGCTGTTTAGGGGAAGTAAAAAAATTACAAGCTCAGGGAAAAGTTCGTTTTGTCGGCTTTTCTACTCATGGCACACCTGAGTTAATCATTAAGACAATTGAAACGGATCAATTTGATTATGTAAATCTCCATTGGTACTATATTAATCAAAGCAATTGGGAAGCGATTCAAGTAGCTAATCGGTATGATATGGGAGTATTTATTATTAGTCCTTCTGATAAAGGAGGAAAACTTTATCATCCCCCGGAAAAATTAAGAGACTTATGTCAACCGTTAAGCCCAATGGTATTTAATGACCTGTTTTGTTTAAGTCATTTCCAAGTCCATACCTTATCATTAGGGGCAGCAAATCCGAGTGATTTTAATGAACATCTCAAAGTTTTACCTTTGATTGAAAAGGCTGATGAAATTTTACCGCCCCTTTTAAATCGGTTAGAAAAAAGCGCGATCGCGCAACTGGGGGAAAACTGGTATAAAACCTGGGCAGTTGGTTTACCTCGGGTTGAAGAAACCCCGAATCAAATTAATATTCCTGTCATTTTATGGTTAAGAAACTTAGCCTTGGCCTATGATTTAACCGATTATGCCAAAATGCGCTATAACTTATTAGGAAAAGCCGGTCATTGGTTTCCTGGCAAAAAAGCAGAAAATTTAGAGTCCCTCGATCTCCAACCTTGTTTAAAATCTAGTCCTCACGCTGATCAAATTCCAGAACTTTTAGCAGAAGCTCATCAATGGTTTGATGGCGAAGCCGTTACCCGACTCTCTCAATAATAGTTAGACCTAATTACTAAGGATAAATCATTAATGAAAAATAATTAAAAATAAATCATTCAATGTATTTAGATAAACTCTATCTTACTCGCTTCCGAAATTATTGGAATTGTTCTGTTCAATTTCAAGCACAAAAAACTATTTTAGTTGGGAATAATGCTCAAGGAAAATCAAATCTTTTAGAAGCAGTCGAGTTGTTGGCAACTCTCAAAAGTCATCGCACCACAAAAGATCAAGATTTAGTATTTCAAGACGAAACCGTAGGACAAATAGAAGCCCTAGTCAAACGTCTCTATAGTGAAAGCGAATTAACCTTAACGTTACGCCAAAAAGGACGACGCACAGTTGCAATTAATCATGAATCGTTACGACGGCAAATTGATTTTTTAGGTGTTCTTAATGCGGTGGAATTTTCTAGTTTAGACTTAGATTTAGTGCGCGGCTCGCCTGAAAAGCGTCGTCATTGGGTCGATGCTTTATTAGTCCAAATTGAACCTATTTCTGCCTATATTTTACAAGAATATAATAAAGTGTTGCGCCAGCGGAATGCTTTACTCAAAACTATTCGCAAGTCGCTTCATGACCATGACACCACTTCTCCTGTCGATTATTCAACTTGGGAACAGTTGGCGTTATGGGATGCGCAGTTAGCAGCCAATGGCTCGCGCGTGATGCGTCGTCGTGCTAGAGTGATGGCAAGGTTAGCACCAATTGCACAACGATGGCACAGTCGGATTAGTCAAGCAACCGAAAAACTAGAAATTGACTATGCCCCTAATGTAGATTGGTTGGAGGACGATCCCGAAAAAGTGCAACAAGCGATTTTAGATCGCATTCAACTCCGCCAAGCCGCAGAACATAATTTAGGCACAACCGTAGTCGGACCCCATCGCGATGAAGTTGAGTTTAAAATTAATGAAACGCCAGCGCGATCTTACGGCTCACAAGGACAACAACGAACGTTGGTTTTAGCACTGAAGCTAGCGGAACTAGAGTTAATTGAAAACGTCGTCGGAGAACCCCCCTTACTCCTTCTTGATGATGTTTTAGCCGAACTAGATCTTGATCGTCAAAACCAATTATTAGCTGCCATCGAAGATCGCTTTCAAACCTTAATTACAACTACTCATCTCAGTTCATTTGATCAGCAGTGGGTGAAGACTTCGCAAATTCTAACTGTTGAAAAAGGAGAAATCATCGCTGAATCCTATTAAATTGTATTAAGATTATATTTTTTGAGCAAGAGCGCGATCGCGTCAAGTCTGAACCGATCATCAACCTTCTCAGTTGGATCACTCTAGAGATAAATCTTAGCCTGTAACCTCAGAAAAAAATCAATTCAAAACACGGTTATGTCGCCTTTAACCCTTTTGTGTTAGAATTTCCGAAGATTTTGCCCTAAAAGTCATTTAATAGGGCTTAATGCTTTAATTCTTCGGAGAGTCTCATGACAAACAGTTACGGTGCTGAACAGATACAAGTTCTTGAAGGTCTCGAACCAGTCCGCAAACGTCCCGGAATGTATATTGGTTCTACCGGACCAAGAGGACTCCATCATCTGGTTTACG
>CAZBPR010000111.1:0-10024 GCA_964493825.1 uncultured Dactylococcopsis sp.
GGAACTTTCGGACGAGAACCGGTAGAAATAACAAAAGCACGCGCTGTTAAATCTCGCCCATTGACGGTAAAGGTCTTTTCATCTTTAAACTCGCCTTGACCAAAAATGACTTCCACCCCTAAACCTTCAAACCGTTCTGGAGAATCATTGGGTTGAATATTGCTGATCGCTTGCTGGACATGACCCATGGCTTCGGAAAATTGGATATCGGGGGGCGTGGAATAGATGCCAAACCGGGAACTCGTTTTGACCTCATGGGCAACTCGGGAGGCGTGAAGCAAAGATTTACTAGGCACACAACCAAACCAGAGACAGTCGCCCCCTAAGCGATCTTTTTCCACAAGGGCAACTTTCGCCTTCAACTGGGCTGCTGCACTAGCGACCACTAAACCGCCAGAACCACCGCCAATAATAACAACATCATATTTGACTGCCATAGCAATTTCCTCCTTTTCGGTTCATCGATGGGGTTAGTTTCATTAAAGGCGATAGAAATTAGTGGTTGCTGAGAACCAACTGATATAACGCTGATGCTAGTTTCATTATCCGTATGCAAACGGCAAAAATCCTGAGTTAGTCAAAAATTAACTCCCATTTCAGGAAAAACTAATGTTTTAGGGATTGAATAGAATTGAGCGCCAAAGATTCTAGAAATGGATGCGAGTTTCTAGGAAAAACAATCCTACGATTACTCCTTTTTAGGTAGAACAGTGCCTAATTAACTTAATTTCTACGTAATAAATCAACAAATGGGAGGAACTATGAGTTCTAAACTGAAGTACATCGGAATTGCTGTGGTTGTTGCCGCATTAATCGCATCCACTCAATTGATTGATATTCAAGGTGCTTTAACCAATGCGCTAAATTGGATTAATAACCTTGGACCTGCTGCTGCTATTGTTTTTATGGTGATTTATATAGTAGCAACTGTATTCTTTATTCCTGCCTCAATTTTAACCCTTGGCGCAGGAGTTGTTTTTGGTTTAATTAAAGGGTCTATCTACGTTTATATTGCAGCGAGTATTGGGGCAAGTCTTGCCTTTTTAGTCGGAAGATATATTGCCCGAAGTTGGGTAGAAAAACAAATTGAAGGGAATCAACGATTCCAAGTCATTGACCAAGCGGTGGCGGAAGAAGGAATGAAAATTGTTTTGTTAACTCGGTTATCTCCGATTTTTCCGTTTAACTTACTCAACTATGCCTATGGTTTAACCAAAGTAACCTTCCGAGATTATGTTCTCGGTACCTTAGGAATTTTACCCGGTACGATCATGTTTGTTTATGTCGGGTCTTTAGCTAAAAATTTAGCGACCTTGGGATCACAAGAGGTAGCAGCCCCTTCTGGGATTCAATGGGCGATCCGCATTATTGGTTTTATTGCAACCGTTGCCGTCACCGTTTATGTAACCAAAATAGCGAGGAAAGCCTTGAATCAAAAAGTAGAAACAGAGGCTCAATCCTCAGTTCAATAGAAGTGTTATTTCCTAAACTTGAGGGAATTGTGCTTGCTTATCAAATTCTGTTTTCTTCACTTGACCTCTCCTCGATTTGACTTTATGAGTTCAAGAATTGCTATACCCAATTTCTAAAACAATTTTAAGTCGCAACTCAGAATCAGTTTTTACGCTAATGAAAGAAGAATTACATGATCGCGTATTAAATATGAGTCAAAAACTCACACCGAATCAAACAGCACCAGCACTCACTGTTTCCACCGTCAACGGACAAACCTGGACACTCGCTGACCAAACGCCCCCAAACTATACCATGATAGTTTTCTATCGGGGACTCCATTGTCCGATTTGTCAGACCTATCTGGCAGAGTTAGAAAACAAGCTGGATCAATTTAAAGATCTTGGCGTAGAAAGCATTGCTATTAGCGGAGATAATTTAGAAAAAGCCCAAACCGCAAAACAAGAATGGGGATTAGATAAGCTGACGGTTGGCTACGGGCAAACGGTGGAGTCCATGCGAAACTGGGGACTTTATATTTCTAATGCAGCCTTCGATTACGAACCAGAGATTTTTGCTGAACCGGGATTGTTTTTGGTTGAACCCGATCAGACTCTCTACTATGTTGCGCTGAATAATGCCCCGTTTGCGCGACCTCGATTTGAGGATTTGTTAGGTGGCTTACAATTTGTTTTAAGTAAGAATTATCCCACACGGGGAACGGCTTAACTCAAGGATCAACCCTCAACTTTCAAAACGGAAAGTTGTCTAATTGGTGACATCAACTATATGTTAGAAAACTACCCAAAAAAGTATCACATTCAGTCCTGGGGAAACTCCCAAAATGTTCTTACCTTAGTGGTTTTGATTGTTGCAATTGGAAGCTATTTGTGGCTTGCTTTCAGCGCTGATATTAATCTGCTTACCCCTGCTGGCTTGAAAGCAGCGATTCAGGATCAGGGTGCCTTCAGTGCTTTAATTTATATGGGCATTCTTGCCTTATCGGTGATTGTTAGCCCCATTCCAGGCGCTCCTTTAGTAATTGCAGGCGGGGCGATTTGGGAATTTCCCCTATCAGGAATTTATAGTATTCTTGGCGGGTTTACCGGTGGGATGGTTGCCTACTTAATTGGTCGCACCTTAGGACATTCTACGATTCAAACCTTAACGAATCGCTCCCTTGCTATTCCTGAGGAGTATAAAAACAAGTATGCCGGCGGGTTAATTTTCTTTAGCCGTTTATTCCCAGTTCTTCCTTTTGGATTCATCAGCTACGGCTCCGGCGTTGCTCAGTTACCGTCTAAAAGCTATGCTGTAGGCACTTTATTGGGAATGATACCTCCCACACTCCTGCTCAGTTATCTTGGCAAATCGCTAACGACTTCAATGACTCGCACCATTATGGTCTTGATCTTGATTCTAATCTTATTTGTTGGGCTTCCTTTCCTTTTGCGTCGGTTAAAGGTTACTTTACTTGGCTTCAATTCATCTCAAGGGTTTTGGCATCAATTCAATACTCTATTTTCTGGGTATCCCACACAATAAAATCATTACTTTCCAATGCAAGTTAATCTAATTCATGTTTTTTAGAGAACCGAAATGGTAGCTTTGTAGCACGTTGAGCAGCTTTGAAGAGTTTAAAGGGAATGCGACGACGACAATTACAGTCCCTGCTAATAATAGCTATGACATGATTGGGCTAGCTTATCATGCCGATAACCAAACTCACGGCAATAAACCCGGAAAAATGGGTAAAGTGACTTTTAATCATTTCATGGGTCCATTTATTTAACCGGGCAATTAATCCTTAACTTTCTGCTTCTTTAGGGTCAGAAATGTGACTGAGCTTCAACTCTTTGAAGCAGCAGAAAAAGTTGGCATTCAAGAGGAACTTGATTGTGCCTCAGAAAAAATGAAAAAAATGGGAAACCCCCTAAAATTTATGCAAAGTTTAGAGAGGTTTCTTTTAAGAAAATTTTTCATAAATGGCGCGATCGCGCTACCTTTAGCTTCAGTTGAATCGGGGTTTTATGGATTGAAGTAGTCATATTAGTTATAATCAAAATCGATGTATTACAGGTGAACTTGGACGTGATGAACGACCCCATGGAACCGATCCTTCTTGACTCGAGAGACCAGCAGGCAGTCAAAGATTTGGTGATGTCTCTGATTCAGACTGAGTCCACAGAGTACACCGTTCTGAATGAGCACGGAGAAGACATTACCCACGAAATTAAAAAGCTCGTATCACTCAACGCCAGAATGATCGAAGGTCAGTAACCTGAGAATTGTGTATTTTCTGGTGTCATCCCAAACCTGGCTCTGATAATGCAACAGAAATTCTCGTGTCGTCAAAGCTTACTTTGTATCCTACGCGCGTTTAGCCTTGGGAGTAGGTCAACGCACCCGATGTCCAATATCCGAGCGATAATAACAGCCGGAAAATTTGATTTGCGCGATCGCGCGGTAAGCTTTTGCTGCGGCTTCATTAAAGTCATTGCCTAAGCCGGTGACCCCTAAGACTCGTCCCCCATTCGTTAAGAGTTTTCCTTGTGAATCAAGACGAGTGCCAGCATGGAAGATTAACCCATCGAGATCGTTGGTGATGCCTGTAATTTCTTTTCCTTTCTCATAACTTCCCGGATATCCTTCTGACGCTGCGACAACACAAAGGGCTTTTTGTGGCGACCATTTTAGGGGCGGCAGTTGATCTAAGCGCTTTTCAAGACACGCCATGATAACTTCATCGAGAGGGGTTTCTAATAAAGGTAAGATCGCTTGCGTTTCGGGATCGCCAAAGCGACAGTTAAATTCTAAAACCTTAGTTTCGCCTTGAGGCGTGACCATTAACCCCGCGTACAGCACCCCTTGATAATCAATCCCGCGATCGCGCAAGGCATTAATTGTGGGCTGTAATACCGTTTCTGTGACTTGTGCCAGCAATTCTGATGTTAGTAAGGGCGCTGGGGCATACGCGCCCATTCCCCCTGTATTGCCACCGGTATCTCCTTCCCCAATCCGTTTATGATCTTGGGCCGGCAGTAAGGGACGGACTGTTATCCCATCAGTGAGGGCTAAAACAGACACCTCTTCTCCGCGGAGACATTCTTCAACAACGACCTGTTCGGTATTAGCGGCAAATAATCCCTCAATTGCCCTATAAGCCGCTTCTACCGTTTCCGCAACGGTTACCCCTTTTCCGGCTGCTAGCCCGTCTGCTTTGACCACAATCGGTGCACCCTGTTGGCTGACATAAGCTTTAGCGCTTTCAGCCTCAGTGAACCTTTCTCCTGCTGCCGTGGGAATGCCCACTTCCTCCATTAATGCTTTTGCCCACCATTTACTCGCTTCAATTTGTGCGCCGGTTTGGGTGGGACCAAAAACTGGAATGTCTTCTGGTGCCAAAAAATCACGAATTCCTTTTGCCAGCGGCAGTTCGGGTCCAACGATCACAAAAGAAACTACCTTTTCCTTAGCATAACTGGCAATTGTCGCAAAGTCTTCTTCTGTTCCCGGTAAGTTATCACAGTTGGGAAGTAAAGCGGTTCCCCCATTTCCCGGCACACAGAAAACTTTTTTGACACGCGGAGACTGTAGTAATTTCCAGGCGAGGGTGTGTTCTCTGCCCCCACTCCCAACCACTAAGACATTCATTGCAGATCAATCAGTTTAGACAGCAATGAATTATTGTCGCACTTTTTGGTCATTGAATGCGAGAAGCCGAGGTTCTCAACATTGAATGTTTACTTGCCCAGTTCACTCCATAATGAGGCTTGATGAGGAGTAACCGTCGATTCATTCATTGTGGTATCAGTCGGTTGGTTTAAGTAAACGCGAGTAGCCGTATAACCGACAATAAACATAGCAAGGGCAGCAAAGGAAATCCCTAAAACTTGGTTGACACTGGATGTTTGAGTTGAGGTTTGAATGTTCATTGGAAGTGACGCCTAAATAACTACTCCACTTATACCTCTACCACGCAATTTTGTAATTTTCGATACGTTATTCATTAAAAGTTACTTTTGCCCAGAGAAATCAATTGAGATGACTTGAACCACTTGTTCACTCAAAGATAAAGGAAGATTGTGTTGATGCGCATAGAAGCCATGACCAATTCCAGTGAGTAATCCGAAAGCAGTTGATAAGACAAGAGACGAGATGTGGTTCATAAACTCTGTTTCAAGTTGATTATTGTTGCTAGTGTCAAAATCTCATAGCCTTGACTCAGCTTTTGTAGCTAGATACACAAAAGGGGAGACGTTTCTTCGCTGTTTACATTAGTGTCATGCTAAGGCTACATCGTTAGCCCCTAAACCTTAAAAACGCTATTGTTTTTATAGAGAAGGCTGAGTACAGAGAAAAGAACGTATGTCATCATTTGTTGGTTTACATATTCATAGCGATTACAGTTTATTGGATGGTGCTTCTCAGTTGCCGCCATTAATTGATCGCGCAGTCGAGTTAGGAATGAGCGCGATCGCGCTAACGGATCATGGGGTGATGTACGGCGCGATCGAGTTAATTAAAATTTGTCGCTCCAAAAATATTAAACCAATCATCGGCAATGAAATGTATGTGATTAATACCGATGATTTGGAAAAGCCGGGAAAGTATAAAAAATATCACCAAGTTGTTCTCGCGAAAGATACCCAAGGCTACAAGAATTTAGTTAAATTAACGACCCTATCTAACCTAAAAGGGATTCACGGCAAAGGAATTTTTGCGCGTCCTTGTATTAGTAAGTATTATCTTGAACAGTATAAAGAAGGCTTAATTGTTACGAGCGGTTGTTTAGGCGGAGAACTCCCGCAAAATATTCTGAGAGGAGACCGTAAAGAAGCGCGTCGGGTTGCCAAATGGTATAAAAAAGTGTTTGGTGATGACTATTATTTAGAAATTCAAGATCATGGTTCACCAGAGGACCGAATTGTCAATACGGAACTGGTAAAAATTGCTCAAGAATTAGACATTAAAATTGTTGCAACGAATGACTCTCACTTCATTTCTTGTAATGATGTCGAGGCGCATGACGCTTTAATTTGTATTCAAACCAATAAGTTGATTACCGAAGATAAACGGTTACGGTATAGCGGAACTGAATATTTGAAATCCGCTGATGAAATGCGGCAATTATTTCGCGATCATTTGTCGGATGATGTCATTGAAAGCGCGATCGCGAATACCGTTGAAGTTGCAGAAAAAGTTAAACCTTACAATATTCTAGGGGAACCTCGTATTCCCGACTATCCCGTTCCCAGTGGACATAATGCCGATAGTTATCTCGAAGAATTAACCTGGAATGGATTACTCGAACGCCTCGGTTGTCGCAGTCGTTCTGAAATCAGCGAGACCTATAAAACTCGTTTAGAACGTGAACTAACGATCATGCAAGAACGGGGCTTTTCGACCTACTTTTTAGTCGTTTGGGATTATATTAAATATGCTAGAGATAATAACATTCCTGTGGGTCCAGGGCGTGGTTCTGCTGCGGGTTCTTTGGTTGCTTATGCCTTAAAAATTACTAATATTGATCCGGTTCATCATGGCTTACTATTTGAGCGTTTCTTAAATCCAGAACGGAAGTCCATGCCGGATATTGATACAGACTTTTGTATTGAAAGAAGAGATGAAGTCATTGATTATGTTACTCGTCGTTATGGGGAAGATAAAGTTGCGCAAATTATCACCTTTAACCGCATGACTTCAAAAGCGGTTTTAAAAGATGTTGCCCGCGTTTTAGATATTCCCTATTCCGAATCAGATCGCCTTGCCAAATTAATTCCAGTGGCGCGTGGCAAGCCCACTGAACTAAAAAAAATGATCTCCGATGAAACGCCAGAACCCGAGTTCAAAAAACTCTATGATTCGGATGAGAAAGTTCACCGTTGGGTGGATATGGCAATTCGGATTGAAGGAACGAATAAAACTTTTGGCGTTCATGCTGCGGGAGTAGTTATTTCTAAAGAACCCCTAGATGAAGTAGTCCCCTTGCAAAAGAATAATGATGGAGCAGTCATTACCCAATATTATATGGAAGATTTAGAAGCCCTCGGCTTATTAAAAATGGACTTTTTGGGGCTGAAAAATCTCACAACAATTCAACGCACGGCTGATTTGATTGAAAAAAATAAAGGAACCAAGTTGAATTTAGATCAACTGCCTTTAGACGAAATTCACTCTCGGAAAATCTTAGCTAAAGGAGAAATTAAAAACACGAAACCCAATGATATTAAAAAAACCTATAACTTGATTGAAAAAGGGTGGTTAGAAGGGATCTTTCAACTGGAATCATCAGGGATGTTAAAGGTAGTTCAAGATCTCAAACCATCTAGTATTGAAGATATTTCTTCTATCTTAGCTTTATATCGCCCGGGTCCCTTAGATGCCGGACTGATTCCCAAGTTTATTGACCGTAAACATGGACGAGAAGAAATTGTCTATGAACATCCTATTTTAGAACCGATTTTAGATGAGACTTATGCCGTCATGGTCTATCAAGAACAGATCATGAAAATTGCCCAAGATATGGCAGGCTATTCTCTCGGACAAGCGGACTTACTACGCCGGGCAATGGGGAAAAAGAAAGTTTCTGAAATGCAGAAACATCGGGAAATTTTTATTGATGGAGCGACAAAAAATGGAGTTAAAAAAGAGACAGCAGAACACTTATTTGATCAGATGATTAAATTTGCTGAATATTGTCTCAGCTATGATACAGAAATTTGGACGGTAGAATACGGTGCGATGCCAATTGGAAAAATTGTCGAAGAAAAGATTGAATGTACCGTTTATACGGTTGATGAAAATGGCTTTGTTTATACGCAACCTATCGCGCAATGGCATTCTCGCGGGCAACAAGAAATCATTGAATACACTTTAGAAGATGGGAGAAAAGTTTGCGCGACAAAAGACCATAAAATGATGACAGAAAACGGGGAAATGCTACCAATTGAACAAATTTTTCAACGACAACTAGATTTAAAAGTAGTGACGGGAATTAATTAATTAATTAATTATCGTTCACTCCCCGCATGAAATCTCTCTGGATACTCGACCTGATTTTTGATCAGTAAGATAAGCTTTAACTGCTAACTCAAGAACTGATTCCGAACAATTAATTGCACGCCTATAATTTCTTGACTGAGCAGAAAAAGTCAGATATGAAAAGCTAATCAAATATAAATAATAGCGAATTTTATGAATTAAATATCGATAAGATAAATAGCACTTGAAGTGAAATTTATTTTTAAAGAAGTGAATTGCTTTGATCTGCGAGACTTCTTCCGACATCCGTTTAACATCAACTGTTATATCTAAATAGTCATTCGCTAAGCGAATCAGATCATTAATTTCATCATTAAAATTAACAAGAATTTCGGAGAACCAAATCTTTAAGGAAATGTTTTCTTTACTAGCTAAATAACTAATAACCAGTTGAGCACCAATACTTTGACCACAAACATTTAAATAATTAGTTAGAGAGTGACTCAAATCAGACTGGGCTTCATCAGACATTGCTTTGAAGACCAGATCAATAGCATTCATAGCAATAGGATGACAATTTGGCATTAGTGAAATCATACTTTGTCTGATTTTTTCTAACGCAACTGGATTAGGAGTACCATTGAATGAATCGTATAAATCGTCAAGTTGAAACGTTAGCAATATAATCTGATAAATATTATTAATATCTTCATCAGAAATCGTAATTTTATATCGCTTTAAGATATCCTTATACAATTTCACATAATGTTTAATACCCTCTTGATCTAACATAATTTTAGGAGGTTAGTTGGTCAAAGGCATATTACGAAAATGGGGCATTTTAGCATCAATTTGATGGGCTTTTTTCACAACTAAATTAAACCCTAAATTCAGTAACTTTAATTGCCGAAACACTTGATGTGGATCAGAGAGATGGGTTGTGGGTAAAGATTGTCCGATTCCCTTAAACACAAGACCAAGGGGAACATTGATTTCATCTTGAAGCTTTAAGCAACGTGCAAACAGGGGTCCATAAGCCGCAATGAGAGACCCCACGCCGCCTCTGGCTTGTCCCCAGCCCATATAAGCCAATCCTTTATAATCGGCTAGAAAAGATCCGCCATAGCACTCAACAACATCCCCTTTCACTCGCTGCAATTCTGCGGGTAAAAAGGGATAGGCAAGATGATAACCTGTAGCACAGACAATGAGATCAAAGGCTTCTCGCGTCCCATCGACAAATTCAACCCATTCCCCATCGAGTTGCTTAACTTCTGGTTTATAAGTGATTCGACCATGTTTAATGTAATAGGGCACTTCACTATTTAAGGTCGGATGTTTCTCAAAGATGCGATGTTGGGGTTTGGGCATCCCATAATCTTCATGCTTGCCAAAGGTAGCGCGAACAATAACATACATCATCAGACGTTGCAGCCATTCTGGCATCCAGCCTTGAATTAAATCGACAATGGGTTTACCGGCAAAGGTTTTGGGAATAAACCATACTGACTCGCGCAAACTGAGAACACTTTTTGCCCCCACTCGCGCTGCTTCTGCTGCTAAATCACAACCAGAGTTACCACCGCCA